>DFDL01000041.1:3813-6090 GCA_002367715.1 Actinobacteria bacterium UBA3028
TCTGAAGAACTCATAACTTATAAAGCGAGAAGGAGGTCACGCGCATGGGGCGAGGCCGACAAAAAGCAAAAGCCACACGAGTAGCTCGTGATTTGAAATATTCAAACACCGAAATGGATTTAGAGCGGTTATCTAAAGAGCTTCACGGTGAAGTTTCACAAGAGCAGAGCGAGAACAATGAAGATCCATTTGCCGAAGGCAACTACATCGCACGTGCGTAATGCGTCCAACACCTTACGTCGCATCACTTCGCATCTACGAACCACTCACCGCATTCTCACCAGCTGAGGCGTTGCGCTGGGAGTCAATCCCAATTACTTCAAGTACTGGACGCGATGAACAAAATCGCGCACTTCGTCGCACAATAATTACTGAACCACCTGCACTAAAACCAGATGGCGCCCACATTCTCGAATGGGAGGACAAGCGTTATATCTGCCCATGGTCAACTGCAGCAAGAGTCTGGGCGGCGCTAGATGATTTCAAAAGCTCGGTACCACTTCCAGTTTCAAAATTCTTTGTTCCAGAAAATATCGAAGAGGCAATAAATATAAACTCAGAAATTATCGAAGATAAAGTCCCACACATCATCACTGAAACTTGGACGGTGCCACCTCGCTGGTTCTCACTCTTTCAACCCGAAGATCGCTTGCGTGGACAATCTGAAGATGGCCCCTTCACATATATGCGGACCTCGATTACAAATGCCAAAAATCGTTGCATCTTTACCCACGAGTCTGTTGTCTCAGCATTTGGCAACGGTCCAATCGAAGAAGAGATTGCAGATCTGCTCGAATGGATGACGCTCTTTCATCCTGAATCAATAGTCGAAGTTGATTATGGCGGCCTAGCTGGATATCTCGAGCAGATACTTATTAGTGATGGTGAATCTGGCCTTGAGGCCGATACCTCAATTGAAGATATTCAACTCTCGCTATCTGGCCTATCTACCGGTGATGGCGCAAAGGCGGGCGTGGGATATGAGCGCTTAATTTCAAGATGGCGCAAGGTTTCGGCCTTCGAAGCTGCAACTTGATTGAGTTAGGATTACCCAATGATCGGCGAACAAGAAGTTTTATTGACCGCGGCCGAAGTTGCTAAGTTATTTCGGGTCGGGCCAAAGACAATAAATCGCTGGGCGAGTGAGGGCAGGCTTACAATCATCAAGACTGCAGGTCGCCACTATCGATATAAAGAATCAGAAGTAAAGTTACTTTTAGAGAGCTTCACAACAAAGGCGCAACCAATAGAGAGAGTCGAGCCAACCAAATGAATGAGAAAGATCAAGCACAAGCTGATGCGAAGGCGAAGATGTTAGAGGCGCTCGCCAAGAAGCAGGGCAAGAATAATTCAGGCGTCAAAGGTGGCCCGGCTTCGGGATCAAAGGTAAATGCCGCAGCAGGTGCCAACGCCCCAAAGATGTTTCGCCGTAAATCTGGCCCATCTGGCTCTGCTGGTTAATTAGAAAAACAAATAACAGATGGCAATTGGCAACTTCCAATATTTCGTGCTGTTTGTATCCACCTTTGCTGTCGTAGGTTTTTTGACCCCAGTGATGCGAAAGATTGCAATCACGAACAAAATTTATGATGCCCCAAATGCCGCCCACAAGACCCACAAAGAGCCAGTCCCTTATCTCGGTGGCGTAGCAATTATCTTAGGTGTCGCACTAATCTCTTATGGCGCGGTAATCTTTGATGGTTTTTCAAGCAAAAACATTTTGCTACTTACTTCAGTCCTTGCGCCAGCGATTGTTCTTGGTGGCATTGGGCTCTGGGATGACATAAGCAACTTACGACCAGGCCCTCGCCTTGCAATCCAAACCGTGGCTGGGCTGGCCGTAGCTTGGATCTTGATTTCCCAGAACACAGTGGGAACCCCAACAAACTCGAAAATAATTGATGCGTTCATCACCTCAATCTGGGTAGTAGGTATCTGTAATTCAATTAATTTCTTCGATAATCTCGATGGTGGCGCCGCAGGCACTGTGGCAGTCACTTCAATTGCGCTATTTATTCTCGGTTTCCAAGGCCAACAATTTTTTATTGCTGCTCTCGCCGCCGTAACCGCAGGAGCAACAATTGGCTTTCTTCTATGGAATAAGAGCCCAGCTCGTATCTACATGGGCGATGCCGGTGCGCTATTTCTAGGCGTTCTAATTGCAACCTTAACTATTCGCCTAGAGCCGGGTACCAAAGTGATGTGGGCATCTCTTGCAACACCGATACTTCTACTTGCAGTTCCAATTCTCGATACTTCGGTTGCTGTCTTTTCAAG
>DFDL01000020.1 GCA_002367715.1 Actinobacteria bacterium UBA3028
ACTCCTGAACGGACCAAACCCCAAGGGGTTGGAAGGCGTTCAATCATGTCGATAGAAAATATTAAATCTTCAGTTACTGAATTTTGTAGAGCTTGCGCTGCGAAATATCCAGCAGGTCCAGCACCGACAATCGCTACTTTGAAATTCGGCACTAGTTCTCCTTATTTTAAATCTGGCGGAGACGAAGAGATTTGAACTCTTGAAGGGTTTAACCCCTTACCTCGTTAGCAGTGAGGCGCACTCGACCGGGCTATGCGACGTCTCCAAGTGTAGGGAAAGTTTACAGGCTCACAAGTCCATCTACCTAACGCTGGACTCGATCGAAATTAGGGCAATCTCTGGGCGGATCAACAGCTTCCTATGCACCGCGCCAGTCCTATTTATTCCTATCTTCAACATCTTCAACCTTACCCAGACTTTAAAATTACACTGCTATATGGAACTGCGTCTCCAGTATGGATGATTGCTAAAGATTGCCCTACCTTGATTTTGAACTCCTCATGGGGAATTAAAATAGTAGAGATTCCGGCATGATGTTTCTTATATTTCTCTACTGTAATTGGATCAACTTTTTCACTAAATTCATTTGCAAGATAAAGGCCTGTTAGATCCATTAGCGGCAATATCGCATCGAGTACTTCTGGGATTGATGGAAATCCTTTAATTAGAGCCAAGTCGACAAGTTCAACCCCTGGATAGCTAGGAAAGGGACCGTCAACAATTGCAAGTGTATTCACATGTCGAAAACGTGCCAAGACCGAAGCCAGTTGGCCATTGATAATCCCGTCTCGCAACATCTTTCCCCCATCGTCCGTGATCCATTAGCAAGTATGGACTGTAACTTACTAAAAGTGATTTCGGCTAGCTTAAGCGACTTCTTATTTATGTTTTTCAGGGAACCTTCTCATAATTATGGCGATTTTATGGGTATTGGATAGATGATTTACCGAGTACCTCGACAGGCAGGAGCTGAATTTCCTGTGATGTAAAGACCAAAATATGTGCGCTTAAAATTTGATTATATTTGATGCTCGACCAGCGGTTGAGTCAATAAATTTTGCGTTTGAATCATCTGAACGCCTAACCCATGCCTCTGCTTCTTCTGGGGTCTTCCCAAATTCGATATGCCTTGCGATTAATCTTGGAATGCGAATTTGATCATCGACTTCAATGAACCACGTGTAATCAAGTAGTTCAAAAAGCCCATCCCACCCATGCTCCCTTGAGAATAGATAGTTCCCTTCGATCACTATCACTCTGGCCGATTTTCGAACTACACCCTCGTCTTGCACTGAAGCTTCGATTTCGCGATGAAAAATTGGGAATGGGTGTTCTGCTTCGGTCTCATTCTTTACTCGTTTCAACAATGCAATCAAAGACACTGGGTCAAAAGTGTCTGGTGCGCCCTTTGTGTCACGTTTTCCTAATTCAATGAGAGTCTCATTGCTTAAGTGGTACCCATCCATTGGAATTACGCAGACTAAATCGGGACTAAATTCACTTGCGATTTGCTCCACCACAGTTGATTTGCCAGCCGCTGGTTTTCCTACGATTCCAATAATCGCCCTTCTAGTATCAGAATTTAGGATTTGCCTTATTTGTTTAAAAAGCTCTGAAGTCATCCAGGAAATATATCAAATTCGACGGAGCAATAGAACTATTTCAAGCGAGCAGTTAGGCTAGAACTATGACGAAAGAAAAAGATGGCAGCCGTAAATATGATGCTGCCAATCCCAAGCCATTAGCAGATTTCATGGCTACTGGATGGGCGCCAACCCCTCTTGAAGGGGTCCTTCCTAGTAAAGTGTTGCCCTATTGTGCAATCAGAATTAAGAAGTTATCTGAAAAATATCTGGCTAAGCGGATCGTCATACCTGCCGGCGGTTACAAAGTCAGAAGCAATGATACGGATTATAGATTTCGCCCGCATTCAGCCTTTTCCTATTTCACTGGAATAACCGGTAGCGACGCGGTGCCTGACTCGGTATTAATTCTCGAACCTAATTCATCCGGTCATGACGCTCTCTTATTTATTCATCCTCGTTCACCTAGGGACAGTTCTGAATTTTATCGAGATGCTAAGCATGGTGAGTTTTGGGTCGGCCGGCGAATGACTTTAGAAGAAACTCAGATCTGCTATGGAATTACCGTAAGGCATATTGAGGATTTGTCGGGCTTCCTAAGTGACAAAAAACCAGCTATTTCTATTACCGGAGAAAATGAAGTAGTGGACAAGTTAATTAAAATGGCAGCTGATGAGCAATCTGAATTCCTATCCTATCTTTCAGAGATTCGATTGATAAAGGATTCATTTGAGATTGCTGAAATGCAGAAAGCTGTGGATGCAACAAATCGTGGTTTTGCAGATATGGTCCGAGTATTTGGCGCGGCAAGTTCTGTAAAGCGCGGTGAGCGAATTATTGAAGCAGCATTCTTTGGTCGTGCCCGCTTGGAAGGAAATGATCTCGGGTATGACACTATCGCTGCATCTGGTTCGCGCGCCTGCATCTTGCATTGGATTAGAAACGATGGCGATGTTAAAAAGGGCGATCTGATATTGATTGATGCCGGTGTTGAAGTTGATTCACTCTATACCGCTGATATAACTAGAACGTTGCCGATCAATGGCAAGTTCTCTCCTGAACAGCGCAAAATTTATACCTTGGTATATGAAGCACAGCGAGCTGGATTTGCAGCAGTAAAACCGGGTGCAAAGTTCAAAGATATAACTGCAGCTGCGCATGCTGTGCTTGCTAAGGGTTTAGAAGAGATGGGCGTGCTTCCTATCTCGGCTGAAGAGTCGCTGAAGCCCGAAGTTGGATTACATCGCAGATGGACAGTGCACGGTGTCAGCCACATGCTTGGAATAGATGTGCACGATTGCAATGATGCGCGCAGAGAACAATATGCTGATGGCGTTTTAGAGGCTGGAATGATTCTCACTGTTGAACCTGGTTTATACATACATCCCGATGATGAACTATTTCCTGAGCAATATCGCGGCATAGGTGTGCGAATTGAAGATGATGTTCTAGTGACACAGACTGGATGTCGCGTGCTCTCAGATAAATTACCAAGCCATCCTGATGAAGTTGAAGTCTGGATCTCAAATCTAACTCGATCAGTTAACTAAATTAAATCCTGCCCAAGCGGCCAGTAGCCCAAATATTAGTGATGCGCTGAGGTTTATTAGGGCGCCTCTATATCGCTTTAACTCATAGGCAAAGTAGAGATCTAGCATAAATGTTGACCAAGTGGTAAATGCTCCTGCAAAGCCGATTGCCAATAAATATCTATTGGTATCACTTGAATTAAAGATTACCCCGACAAGAAATGAGCCCAGAATATTTACTATGAAAGTTCCATATGGTTTTGTAGAAAAGCGACGGAGATATTGATCAAGGGCATATCTGGCAGGTGCGCCAATAGCTGCGCCAATTACAACTAATAAAGTATTCATCTACGCACCGGAATCAATCGCCTTACAGTCGGAATTACAAGTGCGATGATAAGCAAGCTGAGTACAACTGTGAACCCTAGATAGGTTAATCCCCCATCTGCTGGCTCAATCGAATGAATTGCAACAGCGGAAAATGTTGTTAGCCCCGATGCAAATCCAGGCAGTAGAAGTAATCTGAGATTTATATTGCCTCTGCGCTCTATGAGTACAAGTAGAGCTGCAGCTAGCCCAACACCAATTAGATTCGCAACTAGAGTTCCAGTTCGACCCGATGGAATCAGAGCTCCGATTCCATACCTAGATAAGGTTCCCGCAATTCCTCCTATAGAGACAAGGAGGAGTGGATTCATGAATTAAACAATACCCTCGCGTTTGCGAATCTTGGAGCCTAACCAGCGAACTGGATCATATTTAACGTCAACAACGCGCTCCTTCATCGGGATGATCGCATTATCTGTGATTTGAATATGCTCTGGGCAGACCTCGGTGCAGCACTTGGTTATATTGCACATTCCAAGTCCATGTTCTTCTTGAGCTTTCTGCTTACGATTCTTGAGCAAATCAAGTGGATGCATATCAAGTTCTGCAATTCGAATAAAGAATCTTGGGCCAGCAAAAGACTTCTTATTCTCTTCGTGATCGCGAATTACGTGACAGGTGTCTTGGCAGAGGAAACATTCGATGCATTTGCGGAACTCTTGGCTGCGCTCGACATCTATTTGATTCATGCGAGCAGCTCCTGGCGCTAAATCCTTTGGATG
>DFDL01000073.1:0-1011 GCA_002367715.1 Actinobacteria bacterium UBA3028
ACGAAATAAGTGGCGCTATCTAGAGATAGTGCAAGGTGGGTGGTACCGCGGTGAATCTTCACCGTCCCTCCAGATTGAACCAGGGAACAGAAGTTTTCTCGGCTAAATTGGAGGGGTAAGTTAAATGTCGACGATCAAGTCGCTCGCACCACAGATCGATCTACCTGCGATCGAACATCAAATTCTCTCCTTCTGGGAAACTCAAGAAATTTTTAGAAAATCAATTGCAGCGCGAGATGGCGCACCAAGCTGGACTTTCTACGAAGGTCCACCTACGGCAAATGGAAAACCAGGAACTCACCATATTGAAGCTCGAGTTTTTAAGGACCTCTTTCCAAGATATCAGACGATGAAAGGTAATCAAGTTCTGCGAAAGGCAGGATGGGATTGTCATGGACTTCCAGTAGAAATTGCAGTCGAGAAGCAACTTGGATTTAATGGCAAGGGTGATATCGAGAAGTATGGAATTGCAAAGTTCAACGATGAATGCCGAACATCAGTCCAAGAGCATGTCGGTGAATTTACTGCGATGACACGTCGCATGGGCTTCTGGGTTGACTTCGATGATGCATATTGGACTATGTCACCTGAATATGTTGAGAGCGTATGGTGGTCATTGCAACAAATTTGGAAGAAAGGCCTCTTAGTCCAAGATTATCGCGTAGCTCCTTACTGTCCACGCTGTGGCACTGGGCTATCTGATCACGAACTCTCTCAAGGCTATGAGACGATAAAGGATCAATCTGTTTACGTGCGATTCCCTGTTACTTCTGGAAAGTTGGCCGAATTAAGCGCCAGCCTCTTGGTCTGGACGACGACTCCTTGGACTTTAGTTTCTAACACTGCTGTTGCGGTAAATCCAAAGGTTGAATATCAAGTAATTGAGATTACTGCTGACGAGAAAATTGAGCGCCTCGTCGTCGCTGCAAACCTAGCTCCGATTTTAGGCGAGGATCGCAAAGTGATCGCAAGCTTCATTGGGAGCGAGCTCGAACATACAAAATATTCACC
>DFDL01000073.1:1254-1583 GCA_002367715.1 Actinobacteria bacterium UBA3028
ACGGTCGAAGATGGAACTGGTCTGGTTCATCAATCCCCCGCATTCGGGGCCGATGACTTTGCCGTATGTCGAAAGTACGGGCTACCTGTCACAAATCCAATCTCCCCGGATGGCCATTTCCAAGAAGATCTTGCAATTATTGGCGGCACCTTCTTCAAAGATGCAGATAAACCTCTGATTAAAGAGTTGAAGAAACGAGGTTTACTCTTTAAGCAGGAGCAGTATGAGCATTCATATCCACACTGTTGGCGCTGTCACACAGCACTGATGTATTACGCACAACCTTCTTGGTATATCCGTACAACTGAGATCAAAGAGGCTCTGCTACG
>DFDL01000073.1:1832-4184 GCA_002367715.1 Actinobacteria bacterium UBA3028
GACTGGTTAAACAATAATATTGACTGGGCAATATCACGCAATCGCTATTGGGGCACCCCGCTTCCGATCTGGCGCTGTTCCAATAAGCATGAGATTTGTATCGGCTCACTTGCAGAACTTGGCGAGTTGGCAGGAGCTGATCTCTCTAAATCTGATCCGCACCGACCATTTGTCGATGACATAAATTTTAAGTGCGCCCAATGTGAGGAAATAGCAGTACGTACTCCTGAAGTTATCGACTGCTGGTTTGACTCTGGCGCAATGCCATTTGCCCAGTGGGGCTACCCGCATAAGCCAGGCTCAATCGAAAAATTTGAGGCTTCCTACCCAGCAGATTTCATCTGCGAAGCAATTGATCAGACTCGCGGTTGGTTCTATACCCTGATGACTATTGGAACTTTAGTCTTTAACAAGAGCTCATACGAGAACGTTCTCTGCCTTGGGCACATTTTGGATAAAGATGGCCGAAAGATGAGCAAGCATCTAGGAAATGTTCTAGAGCCTATGCCGCTTATGGATCAACATGGTGCTGACGCGGTTCGTTGGTATATGTTGGCCGCTGGCTCTCCGTGGAGCGCTAGGCGTGTGGGACACGATGCGATCTCTGATGTTGTACGAAAGACCCTTCTGACGTATTGGAATACCGTCTCATTCTTTACCCTTTATGCCAGAGCATCAGATTTTAAATTGGGTGATCTCTCCAAGAGCACATCAACTATGGATCGTTGGATTCTCTCAGAGCTAAATGCCTTGATTGCAAAGGTAGATATCGCTTACGCAAATTTTGACTCACAAGAGGCCGGGAATCTGATCGGAGAATTTATCGACGATCTTTCAAATTGGTATGTCCGTCGCTCTAGAAGAAAGTTCTGGGATGGTGAAGGAGCCGCGCTAAATACCCTTTACAAATGCTTAAAAGAATTGACACTTGTAATGGCTCCTATGGTCCCCTTTATTACCGAGCATGTTTGGCAAGAGCTAATTCGAAATATTGAACCAGCAGAATTTGAATCTGTTCACTTGGCAGATTTTCCAGCATCTAATAGCGCAGCTATTGATGAGAAGTTATCAAACTCTGTGCGTCTCTCACGCCGGCTAGTAGAGCTAGGCCGATCTGCGCGAGCAGACTCCAAAGTTAAAATTAGACAGCCACTTGCTAGAGCTCTAGTCGCAGCTAATGGTTGGACTGAGATGGATCTAGAGATCAGATCTCATATCTCAGATGAGTTAAATGTTCAGAGCTTAGAAGATATCTCATCTGCTGGTGCTGACCTTGTAAGCATCTCAGTTAAGGCAAACTTCAGATCAATTGGCGCAAAGTATGGCGCTGATGTCCAAGAGATTGCCCAAGCAATTATCAATCAAGATCACACCACGCTAGTTGCAAAAATACGGGCTGAACATAGCGTGGAAATAACATTTGGAAGTTCTGGTAAAGCCGTTATCGAGATTGATGATTTGGTTATTACTGAAACTCCAAAAGCAGGATGGTCTGTAGCAAGCCACAGTGGCGAGAGCGTTGCCTTGGACTTAACCCTGACACCTGAACTAATCGAGGCCGGGCTAGTACGCGAAGCAATCAGAGCAATTCAAGAAGAGCGTAAACAATCTGGCTTTGATATTAGCGATCGCATCCATGTTAAATGGGCTGCCGGCCCAGACCTAAAGAACGCAATAAATAAGAACCTTGCTCAAATTGGTGAGGAAGTGCTGGCAATTGATTTTGCAGAGGTTGCCGAGAAGGAAGCTTTAGCAGAGAGCGATATCGGACTATGGTTGGAGTTAAAGAAAATTGATCAGAGCAAATAACTCTAGTACTTAAAAACTTCTAGCCACTGAGCTCAAAAGAGTTGAGAGAAGTTGGGCTCCAAAGAAGATGACAATAAAAGAGAGATCGAGGGCAACTGGGCCAAGGCGAAGTGGCGGTACAAACTTTCTAACGAAATTAACTGCGGGATCAGTTATTGCATATATAAATTCGGCAACCCCAAGGACTATCCCCTTTGGTCGCCAACTACTTGCAAATATTCTTGCGTAATCAAGTATTAAACGACCAACTAACGCAAGAATAAATATATTAAGCGCAGTATGAAGCAAGTCAAATATTAGACTCAATTAATCTCAGCTCTGGTTAAAGAAGCTTGCTTGAGCAGCAGCAGTCTTATCTTCGTTGCTCACCATTACATTCGGCGGAGTTAATAGAAATACCTTTGAAGTTACTCTTTCAATACTTCCGTAATGTCCGAAAACCAAACCTGATGCAAAGTCGATCATTCGCTTTCGCTCAGATTCTTCCATATCACTTAGATTCATAATTACTGGCTGACCTAGACGATAGTGCTCACCAATTCC
>DFDL01000040.1 GCA_002367715.1 Actinobacteria bacterium UBA3028
CTGGAATTTGGCCAGTAATTTTGTCGTTATCAAGGCCGAGCAAGAGTGAGAACCCACCTAAGGATTTGGTGGACTTGCTGAGTTTCTTGCGCTCTGAATCTACAACTCGTAGCTCATCTGGAAGGAGCTTCTTATAAACAATTTGTGCATCTGCATTTGCGACAACAAATTCTGTCGGGTAGAACTTGCTCGCTGCCATGACTCCGGTTACGGCCTGGGCCTCATAAGTAATCTTAGTAACTGGTGTTTCAAGAAAAAATTCGACTCCAAGATCTCGGCACCGAAGTTCAAGTGCGGTGGCTAGCTCTCCAACTCCACCCTTAATATGCCAGGCGCCAAAGGTGGACTCTACAAATGCAATTGTTAAGAGAACTGCCGGAACTTTGCGGGGATCAGAGCCTGAGTAAGTGGCGTAGCGATCGATAATTTTAGTTAGATACGGGTTGGTCGTATAACGTGAAGTTAATTTGCGAAGTGAGATCAGCGGTGCAATAACTCGCAAATCACCTAGAAAATTCTTCCTGCGAAGCAATTTGAAGATTGATTTAAGCTCTGATTCAACAAAGGGTCCGCGCGAAACATCCCACATATGCTCAGCTCGTTGCATCAAGTTGTGCCATTGATTCCCAGCATCTTTTCCAAGGGCTCTCTCAATTGAATTACAGATTCCGGTAAGGGAGAGATTGGGAAAAACTATCTTGGTCTGATCGGAAAAATTATAGGTAAATGCCGGGTCTACAGGCTCTATTTCTAAGACGTGCTCGATTCGCTTACCAGTCTTTAGAAATAGATCGCGATAGACAGCTGGAAGTGTAAGAAGTGAGGGGCCGGTATCAAAGGCGTAGTCACCGATCCATTTAGTCTGACATTTTCCACCAGTTCGCGAGCTGGCTTCAAATACTTTCACCTTATGACCGGCTTTAGCTAATCGAGCAGCAGCAGACATTCCGCCGATACCAGCGCCTATAACAATTACTTCTGACATCTTTAGATTGCTCGCCCGCGCCATTGGAGGTGGCCACGAGATTTTCTAATTGATGAAAGCACAATTAGGTAGAGCAGAAAAATAATTGCAAGTGGATGTAGGAATGAGAAAGCCACACTCGATTTAGTCTTAATGGCTACAAGAATTCGCGATAAGAGAATAAAGATAGCTGTTGCACCTATTCCAGCGAAGGGGAGAATCCCGGTAACAAAGAGTAAAAATGCAGCAACCAAGGTTCCACTTGTACTTCCAAATGCCTTCCATAATGATTTTGTATATCCATCCACTAATTCAGTACTGCTGTTGTACATGCGACAACTTGCTACCGAACTTCCATCTGCAACGCCACCTTTGAATCCGCTAATTAGCAATAGCCTTGCAAGCTCGAGGTCATCTAGGACCTCATTTGCTATAAATTCATGTCCACCTGATTCAAGATAGGCCGAGCGCTTAACTGCGAAGAACTGGCCATTTGCAATAGTTGTGGAACGCCTCGGATACTTTTCAGCTATTCGCAACGGAACGCTAGCCATCCAAGACCACTGAAGTAGCGGCTGAATTAATCGCTCTAGAAAAGTTCCAGCTAATTGTTTTGGATAGGGACAGATGTAATCCCAGCCAAGTGATTCCAGCTTGGTTATTGCTGAAGCAATTGCATATGGATGCAACCTAACATCGGCATCGATAAACACTAGATATTCCCCGCTACCTGCCCTTGCCAAATTGTGGCAGGCCCAATTCTTTCCGAGCCAACCTGGCGGCAGAGCAGATCCTCTCAATTTGTTAATTTTAAATGGTGCAATAAGAGCCGCAGTCTGATCTTGCGAGCCATCGTCTAAAACATAGATTTTAGAGTTTTCTAGATGCTCTGAGTTAAGTAGAGATTTAATGCAGGCCTCGGCATTTGCCTCCTCATTTCTCATTGGAACCAGAATGTCAACAGAAGCAGGCACGGCACTTGCGCCATTTAAACCAACTACCCGCATAGATATAACATTTAAAAGTGTGATAACAAGTGCAAAGGTGCAGAGCCAGAATTCAATCATTTACTTGAGTAAATCTGGCTTTCCAAAGAGTACGACAAATATATAAGGCGTAGCCCAGATTAAGAATGCCGAGCCAGCAAATAGCGCAACTCCAGGGCGATCGAAGAAGAAGAGATTTCCTATAACTCCAGAAAAAAGAGTCCAAGCTAAAAATAAATCTGGGATTGTTGAGTTAACTCCACCTTTTCGCCGCTCTTTAGGCAGAATCAAATTTAGTAACGCCATTAGCCCCATTCCCGCAAAGAGCCAGCCAGCAGTATTCGAAAGTGGAATCTCTGGCTGAAATGGAACGCTGGGCCCAACAACATCCCAAGTCCAACGACCCGCACTCACCATCTGTGGATCTAAAAATAAATCCCAGGCCATGAGCCCAGCGCCACCATAAAGAAATGCCCAATTAGGAATAGTTTTTCGCGCTGCAATTAGAACTGGGTGAGCCATCATAATCCAAGCGAAGGGAACAAGTATTGGAACTCCGGCAATCTTTGGTCCTAAGGAATCGTCATAAATATATGAGCCAAAGGGCCAGCCTGTTTTATTACCCATGATTTCAACTAGTAATGCAAATAGGAAAGTGACAATGCCAAAAGTTGCAAAGTAGCGCAGGCCAAATGAGAGAAATGAATGAACCAGTGCTAGAAGTGCGCCAGTTGCAACTGTAAATATTGTTACATAGCGCAGCGAATCACCTTCTACCAGCGGGTAGCTAATCTGAAATGCAATCGCTAAAATAAGTAAGAGAAAAAGACCCAGATTCTGATTTCCCGAGATGCCATGGTGCCGATTATTTTTTGGGCGATATTGGCGAATGGACATAGGGTAATTCTGCCTTATCTCGAGCTATAACTCACCCCGCTCTTGAATCATCGCAAAACGCGCAAAAAGCTCTTCGGCATACCAATCTAATTTTTTAGTGCTCAAAATTGCCTTCTTATGTGGCTCACCGTTGTATGCGAATTCACGAAGTGCGGCGCCAGAATCCCAGGTTGAGAAGGTTCCTTGCAGTCCAACTGGAGCTTCACCAATTCCGATTGCGCCCCGCAGGCCTGGCGCAGATTTTAAACTCAGAGTCACGGGAGGTACTGCCCGCCAAAACTTAGAGCTCAGCCGCCATTTAATTCTTGCCCGGGTAAGCGCGGCAACTCTGCCATCCCAGTTACTTCTCTGGTTCTCACTAAATGGTTCATGCTTCGACCATTTTCCATGTGAGGAGATTGGTTGCAAAACTGCACGATATTCACTCTTCGAATTAATTGCCAGCTTTCGCCATCTAGTAATTAATTTTGAATTATCAAATTCATCAACTTTAGATTCTGGTATTACAACCAGCAAGCCCCAGCGCCTAACATCAGCATCTCTTGGAGTGAAAGTCTCACCTCTACCAGTTCCCAGAGATTTATGGAAGGTTATATTTTTATTGCGTCTAAGTATGAACCTATCGAACGCCATATGTAAGAGCGCCGATGGGAAGGAAGTAATTTTAATCTTCCAGAAATAAACTAGAACTATCATTAGTTTTTACTGCCCAACGATCATTGGCCGGGCACCAGTGCAATCAATTAATTGGGAAAAGGTTGTTGGATAAACCGAGTGCGGATGTCCTGCGGCTGCCCAGATAATCTCATAGTCATTTAACGCTTCATCAATCAAGATTGTGGCCGGGCTAATCCAGCCCACAGGAGATACGCCACCAATCGAGAAGCCCGATTTCTCTTTTACATAATCCGCATCAACCCGATGTAATTTCTCAATCCCTAAATTTTTTGCAACAAGCTCAGTATCGACACGATGTCGGCCACTTGTTATAACTAATAGTGGAGAGTCATCAGGCAATTTAAAGACAATTGATGAAGCGACTTGTCCAACTAAAATTCCTAAAGCATCGGCAGCTTCTTGAGCAGTACGTGCACTATCTGAGAGGACGCGTACCTCTCCAGCGACGCCAAGCTCTTTGAGCTTTGCAGTTACGCGCTGAACTGAGGGGTTAAGTAGAACGTTCTCCATAAAGCTACTTTAGTTGAAGTTAGATAAGTTCTTTGATTAAGGCTTGAACTCGCTTCAAAATTTCATCACGAATTATTCGAACCGGTTCGATTCCTTGACCGGCAGGATCATCTAAGACCCAATCCTCATAACGTTTCCCTGGGAAGAACGGGCAGGTATCACCACACCCCATCGTGATGACTACATCAGAACTCTGTACGGCTTGTGTGGTTAGAATTTTTGGTTGGTTATTTGATATATCAATTCCAAGCTCGGCCATTGCTGCTACCGCGACTGGATTAATTGAATCCTTTGGCGCAGAACCTGCCGAGAGAACTTCAATCTTTCCTTTAGAAAGCTCGGTCATAAAGCCAGCAGCCATCTGTGATCGGCCAGCATTGTGTACACATACAAAGAGAACTGAAGGCATGGCTTGAATATTAGTCACCTATAAATACCTATGCGATTATCCAGGTCTCAATTAAAGTGAACATTGCGATAACAAATAGCAGGCCAGCAAATCCTTGCCGCAAGGTCTTGCCCGGCAACTTAGCAGCGTGATGTGAGCTAAGAATTGAGACTGCGATTGCAGAGATTGCAATTATGGCCGGGATGGTCCAGTTAATCTCGCCCCAGATAGCTTGGCGCCCAAGTAGTGCGGTTAGACAGTTGATTGCAATTATGAGGAGAGAGGTGCCGGCGGCTTTAACTTGTGGAGTGTGAAAGAAGATAACTAGTACCGGAATTGCTAAGAAGCCTCCTCCGATTCCAAAGATTCCAGTTAAAGCTCCAATCACAAGTGAGAGAAGGAGCAGAGCGATTGGAGTAATTTTTTTCTCAGCCATACCGCTAACTGGGGCGCGTAACATAGATGTACCAGCTGCTACTAATATGAATGCGAAACCTGTGACGATGAAGGCATCAGATAAGTGTCTGGCAATTATTGCGCCACCAAGGTTTGTTGCTAGACCTAGCGCCCAGATAGCGAGCGCAATTTTTACCTGAACCGCCCCGCTCTTTATCTTCGCCACTAATCCAGATGCGGCTGCCAAGAAAACTACGACGAGTGAGGCAGTAGTTGCATTAACGGGTGAGAAGCCAAAGAGGTAGATCAAGATCGGAACCGTGAGCATCGATCCACCAGCCCCAATTAAGCCAAGGACAGCTCCAACGAATGCGCCAGCCAGAAGAGCTAGAGAGATGGTCGAGATATCCATGGGAGTCAGGCTAGCTGAGCTGGCGTGGCCTCACTTGCGCCTGTCAGGGGGGAGGGCTATCTTTCGAACATATGTTCGAAGAATCCGCTCCCAAGAATAAGCCGATCCCACAGGCTCGAGTCCTTGCCCCAGAAGGTGAACCAGTTGAGTTCATATACAACGGCCGTAGGTTTCACATCCATGCAATCGTCTCAAGATGGCGTGAATCCGGTGGCTGGTGGAATCGAATAAG
>DFDL01000086.1:0-445 GCA_002367715.1 Actinobacteria bacterium UBA3028
GCTGTGCGGTTTGGATTGTTGCGTGGTCGTTCTAGTAAATGGTGCTCGCGCTTATCGCCAGTCATCCAAGATTCGATAAATGGATAGAGCGCCATAAGCGTGAAGAGAATTCCTGGAATAATTAAACCTGGAATTAGAATATTCCAAGAGATTGTGTATCCGAAGGCAGCAGTTTCAAGCGGGGGAGCCATACGCACTAAGCCATCTAGCCATCCCATGTAGAAATCGGGTTGCGAGCCTGCTGTCACTTGCCCAGGGTTGTATGGCCCATATAGCCAGATTGGATTTATAGAGGCGACTGCTCCTAGAAATGCTGTTACACCAAATACGATAAAGAAGAAGCCGCCAGCTTTTGCCATATAAATTGGCATCAGCGGATAACCAACAACATTCTTCTCGGTACGACCTGGGCCAGGATATTGAGTGTGCTTCTGGTACCAGACCA
>DFDL01000086.1:650-5365 GCA_002367715.1 Actinobacteria bacterium UBA3028
TGCTTCTGGTACCAGACCAACATCAAGTGAATTGTTATTAGCGCAAGAAAGATCGCAGGTAGCAACAAGACGTGCACGGTGAAAATTCGAGGTATGAAAGCTTCACCAGGAAAGGCGCCACCAAATGCGAAGAATGCCAAGTATGAACCGACAACAGGCAAGGCTTGAATAATTGCCTCGGCAATGCGGATGCCGGTTCCAGATAACAGGTCATCTGGAAGTGAGTAGCCAAGGAAGCCCTCAACAATTCCGAGAGTTACAAGACCAACACCAATTAACCAATTTGCCTCACGAGGTTTTCTAAAGGCGCCAGTAAAGAAGACGCGCATTAGGTGGGCGATCATTCCCGCCATAAAAATTAACGCAGCCCAGTGGTGAATCTGGCGCATCAAGAGACCGCCGCGAACATCAAAGGAGATATGTAGCGCAGAGGCGTAAGCAGCCGACATCTTTATATCTTGAAGTGGCTCATAGCTTCCATCATAAACAACTTCGCGCTGTGAGGGGTCAAACCAGAAAGTTAGGAATGTTCCCGAAAGTAAAAGGATGATAAATGAATAGAGAACAATCTCGCCAAGCATGAATGACCAGTGATCAGGAAAGACTTTAGTTAGATTCTTTCGGAGCCATTTTGCAGCGCCGGTCCGATCATCTACATATCCGGCAACGTTGACGCCAATGCGTTCTACTTTTTTCATGATGGGCGCTCCCAGTAGCTTGGTCCGACAGGTTCATTAAATGGATTTTGTGCAACGAGATATCCATCGGCATCAACAGTTATTGATAGCTGAGGAAGTGGTCTAGCAGATGGCCCAAAGATAACTTTCGCTGCGCGCGTCACATCAAATGTTGATTGGTGGCATGGGCAGAGCAGATGCTTAGTCTGCTGTTCATATAGCGCAACTGCGCATCCCATATGTGAACAGATCTTAGAGAAGGCGATAATTCCATCGTATGTCCAAGAGAGGCGCTCGGCATCTAGCTGAAATTCAGATGGACGCAGGCGGATTAAGAGGACTGCATCTTTTGCAATATCGGATAAGTGCCGTGTGGAACCGGGCTCTAGCTCAGGAAGTACTTGGGCAACTGCGCCGATCTCTAAATCTTCTGGGCGAATTGGGCGATCACCTGGGTCGGTAACTAGTCGAGTACCGCGCTTCCATGAGGTCTTCTCTAAATCTTTTCCTGGTAGCGGACCTAGGTCTCGCAGCAGTACCAGAGGAGTTAGCGCAGAGAATCCAAGTGCCAATCCGAGAGTTCGCTTTATCAGCGAGCGACGACCAAGACCTGCGGCCGCTGCCTGCTCTTTAATGGTCTGATGAAAATCCGCTCTATCTTCATCTGGAGATCTAAATTCGTGGCGCTTAGCAATAACTTCGGTATCTGGCATCAACATCTTTGCCCAATGAACTAAACCAAGTCCGATAAATAGCAACGAGATTGCCATTCCAAGACCAAGAAATAGTTGATGTGCATTTGTATCGCCCATGATTGGTATAAAGAAGAAGACATCATCTTTTATAAAAATGTAAGCATAAATTGCAAGAACTGTTCCTAGCGCAGAGAGAATAAAAAGAATTGCGACTTGACGCTCGGCAAGATCAGCTGCCTTTGGATCGGTATCAGTTTTGCGATGTACATGCTCTGGAAGTCCGGGATCTTCGAACTTTGCAATCTGGTTGAATTCGTCAGACATTACCTATCTCGCCTTCGCCGTTAGCCACACTGCAATACCAATTAAAAGACCAAGTCCAAGTGTCCAAACCAGTAATCCCTCTGTTACTGGGCCGGTTCTACCAAGAGAGGCACCACCAAGATTTGGTTCGCTCTCGGCAGATTTTATCCACTTTAGAATTGAGAGTTTCTCTTCAGGTGTAATTGTCTTATCGCTAAAGACTGGCATTGATTGCGGGCCAGTAATCATCGCTTCATAAATGTGCTTTGCTTCAACGCCCATAACAGTTGGCGCATATTTGCCTTGCGTAAGAGCGCCACCTTGTCCAGCAAAGTTATGACACATTGCGCAGTTAGTTCTAAAAAGCTCACCACCTTCAGCAGTGTTTCCATCTCTCTCATAAGTTAATTGCGCTTCATTTATAGCTGCAGGGCCTGGAGCCAGCGAGGCAACATATGCGGCAAGTGCAGCGGTCTCTTCCTCGTTATAAATCGGATCCTTACGCATTGCCTGTTGACTCATATCAGCCATTGGCATACGGCCGGTTCCAACTTGGAAATCTACAGATGCTGCGCCAACGCCAATTAGGGATGGGGCAATTCCGGCACCTTCAGCATTTAGGCCGTGACAAGAAGAACAACCTTGAGCAAAGATTCGGGCGCCCTCTTCAATAAGTGTTGACTTTGGAGTTGATTCCATGCGGCTTGAATTTGGCAGTGCGCTGGCAACTTGAAAAGTTGCGCCTAGAGAGATTAGGGCAGTTATCAAAAGTGCAGGCGCAGCATAGCGATGGCGGCGATATCGTGAGAGCCGCTTGACTCCTGCATTCACATCTAACTTCTTCAACTGTCTCACCTATCTGTCGTTAATCTGTTGGATATCTGATCTGCTATTTAATTAAGTAGATTGCAGAGAAGAGTGCAATCCAAACTACATCTACAAAGTGCCAGTAGTACGAAACCACAATTGCGGTCTGTGCCTGCTTGTGACCAAATTTCTGTGCGCGAAATACGCGGATCATTACAATTAAAAATGCAATAAGTCCACCAGTAACGTGCATTCCGTGGAAGCCAGTTGTCATATAGAAAACTGAGCCATAAGCATTTGATGAGAGCGTAAGACTCTCTGAAACCAATTTCGCATATTCATAAACTTGGCCACCAATAAAGACGGCTCCCATTAAGAAGGTAAGCGCAAACCATTCACGCATTCCCCACTTACTAAATTGTATTAGCGATCCAGTTCGCTTTGCTTGAAAGCGTTCGGCAGCAAAGACACCAAATTGGCAGGTAACCGAGGAGAGAACTAGAACAGTTGTATTTGCGGCTGCGAATGGAATATTCAGAAGGCTTGTTGACTCTAACCAGATTGCTGGGCCTTGCACTGCTCTCGTAGTGAAGTACATTGCGAAGAGCGCGGCGAAGAACATCAATTCACTAGATAGCCAGACAATAGTTCCGACAGCCACCAAATTGGGACGATTTATCTTGGCTGGGGCTTGGGAGGTTATTGCTGAAGTCATAGGGCGATTATTCACGATTCCTGCTCGAAAAGAGATATTTTCACTGCCAGATGGCAGCTACTTTGGGTGAATCTCATCACGGGGAAATTGTGAGGAAAGTGGCCAGTCTGAGAGTTATCTTCAGGGCCAGAGATTGCAGGCTAGAATTTGCGCCATGAGTTCACAATCGAAACTTACGATAGTTCTTTACTCCGATGACTCGAGCGTCAGATCAACAGTAATTACCGCCTTGGGGAGCCGAATCTCTCCAGAACTGCCCGAGCATAAGGTCATGGAGTTTGCTACGGCCCCTGCCCTTCGGCTTCATCTCGATTCAAAAGGCCCAGTCGATCTCTTTATCCTCGATGGTGAGGCTGTTCCAGAAGGAGGAATCGGACTTGCCAGGCAGTTAAAGGATGAAGTTTTTAACTGTCCGCCAATTATGGTGATCACCGGAAGAGTTGAAGATAATTGGTTAGCTTCATGGTCAATGGCTGAAGGAGTAGCGGTTCACCCAATAGATCCCTTTACTTTTTCTGCGCAAGTGGCAGAACTTTTAAGGACCAAAACCTCTAATTCGACTCGCACCTAAAATATCTCTTGGGGTTCGTTTCATAAATTGTCTTAACTCTTGAGCGGTTTCGACCTCGTAGCCCGCAAGGCGTTCTAGAAGGCGATGGAGAACTTCAACAGTTGTCTTCACATCATCTAGTGCACGGTGATTTGGAAGTGCTGAGGTATTAAAGAACTGGGAGAGAGTTCCCAATTTATAATTCGCAATCTCGCTACGTTCTATAAGTAAACGAGCTAATTTTACAGTGTCGACTACCTCGAATTTTGGCCAAGGGCAGGAAAGGTTTTTTGCCGCTGCTCTTAGGAAACCTAAATCAAATGGCGCATTATGGGCAACTAAATGTGCCTGGGTGTCATCGCCATGAACTTCTAGAAACTGCAGGAACTCAGCAAAGGCGCTTCCTATCTCAGGCGCGCCCGCAAGCATCTCATCGGTAATCCCAGTCAAATTAGTTATGTACTCTGGAATTGGCGATTTAGGATTTACGAAAGTTGAATATTCACCGAGTACCACCCCACCCCGAACAGCTATTGCGCCAATTTCGGTAATCGCACTGCCATTCTGGGGAGAGGCCCCAGTAGTTTCAAGATCCAAAACTATGAAAGTCGTATCGTGTAGATGCAGATCGCTGGACATTATGCAAGGTTAGGTCAGTGCGGTGACATAATCTTGATTCGGATTTCGATTTTCAGCATAAAAGTTAATAACCCTCGAGTACAAGTTAAGAGTTTGTTATCCCATCGTAACCCTTTGGTACTTGATGGAAATTCACTCAGGGGTTATGTTCTGTCCACATCAATCCCTTGTCTAAGGGTCAATTCAGGAGGCGCTTTGAAAAAGTCATTAAAGCTAATGGCGGTTGTTGCTTCACTAACACTTATTACAGGTGTTGCTTTAGCTCCCGCATCACAGGCAGCAAAAATTAAACTCTGTCTCGCCCTAGATACTGGTGGCGTAGATGATCG
>DFDL01000019.1 GCA_002367715.1 Actinobacteria bacterium UBA3028
AGCTCATTGCTTCTCACTTTCAAATCTTGCGCTCATCGCCTCGCCATGAGCGGGTAGATCTTCAGAGTTTGCAAGTGTTATTACGTTCTGGGCAATATCTGAGAAAGCCGCCTCGTCATATTCGATAAAGCTAACGCCCTTTAAAAAAGTCTGAACTGAAAGCCCACTTGAATGGCATGCGCAACCACCGGTTGGAAGAACATGGTTTGATCCTGCTGAGTAATCGCCAAGTGATACCGGAGTAAAGCGGCCAATGAAAACTGCTCCGGCATTTCTTATCGCAAGCGCATCGGTACTGGCATTTGTTGTTTGAATCTCCAAGTGTTCAGCTGCGTAAGCATTCGCAACATCTATCGCCTGTGAGATTGAATCGACTAATACGATTGCACTCTGGATTCCAGACAAGGCCTTAGAAATACGTTCTGCATGCTTAGTCTTAGTTACTCTTCTGTTCAATTCAATCTCTACTGCATCGGCAAGTTCAGCGCTGTCGGTTACCAAGAGCGCCGCTGCAATCACATCGTGCTCGGCCTGACTAATTAAATCTGCAGCTACATCACTAGCCAGAGCAGAGCTATCAGCAATCACCATTACTTCGGTTGGTCCAGCCTCTGAATCAATTCCGATTAAGCCACGAAGTGCGCGCTTAGCAGCGGCAACATAGATATTCCCAGGTCCAGTTACTACATCAACGCTCTCACAAACATCTGGCACTCCATATGCAAACATTGCGATTGCCTGCGCCCCACCAATTGCATATACCTCATCGACTCCTAGCAATGCGCAGGTTGCCAATATTGTCTTATTCGGAAATCCGCTATTTTCAATCTGTGGCGGTGAGGCAATAGCAATACTAGAAACTTTAGCTAACTGCGCTGGTACCACATTCATAATCACTGAGCTTGGATAAACCGCTCGCCCTCCTGGAACGTAGAGCCCGACACGTTCTACTGGTATTTGTCTATGACTTACCTTGCCACCCGATACAACTTGGGTCTCTAGAGTCTGTCTAATCTGATCAACATGTACTTTACCTACTCGAACGATGGCCTCTTCTAAGGCACTGCGCACCTTGGGATCGAGCTCTTTTAGGGCAGAGGTGATAACTTCTTTTGGGACTCGAATTTTTTCTGGCCTAATGCCATCAAATTTTTCACAGAGGTTTAAGAGATCGCTTTCATTTGCGCTCTTAACAATACTTAGAATCGGTTCAATACTCTCGAGTGCGTGCGCTATATCTAATGCAGCCCTTGGTAAGTCGCTGCGATATCCACCCTTACTTAGGCTTCTGCCACGAAAATCTACTCTGCGGATCGCCACGTTATTCACGAGCTAATTCTAATCTAAACCAGACAATCGGGGCCGAGTATAGATTTGAGGTCTGCGCTAAGACTTGGTGACGCAGTGACCCTAAGGTCATCTCCGATCTTCATGACCAAGCTCTTTCGACCATCATCTAATTTCAAATGAACTTCTCGCTTACCTGGATGTGAGCGCAATATCTCTTTAATCCGATCTACAACTGGGGGTGTGCAGCGAGCTGTTTCCATTGAGATAATTAGTGGCCCAGTCGGAGTTAGCGTGATATCGGGAAGTGATAGATCTAACGCCATAATCTTTGCTTGTTCTTCCCGCTTATCGACTCTTCCGCGAATTATTACGATGCGATCCTCGATGAGATTGATCGAATGTTGAGTATAAGAATTCGAGAAGAACATTACATCGACCGCGCCCTCTAAATCTTCAACAGTAACAATCGCCCATGGGGTTCCTTGTCTCGAAACTTTGCGTTGTATCTGAGTGATGAGTCCGCCAATCGTGACTATCTGTTCATGGCCAATGCCTTCATCACTTATCTGGCTTATTGGCATATCCGTGCTGGAACGCAGCAAATGTTCAACGCCGAGTAGCGGATGATCGGAGACATAGAGTCCGAGCATTTCTCGCTCATAGCTAAGTAGAAGTGCCTTCTCCCATTCTTGATCTGGGATATCTAAA
Source organism: Actinobacteria bacterium UBA3028 (assembly GCA_002367715.1). Lineage (GTDB taxonomy): Bacteria > Actinomycetota > Actinomycetes > Nanopelagicales > Nanopelagicaceae > AAA044-D11. Next base: position 1,999 of record DFDL01000019.1, read on the forward strand.
GCAACACCTGCAACATCAGATTTAGCTCCCCCGGATGTACTACCAAAGAGATCAAATTGTCCGATGGATTCTGCGCGCTTTGCCTCCATAACAGAATCAATAGCTTCAAGATAAATCAGTGTGAGACCCTTTCTTGGATGGCCAAGTGAATCAAAGGCGCCACCTTTAATGAGTGATTCAATAGTTTTCTTGTTACAGACATTTGCATCAACCTTTGCCAAGAAATCTCCAAAAGATTCATATCGATCAGTAACCTCTCGCTTTGCAACGATAGATACAACAACGTTCTCGCCAACATTTCTAATTGCAGTTAAGCCAAATCGAATGTCTGAGCCAAGTGGGGTGTAATCAGCTTGTGATTCATTTACATCTGGTGGAAGGACTTTAATGCCCATTCGCCTGCACTCATTTAGATAGAGCGCACTCTTATCTTTATCATCTCTTACACTTGTTAAGAGCGCGGCCATGTACTCTGTTGGGTAATTAGCCTTCAAATATGCGGTCCAGTATGAAACCATGCCATAACCCGCACTATGTGCTCGGTTAAATGCATAATCCGAGAATGGGATTAGTGTCTCCCACAGCTTGGTAATTGCAGATTTAGGAAAGTTCTTCTCGAGCATTCCATTTTCGAAATTCACATACTCTTTATCTAGAATATCTTTATTCTTCTTACCCATAGCTTTACGTAACAAATCAGCTCGCCCTAAGCTAAAGCCGGCCACCTTCTGGGCAATCGCCATTACCTGCTCTTGATAAACAATTAACCCGTAGGTATCTCCCAAAATTTCCTCAAGCACCTCAGTAAGGTCTGGGTGAATTGGGATAACTTCTTGGCGTTTGTTTTTACGATCGGCATAATCATTATGTGCATTAACGCCCATAGGTCCTGGCCGATAGAGCGCTATAACTGCCGAGATATCTTCAAAGGAATCGGGGTTCATCTGTCGCAATAGCGCCCGCATGGGGCCACCATCTAGCTGAAAGACTCCGAGAGTTTCACCCCGACCAAGCAACTGATAGGTCTTTACATCATCAAGAGTCAGGGTAGCTAGATCCAGATCGATTTCTTGATTTGCTTTTATATTTAGAAGGCAATCATCTAATACTGAAAGATTTCGCAATCCCAAGAAGTCCATCTTCAAGAGACCAATTGACTCGCAGGCTCCCATATCGAACTGGGTAATTATTGCGCCATCTGCTTCTCGGCGATGAATTGGAATAACTTCTAGCAATGGCTCCTTACTTAAAATGACACCAGCGGCGTGTACCCCCCACTGTCGCTTAAGCCCTTCAAGACCACGTGCAGTATCCACTATTCGCTTAGAATCAGGATCAGATTCATAAAGCGATCTAAACTCTCCTGCCTCGCCGTATCTATCATTGTTAGAGTCAAATACTCCTGCCAGCGAAATATCCTTGCCCATTACAGATGGCGGCAGCGCCTTGGTCAATTTATCACCAATTGCATAGGGATAGCCAAGGACGCGAGTTGAATCTTTTAGCGCTTGCTTGGATTTAATAGTTCCGTAAGTAATTATTTGAGCAACGCGATCCTCACCATACTTCTCTGTTGCATATGCAATCATCTCCGAGCGCCGGCGTTCATCAAAATCTAAATCAATATCTGGCATAGAGATACGTTCTGGATTCAAAAATCGCTCGAACAATAATCCGTGCTTTATTGGATCTAATGCAGTGATTCCTAGTGCATATGAGACCAATGAACCAGCTGCAGATCCTCGACCAGGTCCAACTCGAATCCCCACCTTGCGCGCATGTGAACATAGATCAGAGACAACAAGAAAATACCCGGGAAAGCCCATTTTGATCATTACATCTAATTCATAATCAAGGCGCTCTTGATAATTTGCGGGAACTTGGCCATTTAACCGTTCGACTAAGCCCTTATTGGATTCTTTGCGGAGCCAGGAATCTTCACTCTCGCCCTTTGGTACCGAATACTGCGGAAGTAGATTCTCGTTTTCACGCATAGTTATGTTGCAACGCTCTGCAATCAATAGCGTGTTATCGCAGGCTTCTGGAATTTCTGAGAAAAGCTCGCGCATCTCGCTCGCGCTTTTCAAATAGAACTCGTTATTCTCAAATTTAAAGCGCTTGGGATCTGCGAGAGTTGACCCAGATTGAACACATAGAAGTGCTTCATGAGATTCGGCATCTTCCCGGTTTGTATAGTGCAGATCATTTGTTGCAAGGAGTGGTAGCCCAAGCTCCTTACCTAGCTTTAGAAGGTCATTCTTGACTCGGCTCTCTATCTCAATCCCATGGTCCATAATCTCAAGATAAAAATTCTCTGCCCCAAAAATATCCCGAAGTTCACTAGCTGCCAGCCTTGCCTCTTTAAATGCGCCCATTCGCAACCTGGTCTGAATTTCTCCACCTGGGCACCCGGTTGTTGCAATAATTCCAGTTGCATATTTCGATAGTAAATCTCGATCCATGCGCGGCTTGTAGTAATAGCCTTCAAGGGATGCAAGTGATGAGAGCTTAAATAAATTTGATAGGCCGACGTTGTTTTCTGCCAGCAGAGTCATATGCGTATAAGCCCCACCACCAGACACATCATCTACGCCGCCCTCAGCCCACTTAACGCGCTTGCGTTCAAATCTAGATTCTGGTGCAACATAGGCTTCGATTCCAATTATGGGTTTTACGCCGGCTGCAATCGCCTTCTTATTAAATTCATATGCCCCGAAGACATTTCCGTGGTCGGTAATTGCAATGGCAGGCATGCCCTGATTTGCAACTTCCGCGACTAATTCATCTACTCGAGCCGCGCCATCGAGCATCGAATACTCGGTATGTACGTGTAAGTGGACGAATCCTGATTCTGCAGACATTTATCCGAGGTTACTACTTTGAATCGACTACTTGGCCCTTGGCCAATATTTCAAGAGAGCGTGTCAGGTCGGCAGGATATTCGGAGAAGAATGCGATCTCTGATCCTGAGGCGGGATGGGTGAATTTCAACTCACGAGCATGTAGCCAGGGCCGGGTTATCTCAAGCCTATTTGCGATTGTGTGGTCGGCCCCATAAGTCATATCGCCAACTAGCGGGTGGCGAAGCGCAGAGAAGTGAACACGAATCTGATGTGTTCGTCCGGTCTC
>DFDL01000049.1:0-2355 GCA_002367715.1 Actinobacteria bacterium UBA3028
AGAATTCCAGCGCCAGCAAATAGGTATTTGGCCTCCATGCGCCAAGGTTACTAGGGTTAGCCATTATGAATGAGGACCTTGGCCAGCTAAATACTGAGGCGATTGACTCTCGATTCTCAAAAATTGACACCTTATCCACCTTAGAGCTCTTAAGACTCTTTAATGACAGCGATAAGAGCGTGGCAGAGGAGGTGGCAAAAGTATTACCAAAAATCGCTGAAGCCATCACTGAAATTACTAAACGAATGGAAACAGGTGGAAGATTGATTTATGTTGGCGCAGGAACTTCAGGAAGACTCGGAGTTCTAGATGCCTCAGAATGCATTCCAACATTTTCTCTGCAGGACGGATTAGTTATTGGACTTATTGCTGGAGGAGATACGGCGCTACGAACTGGTATTGAAGGCGCTGAGGATGTCCTAGAAGGCTCGATTGAAGATTTGAAGAAATTGAGTTTCTCTAAAAAGGATTCTTTAGTTGGAATTGCTGCAAGTGGCCGCACTCCCTATGTGGTTGGCGCTTTGCAATATGCAAAAGAGGTAGGAGCTGGGTCTATTGCTCTTTCTTGTAATTTAAATTCTGAGCTTTCCAAGCACGCTGATATTGCAATCGAGGTTGATACTGGAGCTGAAATATTGGCAGGCTCAACAAGATTAAAAGCTGGAACGGCTCAAAAACTAGTGCTCAACATGATTTCAACAGTTTCAATGATCAATCTTGGAAAAACATATGGAAATCTCATGGTTGATCTTCAGGTTAGCAATATTAAGTTGAGAGACCGCGCAATAAGAATTATTCAAGCAGCCACGGGATGTGATGTTGAACGAGCTCAAATAGCACTCAAAGAGGCCCAAGATCAGGTCAAAATAGCAATCGTTATGATTTTGTTAGGAATTTCAGCGCAAGAGGCTCAAAGCTCACTTAAATCTGTCAAATCACGAGTTAGGGATGCCGTAAAAAAGCCCATGAATACTTGACCTTTTATCGTTGAGGCACAAGGATTTAACTAAGTTAAAGGCGGAGAAATCTCCGTTGGCCATATGGCCTCAGAAAACAAAGGGAGTAAACAGTGAAAAAGAAGAAGAATTTACTCATCGGAGCGCTAGTTGCGACTCTAATTGGTGGTTCACTAATTGCGCATCCTGCTAAAGCGGCATCAACTGATTTAGTTATTGGTAGCGTTTTGGATATAGATAAGACAGATCCTCATACTGCGACCAACTTCGCAACCGTAAGAGCCTTAGGTTTGGTTTACGGTAGCTTGATTGAAATTGGCGCAAGAAATGCAATTAAAGGGGGTTTAGCTACATCATGGATTTTCAGTAAGGATGGAATGCAGTTAAAGCTAAATCTACGTAAGGGAGTTAAATTCCACGACGGAACAGCATTTGATGCTGAGGATGCCAAAGCATCTCTAGAGAGAATTCTAGACACCAAAACTGGTGCTGCAGCTAGGGCTAACATTGCAACCATTACATCAATTACAACAAAAGGACGTCAGTTAATTCTTAAACTTTCAGTTCCCAACGCACCTATTCTTGCTGCACTTGAGGGTGTAAACATGGCAATGCTTTCTAAGGAAGATATTGCTGCTGCAAAGATTGGTGGATCCAATAAGCCAAACGGAACGGGACCTTTCAAGTGGGAATCATGGGAACCAACTCAATCTGTGAAACTCTCTTCATTTTCTGATTACTATATGGGTGAGCCAAAGATAAAGAATGTAACTATTCGCGTAATCCCAAACGAAGCTTCCATTCTTTCGGCGATGAATGCTGGTTCTGTTCAGTTCGGAATGGTCACTGATCCACTAATTGCTAAGCAGGTAGGCAAGAATCTAAAGACATATAGGGTTCCATCCCTCAATTACTTTGCACTGCAGCTCAACACCAAGGCCGCTCCGCTAAACGATAAGAATGTGCGTCTAGCTATTCAGTGCGCAATCAATCGTGATGAGTTGATTCAAACTGCACTTCTCGGTGAAGGAAAAGTCACTGGCCCAATCACAAGCCCTGCCTACCGCTCTGACTCATCTGCAAGACCTTGCCCTAAGCAAGATCTTGCTAAGGCCAAGGAGTATCTAACTGCTGCAGGCAAGTCGAGTGGGGTTAGCTTTAAAACGATGGTCACCAGCACAGGATGGGCAACATCTGTGGCAATGGCACAGAACTTAAAAGCACAGCTTGCCAAGGCCAATATCACAATGGATCTGGACATCATTGAGCAGGGTACTTATGTTCCTCGTTGGTTAAAAGCTGACTTCGTGGCAACTCTTGCTTATAATGGTGGCAGAATTGATCCGGACACAATGTATACCCGCTATTTCACCTCTACAGGAAACCTAAACAAGGTTGC
>DFDL01000049.1:2595-3237 GCA_002367715.1 Actinobacteria bacterium UBA3028
CTATCTCAAAAGAACTTGAGGACAACGCCATTTGGATATGGCTTGCTACTCCATACGAGTATCGAGTATCTGTAAAGAATCTGAGAAACTTCTCCGCACTGGCAAATGGATCGCTACTGCCTTTGCGCTCAGCGTCTCTCAGGTAATTAATTAGAGTGTGCCGTGTACGACGAAGGTCGTACACGGCATTACTATTTTCTCTATAATGAAGAAAAGCTCTTTACTTAGTCGCTTGCTTTCTGTTGCTACAACTTTATTTGGTATTTCTATATTTGTGTTTCTAGTTCTAAGAGTTATTCCAGGTGACACAATCACAAGTTCTTTAGGGATTGAAACTGGGGCGCTCAATCAGGAGCAGATCGAATCTCTAAGAAAATATTATGGAATTGATCAACCCATCATTGGACAGTATTTCTCCTGGATCTCAAGTTTTATTCAAGGGGATCTTGGCTTTTCTTACTCCACCGGGGCCCCAGTCTTGCAACTAACCAAGTCAGCTCTATTAGTCACTATGGAACTGGCCCTTTTAGGCACCATTCTTGGGGTATTTCTGGGTATTTCCGTTGGAATGTTTAGCGCACGCAAGCCTGGAAGCCTTAGGGATTTTCTTGGACAGTTCTTTGGGCTACTTGCCTTGGCAAT
>DFDL01000001.1 GCA_002367715.1 Actinobacteria bacterium UBA3028
GTCACAACGCCAGAGGCTCAAGAAGTATTAATAGAACTCTTAGCTGCAGCACTTGTATATAAAGATGGAACTAAATTTAGGGCGCCTACTAATTTAAAACAGCTAATTGGAGATGAGCCTGCTGGCCTGGGTCCAATTTCCCAGAAGAAGATTGACTTTAAAGTTCTAGCCAAATTACCGCAAGATTCTGCAACGGTTTTAGAGCGACTTACTTGGGGGCCACCTAGAGGCCAGGTTTCAAATATAAAGGTGCCAGGTAAGGCAATTGGCTGGCTCCTTGAAAATAATTTATTACTTGCTCTCGACGCTAGAACAGTCGTTCTCCCTCGGGAAGTTGGGCTACATCTTCGAGGTGGAAAAGTTTTCAAAGATTACTCTTCAAAGGCTGAAAAATTTACTGGAACTCCCCGCAAGCAGAAAGATATCGACCGTGCGGCAATTGCAAATATTTCGAATTTTCTACGCTGGTGTGAAGAGCTTGCACATAATTGGTCTGATGAACCACCCGTAGCGCTCCGCTCTGGTGGATTAGGAATCCGAGATTTAAAGCGAAGCGCAGATCATTTAGGAATCAGCGAGAGCTGTGTGGCCTTTGTTGCCGAGGTTCTCTACTTAGGCGGTTTGATAGTCGTTGATACTGATGATCAAATTTTGCCAACTAACTCTTTTGATATCTGGATGTCCCGATCCCTAGAAGAGCGGTGGGCAACCCTGGTTAGCCTATGGCTGGAGACATCTAGAGTTAGTGGACTTGTTGGAAAAATTGGCGAGAAAAATATTGCACCTCTTGGACCTGAATTAGATCGAGCCGGAATCGCATCAATGCGTAAGGTGAGCTTAAATATTCTCTCGCAGAATTTAGAGATTGATCCAGAGTTAAAGATAATCCAAGAGATTATTGCTTGGCAGATTCCACAGCGATTTAACGCCGAATATATTGGGTGGACGCTTCGCGAAGCCGAATGGCTAGGCCTAACTGGCCAGGGCGCAATCTCAGAATTTGGCCTCGCCTTTCTAAATAACTCAGAGAGTCTTGGTGTAGAGAGCGCACTTCCAAAGCCAGTTGATCATATTTTGATCCAAGCTGATAACAGTGCAGTTGCTCCAGGACCACTGACTCTAGAACTCGCAAATAAAATTGGAACGATTGCAGATATTGAAAGTCGTGGTGGCGCTTCGGTTTACCGCTTTAGTGAAAGTTCTATCCGTCGCGGACTTGATCATGGTCAGACCGGCGAGCAGATTAAGGATTTCTTAAAGCGAACTTCTAAAACTCCAGTTCCACAACCACTTGAATATCTCATTAATGATGTTGCAAAGCGCCATGGTCGTCTTCGAGTTGGTTCAGCTCTTGCCTATATCAGGTGTGAAGATGAGGGTTTAGTGGCTCAGATTTTGCATGAGAAGAAGTTGGAGCACCTGCAACTTCGAAAGCTAGCGCCACAGGTTCTAGTCTGTGATAACGAATTAAGCGAAGTCATATCCTCACTTCGCGAGGCTAGCTATTTACCGGCTGCTGAAAGTGCAAATGGAATTCTGATTTCGGCGCCAACAGTTCGTCGCGCTAAATCTCGGCCCCGGCCACCTAGAGTACTTACTCAGACATCTGAGCCAAGTGGGATCGTAATCAAGGCCTCGGTTCGAACTATTCGTACTGGTGAGAAAGCTAGTTCACATAAACCACGTGAGGTACCAAGAACAACTGCAAACGAGACGCTAGATCTCTTGCATCAATATATTGAAGAGTCCTCAAGTTTAACTATCGGTTATGCCGATACAAATGGTGGAGTTTCAAATCGTGTCATTGATCCAATCTCTATTTCACTCGGAACGCTAACGGCCCGAGATCACGCGAGCGGTGAGCTTGCGAGTTTTAGGATTCCAAGAATCACCGGCGTCAGTCCGGCAAAGTAAGGCAGACTGGGACAATGGCGATTATCGAAGACCTGCAGAGTTTGGTCGAATTTGAATCCCCGAGCGATGATCTTGCTGCTTGTATTGGTGTTGTAGAACTTGCAGTAGAGATTGCAAATAGAAATCTTCCAACTAGGGCAGCTTTAATTACCGAGAATTCTCGTCCAGTCTTCTGGTGGGGAAGCAAGAACCCCGAAGTAGTTTTATTGGCCCACTTGGATACGGTCTGGCCTAAGGGTTCATTTACCCCGACCTGGAGCGTGACTGGTGATATTGCAAAAGGTCCTGGAATTTTTGATATGAAAGCCGGTTTCTTACAGGCAATTTATGCAGTCAGAGATATTGCAGATGCCCATAATAAGGTTGCAATAATCGCAACAACTGATGAAGAGATCGGCAGCAAAACTTCAAGAGAGCTAATTGAGCGGGTATCAAAAACTGCGAGCGCAGTATTGGTCTTAGAGGCTTCATTAAATGGCAAGGCAAAAGTTGGACGCAAGGGAACCGCTGATTACAAAATTACGGTTCATGGCCGCGCTGCCCATGCTGGACTCGAACCAGAAAAAGGAATCAACGCAACAACGCAACTTGCCAAACTTGTTCTAGAAGTTGCAAATCTTGCCGATGAAGAATTTGGAACAACTGTCGTTCCCACGGTTATGCAGAGCGGAACAACTACTAACACCGTTCCAGCAATGGCAAGTTTGGATGTTGATATCAGATCATTTTCCGCCGCAGAACTCCTGCGGGTTGATAAGGCGATTACAAATTTAATGGCAGAAAATTCAGCGGCAAAGGTCGAAATAACTGGCGGAATAAATCGACCGCCTTTAGAGACTTCAGCAACTTCTGAGCTCTATGAAATTTTAGAGAAGGTTGCCAGAAAGATTGGAATGCAACCTATCGGTTCGGCATCTGTTGGTGGGGCGAGCGATGGAAATTTTGCTGCAGCAGCTGGTGCCCGAGTTCTAGATGGTCTTGGCGCGGTAGGCGAAGGTGCACATGCTAAAAATGAACAAATCTTGCTCTCTTCAATCCCGTCGCGAGTAGAACTTCTAACTGCTTTTATTAAGGAATTAATTCGTGACTGATGGCCCGTTAATTGTTCAAAGTGATAAGACCCTTCTATT
>DFDL01000004.1 GCA_002367715.1 Actinobacteria bacterium UBA3028
CCATCGCTGGAGTTGCAGTTGGGGCACTTTCGTTTCATGTTTGGATGTTAGAGGCAGCCACTGACAAGTATCAGGATTTAGGGGTTCTATAACTTTCAATTACTGGGCCCGGGGGTTGAGCCCCTAACAACTCACCAGAGCTCGAGTAATTTCCCGAAAATACCGAAACGCCCATATTTTACGATTTGAGATTTATCCGGCCCTGGCTAATTGCCGCTCCCAGCAAAACGATTGCACATCCAACTGGTTCATTCCAGGTAACAGATTCGCCTAAAACCGTAATTCCTAGAATGGTTGAAACGATAGGTATGACATACATGGTAGTTGAGGCAACTATAGAACCAGCGGCCGCTTGGATTTTAAAGTTCCACACATAGGCAATGCCGCTACAAATAACACCAATGCAGATTGCTGCACCTATCTGTCCCGAATTTTCTGGTGCTTGCTTCACACCAAAGAATATAAATAATGGCAAGAGTGTCGCGGCTGAAAAACAAAGCTGTGTTGTTGCCATTACCTCTGGTCTTAATCCATGGGGCAAAATGTACTTCTTTGTGTATGGGTAGGAAGCTCCGTAACACATGGTGGCACCTAGTAAGGCAAGCATTGCCCACCATGGGCTATCTCCTATCCCCTTCCAGACGCCAACAATCATCAAGGCCCCAAGAAAGCCAATAATTAGACCAGTTATTTGATCAGCACTTAATTTCTCACTTCTAAAAACTAGAGCAACAAAGAAGAGCGTCATTAGGGGAACGATTGACGCTCCTAATCCTGCGAGCACCGAACTTATTCCAGTCTCTGCAAGAGCAAGTAAGATGCCAAATAGAGAATTAAAAAATAAAGAGAGCACAAATAGATGAATTAAGATCTTCTTTTCCCGAGGAAACTTCAGTTTAAGTCTTGCGCTGTATAACAACATGAAGAGCGCACCTAGCCCAAATCTCGCAAATGCCACACCGATTGGAGTTAAAAATTCTAAACACACCTTAATAAATATGAAAGTAGAGCCCCAAGCAATCGAAAGTGCGATGAAATAGGGAAGCCATGACTTTCTCTTATTGGTCGACAAATTCATAAAATTCATTGTAATCAGAAACTGGGAAAATATCAGACAACATACCTACTATGCGATTGGAACACGCTCCCTAACCTAGAACTACAACATTAACTATCGCCTCCGGGGTAGCACTCTCGCCTACCTCTGCGCCAACATTGGTAGGAATTCCATTGACTTGTGCCGCTGCCAGGAAAGCAAGTTGTGCCGCAATATCCGTCATCCAAAACATCGCCGATGGCCCCGCACGATCCAAAATATCTTGTGCTTGATCTAGCCTTTGCGTCGAAAATTTTTCGATATCATTCTTATCATCCTCAATCACCGAAAGCAGATACTGCTTTATCTCTGATGCAATTCCATTCTTCTCAACATCTTCGGAAATAATCGCCTTCAATTCAGCATCCAATCCGCGCACCTTCTTACCAGTGCCAGCTAACTTATTTGCCTTCTCGAGCTTCTTTCGCGCTCTTCGTGGCAAATATAGAGATACTAAAACCGCACCAAATAGAAATTCGAACATCAATGCCCTCCTTCGAAGATACCCGACGCTTTCCCTGTATCTAAATGTAGGGGTGGGATGTGACAGGCGTTGGCAAACTTCACTGACCCTTCGATAGGCCATGTCTGCTGGGGCAGGTAAGATTTGAATAGGTCAAGAACTAAGCATTAAGCCCTTTAGCTCGCTTAGTACCAACCCGCATCCTCTGCGCATGGTGGTTCTAAAGGAAGACCTGCTGATGATGAAAGATGCCATCAGATGAGCAGGAGGTTAAATAATGGGAGAACTAATCCTTACAGGAATATCAAATGGTAAACATCAATTCTCGCTGGAATATCCAGAAGTAGATGGCAACACAATCTGTATGGCACATTGCAAGTGTGGCTTTGAAGTCGAGATCATCCAATTTAGAAGCTATGGCGGAACTAAAGACTTACAAATGAAATGGGAGAAACATATAGGGGTTTGGAAGGGATGGGTTTAGCTTGTTGTGGCTAGAAGTGTCGTCCTATAGGTCGGATTCTGAATTAAGCAAGCAGCCAGTAAGCAATCAAAAGCTCATTAGACCTTTTTAAACGTTAAACCTTCAGGACTCGAAGTCGCCGCCTCTTCCGGTGATCTTATTTTTGTTCTTTTTAGGACGTTCATAGGCAACCAATATCACCGAAAGAATGGCGATAAAGGCTGCCAGAATGAAAAATTTATCCAACTAATTAACCGAGCACTGCCCAGACAACTAGTGCGAATACTGCAATACCGAGTCCCACCATCGCCAGCGCTGAGAGTGATAACAGTCCGCGAGAATTCGAAATGCGCATAGATAACTCAGATGGCTTCTCTATTCTTTTCAGATCGACCAAAAGCATCTCGGCCTCACGAATAGTTGCATATTGGGAAATTATTGCCAAGATTCCCGTAGCTGCGGCGACGCCAATAGTTAGGTACTTGGCACCATCTGTCGCATCTTCAAATATCCCAAGCGCAGCAA
>DFDL01000038.1:0-2608 GCA_002367715.1 Actinobacteria bacterium UBA3028
CGGATAGTGTCCTATAAGTAGCTCGCCTACCTAATCAACTCTCGGCGTGTCGAAAATATTCCCGCCTAGCCCCTACCTACCTTAAAGAATTTGCTTAATCCTTAAGGCGGATTGGATTCTGCCCTCTGGCAACTAGGCGATCAAAGTGGGCATCTCGTTTCTCAATGAACTTGGAGACATCTGCCTCAGTTGCAGTAATAAAAGCAGCTAACTCATCTCGAGCTTGCGCCCCCTCTGCCGTGAAATCTTCGCGAGTAAAGATATTCCAGGCACGAAGCACTGGCGCAACCACATCTTCTAGGTGCGACTTTGGATCATAAATTCCGGCAAGGGCAATCTGTACCGACTTGCGGCCCCAACCTGGCATTCCAGCTCCCGGCATCTGGAAATTGGTAACAACATCTTTAATAGCAACCATCGCGGCATTTGGCTCGATATCAATGGCCGCACTTAGTAAATTCCGATAGAAAAGCATATGTAGATTCTCATCTAGCGCAACTCTGGCCAACATGCCTTCGCAGACTTCATCATTGGATATTCGACCAGTATTTCGGTGCGAGATTCGGGTTGCTAACTCTTGGAATGTTACATACGAAACTGTGTGCAACATATCGTTCTCATACGGAGTCTGATAACCCGCCATCATATGGGCCATCCGTAAATCTTCTAATTCATTTGGATCAACGCCACGCGTGGCCATCAAATAATCTCGCAATACGATTCCATGGCGAGCTTCTTCTGCGGTCCATCGATTAATCCAATTATTCCAAGCACCATCACGGCTCATAGAAATTGCAATTTCAGTGTGATAGCTCGGAAGATTATCTTCAGTGAGCAGGTTTAGTATCAACGAATCTTGAGCGATAGCAGTTAGCTTCGAATCCTTAGCTTCCCAGGCGTCACCATTTAGCGGCCCAGCAAAAGTTCTGCCCTCGCTCCACGGTACATACTCGTGTGGGTACCAATCTTTAGTTGTTGCTATGTGTCGATCCAACTCAACGGCAACTGTAGGCTCTAGGTCGCGAATTAAGCGCGCCTGAATTTCTGGATCGATTGGTGCCATTGGGGGAATTTAGCGCACGATTTAAGCTACTCGCGAGTTAAATCTCTTAATTCTCTAATTTTTTAGTTCGAATATGCGCTTGCTCTAGGCGCCACTTTGCAATCTCGGCGTGATTTCCTGAGAGCAATACATCTGGAACCCGCATGCCACGCCACTCCTGGGGCTTTGTATAATTTGGGTATTCGAGCAGCGCACCATTCTCACTAGCAATAGAGTGTGATTCCTCACTTAGAGAATCGGGATTGCCTATCACTCCTGGTAGTAACCTAATTATTGCCTCCATGATTACGAGTGTTGCAACTTCTCCGCCACCTAATACGTAATCACCGATTGAAATTTCTCGTACCTTAAAATTATTAGCTGTTGCATAGAATTCACTTACTCTGATATCTATCCCCTCATAGCGACCACAAACAAAGATGAGATGCTCTGAATTGGTTAGCTCCTGGGCAAGTTCTTGAGTTAATTTTTCACCGGCAGGAGTTAGAACAATTAGTTCGTGGTGCAACTCTGGAGCTGACCCTGCAACTTGATCAATAGCTCTTCCCCAGGGCTCTGGTGACATCACCATTCCGGCGCCACCACCATAAGGCGTGTCATCTACTGAACCATGAACATCTGAGGTCTGATCTCTTAAATCATGAACTGCTATTTCGATTAGACCTGCACTCTGGGCCTTGCCTATAAGTGAGAGCTTGAGTGGGTCTAAATATTCTGGAAAAATTGAAATTACATCGAAGCGGTTTACTCTATTCACTTAACAACCCCTCTGGTGGAGTAACTGTGATCTTTCGATTTGCGATATCAACGATTGGAACAATCGCCTTTACAAAGGGAATTAGAATCTCTCGCCCTTGATATTCGACCGCTAGGACATCTTGTCCTGGAAGATTAATCACATCTTTGACCAGACCAAGTTCTAGGCCATCTTTAGTTTGAACCATACATTCAAGTAGCTGTTGAACATGGAAATCATCTTCCGTGGAATTTGCATCAATGTCAACCTCTGCCAACAGTAAGACATTTCGAAGTTCCGATACTTGATTGCGATCTATAACCCCTTTAAAGCCAAGTAGGAGAATTCCGTTATGATCTCTTACTGATGAAATAGTTAGTGGCCCAAAAGTTGTTGGCTCTGTCATTAAGACAGAGCCAACATAAAATCGATCTTCTGGTTGATCGGTACGAACTTCAATTGTTGCCTCACCTAGCACTCCATGTGCGCGGCCAATTCTGGCAACGACAAGCTGCACTATTAGCGGGCCTCGTCAGCCTCGATGAGATCGACGCGAACTGAACGTCCTGCTATTGCGCTAACAACAGTGCGAAGTGCGCGAGCTGTGCGCCCATTTCGACCAATTACTTTGCCGATGTCATCAGGATTTACTCGAACTTCTAGCGTTGTCCCACGACGATGATCTTTCGTAGTAATTACTACATCATCAGGATTATCTACAATCCCCTTAACTAGATGTTCTAGAGCTTCATCAATCATATTATTCGGCAGCTTCTTCGGTTGCGCGAGCAGGTACTACTTCAGCTTCA
>DFDL01000038.1:2844-3680 GCA_002367715.1 Actinobacteria bacterium UBA3028
GCTTCAACTGCTGGCGCTTCCGTTGCCGGAGCTTCAACTGCTGGCTCAGCCGCTTGGTCTACTGGCGCTTCAACAGTTTCTGTTACTGCTTCTTGCACTACAACTTCTTTAACTTCGACTGGAGCGACTTTAGCAGCCAACTTATCTGCAGCTTTCTTCTTAAGTGTAGTTGCACCATCTGCTGGCTCATTCATTGCATCTTTAACAGCTGCTTCATAGGCAATTCGCTTATGTGGCTTTTCAGCGATCTTCTTAAGAGTTCCCTCACTTCCAGGAAGTCCCTTGTATTTCTGCCAATCACCGGTAATTTTTAGTAGCGCGGCTACCGCTTCAGTTGGTTGCGCTCCGACAGAGAGCCAATACTGCGCGCGATCTGAAGTTACTTCTATGAGTGAAGGCTCTGATCCTGGTGAGTAGCGACCGATCTCTTCAATCGCACGTGAGTTACGAGCTGCACGTGAATCTGAAACAACGATACGAAAATGTGGTGTATGGATTTTTCCCATACGCATTAATCTAATTTTTACGGCCACGAAGGCTTTCTCCTTGTTTTAATCGGAATCAATATCCTCTGACAGTGGGAGCGTCAGCGAAAAACTAATACCTATCTTGAAAAATATCTTCTACCTCTTGGTGAAGATCGCTTGGGGGTAGAGGGCCCCTTGCAGGAGGCTAATCTTGCCAGCCATTGGCTCAATAACCCAAATTCAGTAATTATCTCTCTAGAGATTAGCTCTCTAGCGCTCGCTTAGCTGGGTTGCCTGAGCGAGATTTCTTCTTGCCCTTAACTTCACTCGAGGCTCGCTTCTCAATTCCCATTCCTGGCGGCGCTCCCA
>DFDL01000038.1:3916-24545 GCA_002367715.1 Actinobacteria bacterium UBA3028
GCGGCGCTCCCATTCCTGGCGGCAACTGCGCCCCACCCTTTCCTGATCGCACCTGCTTCATCATCTTCTGGGCCTGAGTAAAGCGCTCAACAAGTGAATTTACATCTGAAACTTGGTGACCCGAACCTATGGCAATTCGAGATCGCCTTGATCCATTTAAAACTTTGGGGTTATTTCGCTCATGTGGCGTCATTGATTGAACTATTGCCTCTGTCTTTATCAATTCACCATCATCAAATTGTTCGAGCTGTTTCTTCATTGCACCTGAATTTGCTCCAGGTAGCATTCCGAGCAGTTTGGTCATCGAACCCATCTTCTTCATAGCTTCTAGTTGGGTTAAAAAATCATCTAGTGTGAAATCTTCGCCACTTGCAAACTTATTCTCTAACTTTGCCACAGTCTCGGAATCAAAGGCGCCCTTCGCCTGCTCAGCCAAAGTTTGAATATCACCAAGCCCAAGTATTCGTGAGGCCATTCGATCGGGATGAAATAGCTCGAAATTTTCAATTTTCTCACCAGTTGAAGCAAACATAATTGGCTTGCCTGTAACTTGTGAGATTGAGAGCGCTGCGCCACCTCTTGCATCTCCATCTAATTTTGTAAGTACTACGGCGTCAAAACCAACACCATCTAGGAATGCTTGAGCGGTACGAACTGCATCCTGTCCAACCATTGCATCGATGACATAGAGAACTTCATCTGGCTCAACCGCATCTCGAATTCTCTTAGCCTCTTGCATTAATTGCTCATCAACACCTAAGCGTCCAGCAGTATCAACAATTACGATGTTATGTAACTTATCTCTGGCAAATGCCAGACCGCTCTTTGCAACTTTTACTGGATCACCAACTCCATTGCCTGGCTCTGGCGCAAAGACTGGGATACCTGCGCTCTTACCGACAACTTGTAATTGTGTTACGGCATTTGGGCGCTGTAAATCAGAGGCAACCAACAGTGGCGTATTGCCTTGGTCCTTTAAATATTTGGCGAGCTTTCCGGCAAGTGAGGTCTTACCCGCGCCTTGCAGGCCGGTTAGAAGAATTACGGTTGGGGGGCGCTTAGCTAGGCGAATTCGCCGCGCACTACCTCCGAGAACTTCAATTAAAAGAGTGTTAACTATCTCAAAGACTGCATTTGCAGGATTAGTAGATTTATTTAAATTATCGATCTCTTCTAAAGTCTTGGTCCGTATTTTTTCGATAAAGCTATCTACAACCGAAATTGCTACATCTGAATCCAGAAGTGCACTCTTAATATCTACCAATATCTCATCTATATCCGAGGCCTTAAGGCGACCTTTACTTCGAAGTGAGGCAAATGCCCCTTGGAATTTAGTAGAGAGCGATTCGAACATGGCTGGAGATTACTAGTTAAAGGTGGGTGATTAAAATATTTTCAACCTTGGTGGCAAGTAACTGTGCCCGCTCACTAGAAAGTGGTTCTCCTGCGAAATCTGTCACATATAAGGTGTCAAATGCCTCTGCGCCAAGGGTGGAGACAATTGCAGATTTGATATCGACACCAAAGCGCGAAATTGCTCTAGTGACGCTATAGAGAATTCCAGGGCGATCATGCATACGTACCTCGATTATGGTGGCATTCGTAGCAAGGTCATTTGCGGCAATCACTAATGGTGGTGGGGTTGGGATTCCGGGGTAATTTCGATGATTATTTATTCGCTCCTCGATTTTGCTCGCTAAGTCACTCTCTCCACTTAAAACCTTCTCTATAAGTGCCACTAATTTTTCGACACTGGGAACTTCGGTATTAGCATCTGGCTCAACTTGCCAGCGCATCATCGCAATATTATTTGTAGTTCTGGTTTTTGCTGATCGAACATTTAGCCGTGAAATTGTCATTACGCCTGCCACAGCAGAGAGCAGGCCACTCTGGTCGCGGGCAATAATTGATATCTCTAAGCCATCGGTATTTTCGCTACTTTTAGCGATAGTGACTTCGATTTCTGCGCTAAGTTCACCGCTCGGAATTAAATCTGGCTGTGACACAGGTTTAACGCCCGCCATTACGGAAAGACATTTTTCAACTAAATTTGAGACCAATTTAGCTTTCCAATCACTCCAAGCTGCATGCCCAGTGGCCTCACCGTCAGAGATACTTAGCGAATGTAATAGTTGTAGCAATTCTGGGTCACCAATTTTTCTGATGACAAAATTAAGTGTTGCTGGGTCATCTAAATCTCTGCGAGTTGCAACCGCAGAAAGAAGCAGATGCTCTCGCACTAGCAGGGCAATCTGTTCAGTATCAACCTTAGAAAATCCCAGGCGCTCTGCTAATGGCTTCATGAGCTCCTCACCATATTCTGAGTGATCTCTCTTTGGATATCCCTTGCCGATATCATGAAATAGCGCTGCAACTAAGAGAATATCTGGGCGCTTTACTGTTCTGGTCAGCGCTGCTGCGCGCACCGCTGTTTCTAACATATGGCGATCAACTGTATGCCGATGCAAGACATTTCGCTGTGGCAAGAATCGGATATGAGACCACTCTGGAATCCACTTCTCAACTAGCCCTTCTTGGTCGAGTGCTTCAAAGACTCGAATCATTGAATTACCTGCACCAATTAATGAGACTAGATCATCTAGAACTGACTTCGGCCAAGGATTTGGAAGTGGAGTAAAGTTTTCGGCGAGCAGAATACAGGCATCTATTGCAAGTGGAAGACCGCGCTGGGCTGCAGTTGCAGCGGCTCGAAAACCAATTCCAGGATCTGATGAAATTTCATAGTTTTTCTCGATAGTAACTTCAGAGTTAAGAACAATTAGCCCTTTACCGATCTGTTCAGACTTTGATTTATTGAACCAACCTTTCTTCGCTGATTCAATTCGGTGCCAGGTTAAATCCATCAAGTAATCAACGGCTCTTGCGGCCTTTGCTATTTCGCCCATCAACTCATCAGCATCTTTGAAGGACATTATCTTTGCAATTCGATCTTGTTCTGTAAGGAGTAACTGATCTCGAGCTCTCTTCTTATCGCCATGGAGAACATCTCGAACATTTGAAAGTAACGCTTCAGACTCAGCCAATCGAGCCAATGAAACTGTAACTACTCCCGATTTTTCAATTGCTCTTATTGCATTTATATCTCGCAGTCCACCTCTCGCCTCTTTTAAGTCTGGTTCGAGCAGAAAGGCTAATTCACCAAAGCGAGCTTCGCGCTCTTGAATAGATTTTCTAAGTTGAGGTAAGAAGCCATCCCTTCCCTTATGCCAACTTTCAATTGCATCACTAGATACGTCAGAGTGAAGATCTTCATTACCAGCAATGAAGCGAATATCCAATAATCCGAGCCCAACCCTGATATCACTCCGCGCAATTTCTCTTGTCTGACTTCTGGTTCGAATCGAATGATCGATTGATATACCGCGATCCCAGAGTGGGTAGAGAAAACTATTTACAAAGTTTGAAATTGCTCCTTGCGATTCGAAGCCATCGTGGAGAATTAAAATATCCAAATCAGAGCCCGGTGCAAGCTCACCTCGACCATATCCCCCAACAGCGGTCAGGCAGAGGCTCGTTGGTTTTTGAAGGTGCTCATTAGCGCAATTAGAAAAAAGAACCCGGAGCTCGTGATCAAACTTATTTGATCGATCACGACGCTCACGGGTTCCCACGGAGTTATTCTACTTACCGCTATTAACTTTTATATCTTTATATCTAGAATTTAAATTATCTAGATAACTTAGATTGCATCGGTTCCGCGCTCTCCAGTGCGGACTCGAACTATGTTGTCAACTGGAGAGGACCAGACCTTCCCATCACCAATTGCACCTGTAGATGCTGCCTTGACGATTACATCGATTACTTTGTCTGCTTCACTGCCATCGACTAATACTTCTAGACGAATTTTAGGAATCAGATCTACTGTGTACTCAGCACCTCGATAGACCTCTGTATGTCCACCTTGGCGCCCAAAACCACTTGCCTCCGAAACGGTCATTCCTGTGATGCCAAAGGCAGTTAGCGCCTCCTTAACATCATCTAACTTAAATGGCTTGATGATCGCGGTAATTAGTTTCATATCGATGATCCTCCTCTTGAAGAGCTATAGGTTTCATAGGCAGATTCAGCATGCAGCTTAAGGTCGATTCCTTCGACTTCAACCTCTCTGCTAACTCGCAAGCCAATTGTCTTATCTAACGCATAACCAATTATCAGGGTTGCAATGAAGGAATATCCAAGCACCGCACCTGCGCCGATAATCTGCTTTATTAGTTGATCAGTTCCACCACCGTTAAATAGTCCAACATCGACTCCAACGACTCCAATCATCAACGTTCCAACAATTCCACCAACTAGGTGAACTGCGACAACATCAAGTGAATCATCGATGCCAAGCTTGAACTTTAGGCCAACTGATAGCGAACATAGAACACCAGCAAGAGCGCCAACAATTAGCGCACCGCTTGCATCTACTGCTGCGCATGCTGGAGTTATTGCTACAAGGCCTGCCACAACGCCTGATGCGGCGCCAAGACTTGTTGCATGTCCGTCACGAATCTTCTCTACTAGCAACCAGGCCAGTACTGCGGCAACTGTTGCACCGATCGTATTTAGCAGTGCTAGCCCGGCAGTTCCATTAGATCCAACTGCAGATCCAGCATTAAAGCCAAACCAACCAAACCAGAGAAGCGCTGCTCCGAGCATTACAAGTGGAAGTGAATGTGGACGCATTGCCTCTCTACGCCAACCGACTCGCTTTCCAAGAATAATTGCTAGGGCTAATCCAGCGGCGCCAGCATTAATGTGTACTGCGGTGCCACCTGCAAAGTCAATTGCGCCAAGATCATTTGCAATCCAACCACCGGTCATTGAGACAAAGTCATCGAAGGCAAATACCCAGTGTGCAACTGGGAAGTAAACGAGTACAGACCAAATTGCAGCAAAGACCATCCAAGAGCCAAACTTTGCGCGATCGGCAATTGAACCTGAAATCAGCGCAACTGTTATTGCTGCGAAGATACCTTGGAAGGCGATAAACACGACAGCAGGTATTGTTCCAATGGCGGCATCAGGATTATCTAAGCCATTTAAGAATAAGAACTGAGTTGGATCACCAACTAAGCCATTTCCACCAAGTGAATCGCCAAAGACCATTGAGAAACCAACGACAATCCAGAGCACGAAAACTATTGCGAGTGCGCCAAATGACATCATCATCATATTTAGAACGCTCTTTACTCGAACCATTCCACCGTAAAAAAGTGCCAAGCCTGGGATCATTAAAGTTACAAGTCCTGTACTTATAAGCATCCAAGCTGTGTCACCAGAATTGATAACGACTTCTTCCATTACAAACCTCTTTCACGTATAGGCCTCAACGTTGAGATGGCGATAGATTGGTGGAAGCGGGTTACAGATGGCTCTTTCTTGGATTACAAATTGATGAAAGCTTTGAGCCTTTTGTTACAAATTGGTTACAAATCTTGAAATAGGCCGCGTAGGTAGCTGGAGGCATCAAAGAGCTCCAAATCTTGCGCGCTCTCCCCGGTCCCAATGAATTTGATTGGAACCCCGGTTTCCCGCTCAATGGCCAGGGCAACTCCACCTTTGGCCGAGCCATCCATCTTGGTCAGAATCAACCCTGTAACTGCAACGCTCTGAATAAAGGCTTTCGCCTGGCGAATTCCGTTCTGACCTGTCGTCGCATCTACAACTAATAAGACTTCATCGATCGGCATTATCTTCTCAACTACTCTTCTGACTTTCCCTAGTTCATCCATTAGCCCTGAATTAGTGTGTAATCTTCCAGCTGTATCAATAATTAGGTAATCAAATTCTCCGGCCCCGGCACGTGTGGCAGCATCAAAAGCAACTGATGCCGGATCAGCGCTCAAAACTCCTGAGACAACTTCAATATCCAACCTCTGACCCCATGTCTGTAACTGCTCAACGGCTGCTGCGCGGAAGGTATCGGCTGCCGCAAGAATTAATGACCTGCCTTCTTGTTTAAGATAAGAAACAAGCTTCGCACTCGAAGTTGTTTTACCTGTTCCATTTACCCCAACAATCATCAGAGTAGTGGTGCGTCCTAAGTGTTGGGCAAGGTTACGATCTCGCTGACTTAGCCAAGTCGTTAGCGTGTCAATAATTGCCATATCAATCTCATCGCTCTTAGCTTTCTTAGCAATCTCTATAATCTCATCAGCATTTGTGGCACCTAAATCAGCAGCAATGAGTGCCTGCCTGATCTCATCCCAATCACCAGAAGAGCTCTCACCGCGAATTTTGGCGAAGAGTTTGCTAAAGAGCGCCATGGCTAGAATCTAGTTGGTACTAGTGAAGACTAGTGAAACTAGTTTGCACTTTCAGATTCGCGGATTCGCTGTGAAATAACTTCAGAGACGCCGTCTCCGCGCATGGTTACACCGTAGAGCGAATCTGCAATCTCCATTGTGCGCCTCTGGTGGGTGATGATAATTAACTGTGATTTTTCTCGCAGCTCTTCAAAGACGCCGAGCAATCGACCTAAGTTCGTATCATCTAGCGCTGCTTCAACCTCATCCATTACATAAAATGGACTTGGGCGAGCTTTAAAGATTGCGATCAAAAGTGCAACTGCAACTAGTGAACGCTCACCGCCAGATAGAAGTGAGAGCCGCTTTACTCGCTTACCTGGTGGCCTGGCTTCGACATCTACGCCAGCCGTAGTCAAATCGTCAGGATTAGTCATAATCAGCCTGCCATCTCCTCCTGGAAATAGCCGGGCAAATATCAATTCAAACTCACGGGCAGTGTCGTCAAAAGCCTCTTTAAAAATCTGTTGAACTTTATCGTCAACCTCTTTGATAATCTCTAGCAGATCTCGCTTAGTCTTCTTCAAATCTTCAAGTTGCTCGGCTAAGTAACGAAGACGCTCTTCAAGAGATGAATACTCTTCTAAGGCGAGCGGGTTAATTTTTCCAAGCAGGGTCAATGAACGCTCAGCCTGGGCCAGCCTCTTCTCTTGCTGGTCTCTGCGATATGGAATTAGATCTCCCGGTACAAAATTTCCTTCTTCATCGTCAACAAATGTAGGTACATCATTTGCTGGGCCATACTCATTTACTAACGTATGCACATCTACGCCAAGCTCTTCAACCGCTCTCTGTTCAAGCGCTTCGATTCTAAGGCGTTGCTCTGCGCGGGCAATCTCATCTTTATGAACGCTAGAGGTAAGTGCATCTAATTCAGATGTTAGCTCGCGACTTGTAATGCGAAGTGCAAGGATCTCACTCTCTCGCTCTGCTCTTAAAGTTTCTAACCGCTCGCGCTCTGTTGCTGCTTTTGCAATTGATGATTCAATTTGAATTAAAGCTTCATATGAAGCATCGGCGACACCTTGGGCGGTGAGGGCAGCTTGCGCGCGACTTTCGCGGCGGCTTACAGCTCTGGTTGCTAAATCGCGTTCATTTTGAGCGGCAGTTTCAAGAGCACTTGCCCTGGCTGATAGCGCGGTAACTCTCTCTTCTAAAGTACGCAAAATAAGTCTGGCCTCAACTTCAGAAGATCTTGATGCTGATACTTTTGAACGAAGATCTTCAAGGTGAGTTAAATCTGGATCTGCTGGTGCCTGGTGGGATTCAAATTGAGTTATCGCCGCACCTAAATCGGATTCATCTGATGCGCGCTGAGTATTGGCCTCAACTAATGATGCCATCGTGCGCTCTACCTCAGATTGTGCATTCTTTACATTCTGTCCAGAAACAGCCATCTGCTCGGCAAGACCAGATATTTTTGCATCAGATTCATTTAATTTTGCCAAGGCTAATTCATGGATATTGGCGCAGGATGCAAGGCTCTCATTTGCACGAACCAATTCAAATTTTATTCGATCACAATTATTTGTAATCTCTTGTAATTGACTCTCGGTCCGCTCGATTAAAGCCGAAATTTCAATTGCAGAATTTTGGGCGCTAGAGCCACCGCGAGCTCGGATTCGACTTAGGACATCACCATCTCGAGTAATTGCGATAACTGACGGATCAGCGCTAAGTGCCCGCTCTGCCTCTGCTAAATCTTCTACCGCAACAAAACCTGAGAGCAGCGATGAGATAGCGCCAGAAACTTCACTAGATGTCACCAAGGTTGCAAGTGAGGTAAAGCCGTTTGGCGGTGTTCTATTTGAGGCGGTAAAACCGCTATCGCCATCGATAACTAAAAGTTCAGATTGGCCAGCGCTTTCCCGCTTTAACATTGTCAGCGCAGAGACTGCGGATGAAACATCTGAGACAACTACTGAATCTGCAAGTGGCCCAAGAGCTGCAGCTACTGCTGCCTCCCAGCCAGGTGCTACGGTAATTAAAGATGAGAGCCGGCCTCGATTTTTTGTCGCACTTGAAAGCACAAAACCAGAACCATCTCGGGCAACCAGGCTCTCTTGTAGCGCACGCAGCCTTCCGTCAATACCAGAACGCTCTCGTTGTGCTTGACTCTCTAACTCTTCTAGACCAACCAATTCACTCTTTGCGCTAGCTAGCGCTGCCTTCGCGCTTTCGAAATCTGAATCTAAACCAGGTTCATTTGAATCAACTGAGGCAATTTGAACTTCTAAAAGAGCGAACTCTTCCTGAAAAGTTCTTAGTCGAATTTCTGCTTCATTCTTTGACTTCGTAAGTCTTGCGATCTCGGCATTAGTTGCATCAATTCGCGATTTGAGTCCATTGATATGGCCCTCTTGGCGAGCAGTTCCTTCACGTTGATCAGCTATCGCACGAAGGGCAGCAGAAACACTATTTTCTTCCCCAGTTAAATTAGCTTCCAAACCTTTTAATTCACTGGAAAGAGTTACTAACTTGGCACCTGCTTGTTCAACTTCACCGCGAAGCCCTCGCTCTTCACCGCGCAACGTATTTGCTTCTAAATCCATACTCTCAGGATCGCGGCCACTTGCACGAGCCTCATCGGCATCTTCTGATAGGAAGCGAGCGCGCTCTGATGCGAGATTCTGTATTCCACGGAATTTTTCGCGCTGCGCTGTCAGTTGATAATAATTTTCTTGCGCCCTAACCAGTAATGGATTTTCAATGAGCGATGTTCTATCAATCTCTTCTTCTCGGGCTCTAGCTTTATTTAAAGCAGCTTCTACTTCATCTCTGCGAGCACGTAGCGCAGACTCATCTGCAACCTCTGCATCCACAGTTGAACGCATCTGCAATAAATCATCAGCCAAAAGTCGCAATCTTGAGTCACGGACATCGGATTGAATTGTTGAAGCCTTACGCGCGACTTCTGCCTGCTTGCCAAGTGGTTTTAATTGGCGGCGAAGTTCAACAGTTAAATCTTGAATACGTGCAAGATTTGCCGTCATAGAATCGAGTTTGCGAATCGCCTTCTCTTTGCGCTTTCGGTGTTTTAGAACACCGGCTGCTTCTTCAATAAATCCCCGGCGCTCTTCGGGGTTAGCTAATAAAATTGCATCTAACTGCCCTTGCCCAACAATGACGTGCATTTCGCGGCCAATACCCGAATCGCTTAATAACTCCTGAATATCTAAAAGCCTGGTGGTATCACCATTTAACTGATATTCACTTGCACCATTTCTAAAGAGAATTCTTGAAATTCTCACTTCTGTGAAATCGATCGGTAATGCGCCATCTGTATTATCAATCGTTACCGAAACCTCAGCTCGCCCGAGTGGGGCACGTCCTGATGTGCCAGCAAAAATTACATCTTCCATCTTTCCGCCACGCAGAGACTTAGCTCCCTGTTCGCCCATTACCCAGGAGAGGGCATCTACAACATTTGATTTTCCAGAGCCATTTGGACCCACCACGCAAGTAATCCCAGGCTCAAAATTGAGCGAGGTTGAGGAGGCAAAGGACTTGAATCCTTTGAGGGTCATACTCTTTAAATACACAGGCGAAACCTATCGGAAAAGGGGTTACCGATTTCCGCTCGCGCGCGGTGTGGGCTGACATTTTGGGCAAAAATGTGAAGATCTATTGGCAAAAGAGATCCTTCTGATTTGGCTCCCGCACCTTGGGCAGCTCTCGCCCTCTCGGCCATAAACGGCAAGGGAGCGCTCGAAATAACCACTCTGGCCATTTACATTTATATAGAGCTCATCAAATGATGTTCCGCCAACACTTAGCGCCTGCGACATTACATCTGTTGCACTTTGAATCAACTCACCAATTCGACTTTCCTTTAACTTCTCAGTTCTTGTCTCTGGGTGAATCTTGCTGCGCCACAGCGCTTCATCAGCATAGATATTTCCTACTCCGCTCATGACGCCCTGGTCCAAGAGCGCTCGCTTAATTTCAGTTCGCTTCTTTCTAAATCTAGAGATGGTTGCTTCAATATCAAAGTTCTTATCAAATGGATCTGGCGCAATATGTTCAACACATGAGGGCCGCCCGGAAATACTTGATTCAACACTTAGCCACCCAAAGGTACGTTGATCTATAAATCGAAGTTCCTGCCTACCGAGCTTAAATCGAACTCGAAGATGGCGCTCATCTGGGGCGCCCTTTGGTTGAATTAAAAATTGCCCACTCATCCCAAGATGTCCGGCAAGTATTTCTGGACGATCCAAGATAAACCATAAGAACTTTCCCCGCCTTGAAACCTCTTCAATTCGAGCGCCTCTGAGTGACTCTAGCGCCGCCATTGATTTAGGTGATGTGGCTCTATGGTGAAGGACTTGTATCTCTTTAAATTTCTTACCAACTACATGTTCGGCAAGCCCAAGTCTAACAGTTTCTACTTCAGGAAGTTCTGGCATTCAACTTATCGTAGGCAAGTTTTGCGGCTGCCTGCTCGGCTTCGCGCTTTGACTTACCTTCGCCAATTTCAAATTTTTCACCAGAAACTATGGCTATTGCAGTAAAACTCTTATCGTGATCTGGGCCAGATTCTTTAACTTCATAATCTGGAGTACTTAAACCTTTTGCAGCACAGAGCTCTTGAAGCGCCGTCTTTCCATCTAGGCCCAAGCCCTGAGCGTTTGCAGATTCTATGGTTGGTCTAAACCAATTGAGAATAACTTCTTGTGTTGTAGCAAAGCCCTTATCTAAATAAATTGCACCTACCAAAGCTTCTAGCGAATCTGCGAGAATCGAATTCTTATCGCGGCCACCTGTGGCCTCCTCGCCTTTACCAATGCGAAGATACTGGCCAAGTTCTAACTCTCTTGCAATTTGGGCAAGAGCGCGCATGTTCACAACACCGGAGCGAAGTGGTGAGAGCCTGGATTCATCCAACTCTGGAAATTTTGTATAGAGCTCTTCAGTAACAATTAAGCCGAGGACGCTATCGCCTAAAAATTCAAGGCGTTCATTTGTTGGTATCCCACCAGATTCATAAGCAAAGGATCTATGAGTTAAGGCGAGTTCAAGCAGTTCACTTGAAACCGAAGTCCCAAGTGATGCATTCAAACGTTCAAACAGATTAAACCTCTACAACTTGACGTGAATTATATGTTCCACAAGTTGGGCAAGCAGTGTGTTGCAACTTTGGTTGTTGGCACTGTGCGCAGTTTGAGATTGCGGCAGGCGTTGTCTTCCATGCGCTACGACGATGACGAGTGCGGGAGCGAGACATCTTTCGCTTTGGTACTGGCACTTTGGGCACCCCTTTTGACTAATAAATTCATTAATTAATGATGAATTGCTGAAGGTATAAGTATCCCCCAAACTCACCCAGATTCAAAAACGCGCCTGCTAGATCCTGGTGGCTCCCCCCTTTAAATCTAGAGGTTGGTCCAATTCTCTAGGCCAGCCCAGCGAATATCTGATGGCGCATGCTCGTGGCTCTCGGGAAGTTCGCTCCATTTAACTCCACAGTCCGGGCAGAGTCCAAGGCAGTCAGGGGCACAGAGTGGATTTATCGGGAGATTCAAAATAATTGCATCCCGGATAGGACCATCTAGATCTATTAGTTCGCCCTCCATCTGGCGTACTAAATCCTCATCTAGATCCTCATCTTCGCTCTTTTGGGGCCGGTGCTTGCCAGGCTTATTTTTTTTACGGGCCTGTCTCGGATCTTCAACATACTCATAAAGCTCTTGAAAATTCTGATCTACTTCATAAAAGACCGGGTCTAAACACCTACCGCACTCTCCGCTCGCTTCGGTCTGAACTCTTGCTGTTGCAAGAATCCCCTCAGCTACTGATTCGATTCGAATATCAATATCAATTGGTTCATCTTTGGCAATTGCTAGAACATCGAATCCTAGAACCTCGTGCTCTTCAAAGGTCAGTTCGTACTCTCGCATCTCACCTGGGCGCCTTGGGAGATCATGAGTATTAAAGAGGAAGGGGTTCTTGCTCATTTGAAATTACTTGTCGCCCAATTCAGAGAGTGCAGACTTTGCATCAACACCTGCTAATTGATCGCGGCCACGATTTACCACATCCATTGTTTTATGAAGAATAACTTCAAGGGTTGCCAGACGTGAGTCAACGTAGGCATCAATCTCATTCTGTTGACTTACAGCATCTTCTTCTCCTTGGACAAGAATACGTTTCGCCTCTTTTTTAGCTGCAGCAACAATTTCGGTCTGCGAAATCATCGACTCTACCTCTTCGCGGGCATGAGCAATTATTTGATCTGCCTGAACTCTTGCATTTTCAATAACAAAATCTTGCTCATGCAATATCTGTTGGGCCCTATCTAAATCACCGGGAAAGGAGGTGCGCGCGTTATCTAATAATTCAAGCAACTCGCCGCGATGCACAACGCAGCTAGCTGATAGCGGAACACCTCTAGCTTCTGCGACCATCAAAATTGCACTCTCAATTCGTTCAACAACTTCCATTTATCTCTCCTTACTTTCCAGCCAGGCGATCTTGCAATCGCGCTAAGAGTATTTCCGGAATATAACTAGATACATCTCCACCGTAGCTTGCAATCTCTTTTACGAGAGATGATGATAAGAACGAGTGGGCAGGAGCGGTTGAGATAAAGAGCGTCTCAACCCCTTGTAATTGCAAATTTACTTGTGACATCTGTAGCTCATAATCAAAGTCTGTAACTGCTCGCAGCCCCTTCACGATTATTGGAATCTCATTCTTCTTGCAGTAATCCACCAATAGGCCTGACCAAGAATCGACCTTAACATTTGGATACTTTGAGGTGACCTCTTTAGTCATAGCGATTCGCTCTTCGACGGTAAATAGCGTCTTCTTTGTCTGATTTACCATCACGGCAATTACAACTTCATCGAAGAGCGAGCTGGCCCGTTCGATAATATCTAAGTGTCCAAAAGTAATGGGATCAAAGGATCCTGGACTTACGACTCGTTTCACGGCAAAACGCTAGCAGAGTAGCCACCATAGAAGATACTTCCCTGACCATATGAACGGACTTTCTCCCCGATAAATGGCTCTGGCCAGGTAAATGGCTGCCTCCTAGTTTCCCGTTCGATGGCCACAATTCCATTTCGCTTCAATAAATTATTGGCATTTATACCGATTAAAATTGACTCAATATTCTCATTTGAAATTTCATAAGGCGGATCTAGAAAAATTATGTCAAATGATATTTGATGTGGTGAGGCAACAAAGCGCTCAGCCGTAGTTGAAACTACACTAAATTTTCCAGTTGTATTTGTGACCAAGGCAAAATTCTTATTTGCAATAGCCGAAGTTGGTGCATGATCTTCGATGCTATAAACACTTGCTGCCCCGCGCGATAGCGCTTCAACGCCCACAGCTCCAGAGCCAGAGAAGAGATCTAAGAAATTTAACTCTGATATCGAACCAAATTCTGACTCTAGGGAGGAGAAGAGCCCCTCACGAGCTCGATCAGATGTTGGCCTAGTCTTGCCAGTTGGCGAGAATAAAGTTTTACCTTTAGCACTTCCCGCAATTATTCTCATTGGCTAAAGGTAACGCGCTACCCCTTATCCAAGAAAGCCGAGCGCTCTTGCGCCCGCAGAAGCTTTACCTGAGCCGCTAGTTCGCTGTGGGCTTCAAGTTTTGGATCCTGACTTATCAATTTCGTAGCCACTTCTCTTGCTTGATCGATTAAATCTTCATCGCGCAAGACTCGAAGTAAGCGCAGATGTGACTTTGTTCCGGACTGAGCTCGGCCCAGAACATCGCCCTCTCGCCTTTGATCTAAATCAATTCTCGAAAGTTCAAAGCCATCCAACGTGCCTGCAACTGCAATTAGTCGAGCCATAGCAGGTGAATCTTGTTCGGCCCCTGATACCAATAAACATAATCCAGGAGTGCTGCCACGTCCTACACGTCCACGTAGTTGATGCAACTGCGAGACTCCGAAACGATCAGCATCCATGATTACCATCACCGAGGCATTTGCAACATCAACTCCAACTTCAATTACAGTTGTTGAAACAAGAACATCGGTCTCACCATTTGCAAATGCACTCATGGTCTCATCCTTTAATTCTGAACTCTGACGACCATGTAGCGGCGCAAGTCGCAAACCCTTTAAAGCCCCGGTGGCTAACATCGGCGCAAGTACCTCGACGCTAGTCATCTTCGCATCGCCAGCGATTTCATAATTAGAAATCTCATCACTAAATTCTTCATCGCCCATCAATTTAGCCATTGCGATATCCGCCGCTGAAATCTTTACTTTTGTTGAAGAACCTTCCTCATCGCCACTATCTGAAATTCTTGGCGCCACGATATATGCCTGATGCCCCTTTGCGACCTCCTCTTTGATCCGCTCCCATGCTCGATCCAAAAAATGCGGCTTCTCTCGAACTGGAATTACATGTGTAGTAATTGGGGAGCGTCCGCCTGGCAGTTCGCGCAGAGTTGAAAGATCTAAGTCACCAAATATCGTCATAGCTACAGTTCTCGGAATTGGCGTTGCCGTCATTACGAGCAAGTGCGCAGGCTTATCGGCCTTCATCCGCAGCGCATCTCGTTGCTCAACACCGAATCTATGTTGCTCATCTACTACAACTAGCGCCAAGTCATGAAACTCAACTCCCTCACTTATAAGCGCATGAGTTCCAATAACTAGCCCTGCCTCGCCATTAGCAATTTTGCCTAGCGCTTCACGTCTCTGAGCGGTATTTAGTGAGCCAGTAAGTAGCGCGATTTGCGTGCCCTCACCCGTTCCTTGCAAAGTCCCAGCATTAGCTAACTCTCCTAGTAATTTTGAAATTGTTTTGAAATGTTGAACCGCTAGAACTTCAGTTGGCGCCAAGAGCGCGGCCTGGCCACCAGATTCAATTACAGAGAGCATCGCCCTGAGCGCAATTACCGTCTTTCCTGAACCTACTTCACCTTGCAATAACCGATGCATCGGATGTGGCTCCTGCATATCTTTGGAAATCTCTTCATTAATCTCACGCTGTCCATCAGTGAATTCAAATGGTAAGCGAGATTCAAATGTACTAACTAAGCCATCTGTTGAAATCTTTCTAGGAGTTGCTGTAAGGCTCTTTAATTCAGCACGGCGCTGGGCAAGTAGCAATTGTAGAAGGATTGCTTCATCGAAGGTTAGACGCTCTCGGGCCAGCTGGGCATCTTCTAGCGATTCGGGTTTATGAATATTTTTAAATGCATCAATTAGGCTTGGATAATCAAATTGTGTAAGAACTTCGCCAGGCAAATAATCACTCACCTCATCTAGCGAATCCAAAACTAGATCAATGCATTGTGAGATCTTCCAAGATGGCATCTTTCCACCTGCAGGATAGACCGGTAAAAATTTTCCAGCAAAACCTGCGAGCGCTGAATCAACATCATCACCATCTGGAATTAATTGGTAGTCAGGATGCGAGAGTTGGCGTTTGCCATTAAAGGATCCAACTTTTCCGGCAAACATTCCAGTCTTGCCAATCTTTAACTCTTTCTCACGCCAGGGCTGATTGAAGAAGGTAAGTGACATGACCGCGCTGCCGTCGGTTACATTGACTTCAAGAATATTGCGACCATTTGCCCGCCGTACCTTTACAGCTGCAATCTCTGCTAAAACCGTAACTTCATCACCTTCTAGCAACCCTGAGATATCAGAGAACTCGCCACGAACTGCATACCGCCTTGGATAATGGCGCAGCAGGTCTTCAAGGGTCTCCATCCCAAAAACCTTCAAAAGGGCGTTGGCGGTGCGGTCGCCGATGATCCCTTTGAGTCGATCTGAGAGTCTTGCCATAGGGCTATCTTCTCGCGTGGATTAGCCAATCTCCGTGTAGACGGGGTAATCTTTGCGACTTATTGCGAAACCCGTAATTTAAATTGATTCAAGGGAGTAAATCCGTGTCCTCAAACTGCGATATCTGCGGCAAAGGTCCTAGCTTCGGCAACAAGGTCTCCCACTCAATGCGCAAGACCCGTCGTCGCTGGAATCCAAATATCCAACGCGTACGTACTCTTGTTGGCGGAACACCAAAGCGTCAGAACGTCTGTGCATCTTGCCTGAAGGCTGGAAAAGTTACTCGCTAATTTTTTTCTAGCTCTCCTGTAATTTCGTTAAAAGTGCTTAAAACCCTCAGACTTTAAATCGGGTAACCCCTGCACCGTTACGCCTAAATCTGATTCAACTACTCCAATCACAATTGCCCCCTCTGGGATTTTCACACAAGTTGTTGCAACAAATACATGATCCTCGCCGCCCGAGAGAATCCACTGCCAGACATCAACCTTTAGTTCTGCTGCCAGATCTGAGAGTTCACTAAAACCGGGCGCCTCTGATATCAATTTCGAATCCAATTTAATACTTACCTTTGAAGCATCTGCTATGTGTTTTAATTCAGAGATTAGACCATCGCTCACATCGCACATAGCGTTAACTAAATAATTTGGATTATTGATTGCTGTAAAGTTTATGGCCATTTCATAATCTAAAACTGGTCGCTTATGGGCAGATATAAACTTCGAGCTAGTTAGCCCCATCTCTAACTGCTTTAATCCAGCAGCAGATTTTCCTGGAAGGCTAGAGATAATTACTTTATCTCCGAGCTTTGCGCCAGATCTCATTATTGGAATTTGAACCTCGCCAAAGACTGAGATCGAGATTACAAGATGCGACGAGCTTGAAATATCACCGCCGATTACGCCAGCCCCAACAAGATCTGCCTCACCTTTAATTCCGTGAGCCAACTCTTGAATCTCGGCAATAGTAAAACCTTTCGGCAAGCCAGCACTTACAAGTAAATACTTAGGCAATCCTCCCATGGCAAAAATATCTGCAAAATTTGCGGCGCTAACTTTCGCGCCAATCTCACGCAGAGTTGACCACTCGCGCTTGAAGTGAACTCCCTCAACTGCCATGTCACTTGCCATTACCAAATTTTGTGAAGGGCTCTGCACAACTGCGCCATCATCACCAATCCCAACCAGCAGATTGGGGTCCTCAACTGCAAAGATCTCTTTTAGCGTGGCTATTAACTCAGCTTCGCTAGCCATATCTCCACCCTTTCATAAGTTCGGTCCAGCGTTGAATCCCAAACCAACTCTAGAGGCGGTAGCCTTTAACTCTGCAATCACGACGCTGTGGAGCGCAGAATTTTTTGAGAGTATTTAGGAGTAATGCGATGTCTGTTCAAGTTTATATTTTAATCCAAACCGAAGTTGGCAAGGCCTCTAGCGTTGCAACTGCCGTCTCTAAGATCCCAGGCGTCACCTTGGCTGAGGGCGTGACTGGTCCATACGATGTGATTATGCGAGCTGAAGCTCCAAGTATGGAAGATCTGGGGCGCGTGATCTTGGCAAAGGTTCAAGCCGTTGCCGGAATTACTCGTACCTTAACTTGCCCGGTGACAACTTACTAAGTTTTACTAAGTTAGCGCATTACATTTAATGGTCGCGCAATAGCCGATTCAATCAAGTTGGTAATTAAATCTTTGTAGCTAATACCCCCCACCTCCCACAACTTTGCGAAGACTGATGTGGAGGTAAATCCTGGCATCGTATTTATCTCATTTATTATTATCTTTGATCCAGTGTAGAAGAAGTCGACTCGAGCAAGTCCTTCACAGCCCAGCGCATCAAATGCCATGGTTGCAAAGTTTGCGATCTCTTCTTGTACTCCAAATTCAAGTTTCGCCGGAACAATAACCTGAGTTGAATCATCCAAGTACTTAGCTTCG
The DNA here is from genome assembly GCA_002367715.1 of Actinobacteria bacterium UBA3028. Lineage (GTDB taxonomy): Bacteria > Actinomycetota > Actinomycetes > Nanopelagicales > Nanopelagicaceae > AAA044-D11. Next base: position 21,930 of record DFDL01000038.1, read on the forward strand.
AAGTCATAGAATTCATGGTCACCAACTATTTTAATCTCTCCAACTGGTGAGGCAACAGCCACACCATTTAACTGCAAGACCGCGCACTCTATCTCGCGACCAATAATTGCGCTCTCAACTAGAACTTTGGTGTCAAATTGCAGAGCAAAGTTAATCGCAACTTTTAACTCTTTCACGTTCTTTACCTTGCTAGTTCCGCGACTAGAACCACTTCGCGCTGGTTTTACAAAGAGTGGCTTTCCAAATTCAGTAGCTTTTGCAAGGATTCGATCCTGATCAATCTGCCAATCGCTCTCGTTGATAACCATTCCGGGTGCTACTTCTAAGCCATGTGCCTGGAAGATTGGTTTGGCGAAAGATTTATCCATTCCAACTGCGCTGGCTAAAACTCCTGAACCTACATATTTAATTCCCGCCATCTCGCACTGCCCTTGAAATGTTCCATCCTCACCGTATGGTCCATGAAGGACCGGAAAGAGTAGATCAACGCCTAGCTCTGCGATATTTGTTTCAGGTAGCTCCTCTGAAATCTCGGGTAGCTTCTCGCCTTCAATCGTTAGCTGATAATTTTCAGGTGGAAGAACCCACTTTCCCGACTTGGTAATTCCAATCAACTTAGCCTCGTACTTGCTTGTATCTATTGCAGATAAGACTCCGGCAGCCGATATACATGAGATTTCGTGCTCACTCGACTTTCCACCACAGACAATTCCTACTTTAATTTTCGCCATTACAACTCAGCAGCCATGCTTACCGTCATTAGGCGATCCATAGCGGCACTCGGTGAGATTCGCCCGCCAACTACATCTGATACAACTTCGATGATTGGTACTTCTACGCCAACTCGGTGTGCGAGTTCTAAGATTGCTGGCGCTGAAGCCACGCCTTCAACTGTCTTTGCAACTTCAATACGTGCTTGTGTCATATTGCCGCTGCGACCTAGCGCCTCACCAAATGTTCGGTTGCGTGAAAGCCCAGAGCCACATGAGGCAACAAGATCTCCCATTCCAGCCAGACCAAGGAAGGTAAGTGGGTTTGCGCCATATCCACCACCGAACCTTGCAACTTCACTTAGCCCTCGGGTAATAATCATCGCTTGAGTATTTTCACCAAGCTCTAAACCAATTGCCATACCAACTGCTAAGGCAATTACGCTCTTTGCTGCTCCGGCAAGCTCGCACCCAGTTAAATCTTTTGATGGATAAACACGGAAGTATGGTGTTGTAAAGGCTTCAATCATCATCTCTGAAATTTCTGGATTGGGTGAAGCTGCAACAGCGCCAGCGGGTTGGCGCAGCGATAGCTCACCAGCAAGATTTGGACCAGTAATCAGACCAACCTGGTCTTTTGAAATTCCTAAAACTTGTGTCACCACTTCAGTCATGCGAAGTTGTGAATTCGCCTCAATACCTTTTAGCGTACTAAAAATTGGTTTACTTCTTGGAAAGTCATCTGCCCATTCGGTTATATTTTCTCGAAGGGATTGAGCTGGGATCGCCAAAACTATTGTGCCGCCAAAGTTAAAAGCCTCTTGGATATCTGATGTCGCCCGAAGTTCATCTGGCAGAGTGATCCCTGGTAGATACTTATAGTTAGCCTTCTTACTATTTATCTCACTAACTACATCTAAATTTCTACCCCAAATTAAAACTTCTTTTCCGGCATCGCAGAGAACTTGTGAGAGCGTACTTCCCCAAGCACCAGATCCAAGAACTGTAACTTTTGGCATTTAGCTAAACCTTCTTCTTCTTGAAATTTCCAACCTTAGGCAGGTCGGAGTTGTGGGGATCAAATATTTCATCAGGTGCGCATTCTCCCCTAATTTCCGCCAACAATTTGGTAATTTCTGCCATTGCGTAGGCAGTCGCCTGCGTAAGAACGGCTTGATCCCCCTCTTTCCCATACCATTTACTAAAATCCAGTGGTGTACCCGCAAGAAATGTAACCCTGCTCCGTCGCCAGAAACGTAGCTTCTTAGAGTAGGGCGCCAACGAATTTTGGTCTCCCCACTGCGCTACTGGGATAACTGGAACTTTGCTTAAAATTGCCAACCTTGCAATCCCAGTTTTAGCGACCATGGGCCATAGGTTCTGATCTCTGGTAAGAGTTCCTTCAGGATAGATACCGACACAATGTCCAGCCTTCAACAAATCCAGAGCGCTATCGAGCGCATGAGAAGCTCGATCCGACTCTCTTGCTACCGGAATTTGTCCCGCGCTTGCTATTATCCTTCCGATAACAGGAACTTTAAAGACCGACTCCTTACCTAGAAATCGAACCGCGCGGCCATTTGCATATAGAAAATGGGCCAATACAAGGGCATCCAAGTAAGAGAGATGGTTTGAGATAACAATTACTGGGCCACTCTTTGGTAAATTTTCAACACCCTTCCAACTCCGCTTAGTCAGAAATTTAAGAATTGGAATTACTAAGGACGCTCCGAACCGAAAGGCGCGGTTGGTCCCAAGTGGATATCCGCTAGGTGGTTCAAAATGCATTAGTCCATCCTAATTCCTCATAAAAAAAGAGGGAACCATCTCTGGCTCCCTCTTTAACCTTTTTTTACAATTACTTGCGCTTTGCCTTCTTAGCTGCTGGCTTCTTCTTAGCCGCTGG
>DFDL01000038.1:24829-33637 GCA_002367715.1 Actinobacteria bacterium UBA3028
TTAGCCGCTGGCTTCTTCTTAGCAACTTTCTTAGCCGCCTTCTTCACAACTTTCTTAGCTGCTGGCTTTGCAACAACCTTTACAGGTGGCTTTGGCGCAGCTCCTAGTTTACGTGCGCCAGAGATGATTTCTTTTAGCGCCTTTGCTGGTAAGAAACGAACTTTCTTACTTGCCTTAATTTGAATTGTTTCGCCAGTGAAAGGGTTGCGACCTTTACGTGCTGGACGGTCAACCTTCTTATACTTACCGAAATCATTAATCATTACATCTTCGCCCTTTGAAATATTGCGAACGATGGTGTCAAAAACTACATCTACTGCACGAGCAGCTTCCTTCTTGCTATCGCCGAAGTGAGGTGCCAATGCCGCGATGAACTGGGCCTTGTTCATATAAATCCCCTTATTTACGCATAAATTTTAGGCATTCGCCTAACGTGGTTAAAAATCTACGCGTGTAAATAAGCATTACGTGTTATATGTTGTGGCGTGTCGGAAGGAATTATTTACTTGCAATCTCCGCAAAATTCACCTTTTATGGGTAAAAAACTCTAGATAGCGCCTTTAGAGTTTCAAAGTATTAAATACTTTTTCTGAGTTTAAGAGAGTGCAGGCAGTGTTTTAGGCTTAAAAGTTGGGCGTAATTTCTCAAAAGTGTCTACCGAATCAATGTTTTTAATGGTTAGGCCGATGTCATCTAGTCCCTCCATCAGGCGCCATCTTGTGTAATCATCAATTTTGAAGTTGAGCGACTTATCGCCATATCGAACGTTCTTCGCTTCAAGATCAACTGTAATCTCTACCTTGGGATCTGATTCAACAGCTGACCAGATTGCTTCAATCTCGCTCTGCTCAAGTACAACTGTAAGCAGACCTGCCTTCTGTGAATTACCACGGAAGATATCGGCAAAGCGGCTCGATAGAACAACCTTGAAGCCATAATTCTGAAGTGCCCAAACGGCGTGCTCCCGAGATGAACCGGTTCCGAAATCAACACCAGCCACCAGAATTGTTGCACCAGAAAACTCTGGCTTATTCAAAACGAATTCTGGATCGCTACGCCAAGCTCCAAATAGCCCATCTTCAAAGCCACTCTTTGTGACGCGCTTTAGATAAACGGCGGGAATAATCTGATCGGTATCAACATTGCTTCGGCGAAGCGGAAGGACGCTTCCGCTATGTCTAATAAATTTCTCCATTTTTTCTCCTTACAAATCTGCCGGTGATGAGAGCGTTCCACGGATTGCTGTTGCTGCTGCAACTAGCGGACTTACAAGGTGTGTGCGACCGCCTTTTCCTTGGCGACCTTCAAAATTTCTATTTGATGTAGATGCTGCTCGCTCACCAACACTTAATTGATCTGGATTCATTCCAAGACACATTGAACAACCAGCAGTTCGCCATTCGGCTCCGGCATCTAAAAATACTTTATCCAAGCCTTCACTCTCTGCCTGCAATCTAACTCGAGCAGATCCAGGAACAACTAACATCCTTACCTCTTTTGAAATCTTATTTCCCTTAAGAACTTGCGCAGCAGAACGTAGGTCTTCGATTCTTCCATTTGTACAAGAGCCTAAGAAAATAGTGTCTACCTTTATCTCTTTAAGTGGTGTACCTGCAATAAGCCCCATATAGGTAAGAGCTCGCTCTGCAGCTCCACGCTCTTCTGGGTCGGAAATTTCTGCTGGATTTGGAACTCGAGAATTCAATGGCAGGCCCTGTCCGGGGTTAGTTCCCCAGGTAACAAATGGCTCAAGCTCATCTGCATTTAATGAAATTTCGATATCAAACTTCGCATCAGAATCTGATTGCAGCGTCTTCCAGTATGCAACTGCCTGATCCCAATCCGCTCCCTTAGGCGCGTGTGGCTTCTCCTTTAAATATTCAAAGGTTGTCTCATCTGGAGCAATTAGACCAGCGCGAGCACCAGCTTCAATCGACATATTGCAAACTGTCATTCGAGATTCCATTGAAAGCTCGCGGATAGCAGAGCCACGATATTCAAGTACATAGCCCTGGCCACCGCCAGTTCCGATCTTCGCAATAATCGCCAGAATAATATCTTTGCTGGTAACACCTGGTTTTAGCTTGCCTTCAACATTAATCGCCATTGTCTTTGGGCGAACCAGAGGAAGGGTCTGAGTAGCAAGTACATGCTCTACCTCTGAAGTTCCAATTCCAAAAGCAAGCGCACCAAATGCGCCATGTGTTGAAGTATGTGAATCACCGCAGACAATTGTCATTCCAGGTTGAGTTATTCCTAGTTGTGGGCCAACGACATGCACAATTCCTTGTTCGATATCGCCAAGTGAGTGAATGCGTACCCCAAATTCAGCACAGTTATTGCGCAAGGTATCTACTTGAAGCTTTGATACTGGATCTGCAATTGGCTTATCAATATTTAACGTCGGAACATTGTGATCTTCGGTAGCAATAGTTAAATCTGGGCGACGTATCCTGCGATTAGCCAAGCGCAGACCATCGAATGCTTGTGGACTAGTTACTTCATGAATTAAATGCAGGTCGATATAGAGAAGATCTGGCTCGCCTTCGTGTTGGCGAACTATGTGATCGGCCCAAATCTTTTCGGCTAACGTCTTACCCATTACCGCCCCTTAGCTATTTAACCTCATGTCAATTTCTTTAAATACTTGCATTTCATATGATGAGATGCCAGTATTACATCGTGGACAGAAAGAATAGCGGAGTTGGCGTATTAGATAAAGCTGTAAAAATCTTGGCCTGCCTAGAAGCTGGCCCGCATTCATTATCCGAGCTCGTAGCTGCAACTGGCATCGCACGGCCTACTGCCCACCGCCTGGCTGTTGCCCTTGAATTTCACCGAATGGTCTCGAGGGATTATGCCGGTCGCTTTATTCTTGGCCTGCGATCTGGTGAACTTGCATCTGCTGCTGGTGAGGATCGTCTCCTTGCAGTTTCTGGCGCCGCTCTTAGCGCCCTTAGAGATGCTACTGGCGAGAGCTCGCAGCTCTACCGCCGTCAAGGTGACCAGCGGATCTGTGTTGCCACTGCTGAGCGCTTATCTGGACTTCGAGATTCAGTTCCAACCGGAACAGTATTGACGATGCAGGCTGGTTCTGGTGCCCAAATTCTCCTAGCCTGGGAGGATGCCGATAAATTGCATCGAGCCTTAAATAATTCAAAATTCAGTGCCGCTTCCCTTGCCGCTGTAAGGCGTCGCGGTTGGGCACAATCTGTTGGTGAGCGCGAAGCTGGAGTCGCATCTGTCTCTGCGCCAGTGCGCGGACCAAATAATCGAGTGATAGCTGCAGTAAGTATTAGTGGTCCAGTTGAGAGACTTGGTCGCCAACCTGGTCGAATTCATGCCGCGGCTGTTGTTGCTACTGCCGCCCGACTTACGGAGCACCTTGCTAAAAAATAGTGGCCAGAGCGGCGCTTTGGCGTTAATTCTCAGTAGAAATAACTAGGATTTCAGCGTGCAGAGTTCTCCTGAAGTACTAAAAGCTCTCGAAAATGAATCGATAGAGATTCTTCGAGAGACTGCGGCGGCCTTTCAAAAGCCGGTAATGCTTTACTCAATCGGCAAAGATTCATCCGTCCTCTTACATCTAGCCCGTAAAGCTTTCTATCCAGCGCCTATTCCATTTCAACTTCTCCATGTTGATACAACTTGGAAATTTAAAGAGATGATCTCCTTTCGAAATGAGATTGTGGAAAAGTATGGTCTTGATTTAATTGTTCACACCAATCAAGAAGGTGTTGCCGAAGGCGTAACTCCCTTTAGCCACGGAATATCTGAATACATCCGAATCATGAAGACGGTTGGTCTGCGACAAGCCCTTGATAAGTATGGATTTGATGCTGCAATTGGTGGATCGCGCCGTGATGAAGAGAAGAGCCGAGCAAAGGAGCGCATCTTTAGCGTGCGCGAGGCTGGCCATCGCTGGAATCCACGTGAGCAACGGCCAGAGCTATGGCGAACATATAACACTCGAATTCGACCTGAGCAGAGCATGCGAGTATTTCCGATTTCAGATTGGACCGAATTAGATGTCTGGGACTACATCGCACAGAACGATGTTCCAATTAATCCCCTCTACTTTGCTAAAGAGCGACCTGTTGTTTTCCGTGGTGAGCAGATGATCATGGTCGATGATGATCGCTTCCCGCTAATCAATGGCGAAACTCCAGAGATGCGATTAATTCGATTTAGAACACTTGGATGTTATCCACTAACAGCTGCAGTCGAATCAAGTGCAGCTACCATCGCTGATGTACTCGCCGAAGTAAAGGAAGTTAAATTATCCGAACGAGCAACGCGTCTGATGGATGGCAATAAAGAAGATTCGATGGAGAAGAAGAAGACCGAGGGTTACTTCTAATGGCTAATGTAAAGTCAAGTGCCGGCATAAAGCCATTAATTAGATTACTGACCTGTGGCAGCGTAGATGATGGAAAATCAACTTTAATCGGCCGCCTACTTGTCGAGACCGACAGTATCCCGCATGACACAGTTGCAACAGCGCGAAGTGTAAGACGAGGTGGCTCGACAATTGCTGCTGGCGAGATTGATTTCTCACTTCTAACAGATGGCCTCGAGGCAGAGCGCGAACAAGGAATCACTATTGATGTCGCTTACCGCTCAATGTCGCTTCTAAATGGCAGTCGCTTGATCATCGCTGATGCGCCAGGACATGAGCAGTACACCAGAAATATGGCGGTAGCTGCTTCAAGATCAGATGTTGCACTTGTCTTACTTGATGCCGCTCGCGGCGTACGTTCTCAGACTCTTCGCCACCTAACTATTTGTGCGCTAATGGGTGTAAGTCGAGTTGCAATTGTAATTAACAAATTAGATATCTTTGACTTTTCACAAGCTAAGTTTGAAGAGTTATCAGCTGATATTGCGCCAGCAATCTCGCGTTTAGGAATTAAGGCACATGCAATTATCCCCTTAAGTGCACTAGCCGGTGATAACGTCGTATTTAAGGGTAATAATTTGGACTGGTATCAAGGTCCAACGCTCCTTGAATATATCCAGAACCAAGAGCTAGCGGCAGATTCAATGACCTCTCCGCACTTTGGAATTCAATACATCTCCAGAGTCGATACCTTCCGCGGCCTTGCCGGAACTTTAGTTAATGGAACATTTAAAGTTGGCGATGAAGTCATAATTTTGCCAGGCAAAAAGCGCGCAACTATCTCAAAAATGGTTACCTTTGATGGCGAACTACAGAGCGCTGGCCACGAACAGACTTTAAATATCGTTCTAGAGCCAGAGGTTGATGCTGCTAGAGGCGATGTCCTTCACCTTGCATCAAATGCTAAGCCACCGGCTGATCGATTCACTGCAAATATCGTCTGGCTTGGCGAATCTGAATTAATTCATAGCCGCTCATACTTGTTGATCTCAGGTTCTAGTTCGACTCCAGCAATTGTTACAACTATCCGCCATAAAGTTAATATCGAAAGTGGCGAACATGATTCGGCCAGAGTTTTAAAGATGAATGAGATTGGCGTTGTTGAGATTGCAACCGATTCACCGATAGCGCTATCAAATTATGCAGACTCTCGTGAGACCGGAAACTTTATTTTAGTTGACCGCTCGACTTTAAATACCGTGGGCGCCGGAATGGTTGTTCATGCACTTCGCAGATCTGAGAATGTAACTGAGCAGGCCTATGAAATTGATGGTGCGAAGCGAGCAGCGCAGAAGGGCCAAGTCGGCAAGGTTCTCTGGTTCACAGGACTTAGCGGCTCTGGCAAGTCAACAATCGCCAATCAAGTTGCAAAAGAGCTTTACGCACTTGGCCGCCATGCTTATGTTCTAGATGGCGATAACCTGCGCTTGGGACTTAATAAGGATTTAGGTTTTACCAAAGAAGATCGCGCTGAAAATGTTCGTCGCGTCTCTGAAGTTGCAAAGCTGATGGTCGATGCAGGTTTGCTTGTAATTGTCGCTCTAGTTAGTCCATTTAGAGCGGACCGAGACCAAGGTCGCGAGCTTTTTGAACCAGGACAATTCATTGAAATCTGGGTAAATACACCTGCCAAGCTCTGCGCCGAGCGCGATCCAAAGGGTTTATACAAGAAGGCAGCAGCCGGTGAATTGCCTAATATGACTGGTATCGGACAAGAGTATGAAGCGCCTTTGAAGGCTGAATTAGTTTTAGATGGCGTTAAAGATGTTAAGGAAAATACCGAGATTGTCTTGGATATCGCAAAGTGATTTGGCGCAATTAGTAGAATGAAAAAATTAATATTTCATCCGGGTTTTCACAAGACTGGTACAACCGCGCTACAGCAGGCGCTTACCGAGGCTCGCAAAGAGTTAAAGGTCTCAGATTTTAATTACCCAAACACTCGCGGAAAGGCGCATCACAGCGCCGCTTGGGCGATAACACAGAAGACTTGGGGCTGGGAGAAGCGTGGTGGGCGGTTAATTAATTCAGATGAGTGGGAGAAGTTAGAGAAGAAAATTGCAAGTTCTGATAAAACTTCGATCATCAGTAGTGAATTCTTTTCGACTGCAGATCCAGTACAGCTAACAAAGTTGGGCCAACACCTTAAGGATTACGATACGAAAGTTATCTTCACTTGGCGCCCGCTACCTTTCATGTTGGCTAGTTCATATCAGCAGTACTTGAAGTACGGAGTTAGAGTTTCATACAAGAAGTGGCTAGTTGAGATGTTTGAAAATAGCGAGAGCACCAAGATGACGCCATCTTTTTGGAAGCGCAATCACCATGGCGATGTGATTGAATCCTGGATCAAGGTTTTTGGCAGCCAGAACGTCTCACTCATTGCAGTTGATGAGAGTAAGCCAGATTTTCTCTATGAATCATTTGCTGAACTTGCCGGTATTTCATCTGGAGTTTTAACTAAGCCTAAAGCCAAAGAGATAAACCGTTCCTTAACTTTCAATGAAGCCGCTCTCCTGCTTGAAATAAATAAGAGATATCCAAAAGATGGCGACTGGGATTCATACTCAACCTTTATTCGCAGCGGAAATATCAAGGCTCTGACAAGCTCAGAGATTATCTGCCAGAGCGATGAGAAGATTATGACCCCGCAGTGGGCGCTAGATCGCGCCATCGAAATAAATAGCCAGAGCGTTGCAAAGATTAAGTCACTTGGTATCGAAATCATTGGCGACTTGGATCGAAGTGACTTCAGTAAAATTCCAGTTGGGGTAAATACTCCAGTTACTACTATTTCGATTGAGACTGCCGCCCGAGCAATGATCGGGGTCAATATGAAATCCCTGCGCAGAATGCCAAGTAGCGCAATTGTTCGTGAATTTAAGAAGCGACTTAGAAAACGAATCAAGCGCACAGTGCGAATTAAGCTTCGCTAAATTTCTCGCACCTTTACTTCACCTAGGTAGTTGTAGCCCCGACGGGATTCGAACCCGCGTAGCTGGCTTGAGAAGCCAGAGTCCTAGGCCACTAGACGACGGGGCCAAGATTGTTGCTATTAAGTTTTTTACTGCGCTGGGGTACCAGGACTCGAACCTAGACTTACTGAACCAGAATCAGCAGGGCTGCCAATTACCCCATACCCCAAAATCTTAATTTTCCTCGGCAAGGATACCCGATTAATTAATTGAAGCTGCAATCCTTTCAAGTGAGCGCTCGCGGCCCAAGAGTTCCATCGATTCAAATAATGGCGGCGAGATATGGCTTCCAGTAACTGCAATTCGAAGCGCACCAAATGCGATTCGAGGCTTGAGCCCCATCTCTTCGATAAGAAGTGCCTTTAACGCCAGATGAATCGATTCGCGTTCCCAATCTGCGAGCTCATCTAGAACTATCTTGGATCGACGTAATGCTTCTTGAGAGAGTTCATCTTTAATCTTTGGAAGCGACTCTGGATCTACCTCAAACTTGCTTACAAATAAGAATTTAAGCATGGCAGATACCTCAGCCAGGGTTGCAATTCGCTCTTGAATTATTGGGAGCGCACTCTTTACGACTTCAAGCTCTTCACTGCTGCCAGAAATTACGCCATCGCCTATTAGAAATGGTTTAACTCGATTTAATAACTCATCAATAGTTAGCTTTCGAATTTTATCGCCATTTATGGCCTCTAACTTTTTCATATCAAAGCGGGCTGGGCTTGAGTGAACCCGCTCAACTGTAAACAGCTCGGTCAGCTCGGCCATCGTTATATTCTCGCGATCATCACCAGGTGACCAGCCAAGTAGAGCTAAGTAGTTACAGATTGCCTCCGGTAAAAATCCACGTTCGCGATACCAGGCAATTGAAACTTCACCATTTCGCTTTGATAGCTTCGCATTATCCTGACCCATTACAAATGGCAGGTGAGCAAATATTGGATATTGATCTATCGAGACACCCATTGCCTGATAAACCCGAATCTGTCGTGGCGTTGAAGATAACAAATCCTCACCACGTAGCACATGCGAAACCTTCATTAAAATATCATCGATTGCCACGGCCAAGGTGTAGAGCGGCGAACCATCGCCGCGGACCAATACAAAGTCTGGAACGAAGTTATGATCGAAGGTCACATCGCCGCGGATTGCATCGGTAAATGTTGTTGAGCCATCTGGCATCCGCATCCGCAGTACTGGTGCTCGGCCTTCGCTCTCATACTCTGCAAGATCATCTCCGCTAATAGAGCGACACTTTCCGTCATAACCAGGCGCCATATTTGCAGCCTTCTGCGCCTCACGTCTGGCCTCTAACTCTTGCGATGAGCAGTAACAATGATAGGCATCGCCCTGCGCGAGAAACTTTGCTGCCCATTCGGCGTAGATATCTAAACGTTGGCTCTGTAAATATGGTCCGTACTTCCCACCAATCTC
>DFDL01000038.1:33949-46647 GCA_002367715.1 Actinobacteria bacterium UBA3028
TATTCATCTGTAACGCGCTCTCGATCGGTATCTTCTATTCTAAAAATAAATTGACCGCCGGTATGTCTTGCATATGCCCAGCCAAATAGGGCGGTGCGAATATTTCCGACATGCAAGTCGCCCGTTGGAGATGGTGCGAAGCGCACCCGAACTGGTCTGCTCTCTAAATTACTTGGCACGAGGCGATACCTTATTAGAGAGCGAGCCAATTCCCTCAATCGTGATTACGACCTCGGCTCCAGGAGGCATAGGTCCAATTCCTGCCGGCGTGCCAGTAAGAATTACATCACCTGGAAGTAAGGTCATGACAGATGAGATGAATTCGACTATCTCTGGGATCTTAAAGGTCATTGATGTGAGCACATCGCTCTGTTTAATTTCGCCATCTAATGTTGTCTTGATCTGCTGTGAGCCCGGCTCAAATTCGGTCTCAATCCAGGGGCCAAGTGGACAGAAAGTATCAAATCCCTTTGCGCGGCTCCATTGGCCATCTATTTTCTGTAGATCGCGAGCGGTTACATCATTTGCAATTGTGTAACCAAAGATAACATCTGAAACTTTCTCGCGCGGAACATCCTTACAAATTCTGCTAATTACTACTGCAAGCTCGCCCTCAAAATCTACTCGCTCACTCATTCTTGGCCATTGAATAAGATCATCTGGGCCGATGACTGAGGTATTTGGCTTTAAAAATATAACCGGCTCTTTTGGAACCTCTGAACCCATCTCAGCAGCATGATCTGCATAATTCTTTCCGACACAGACCACCTTGCTGCGTGGAATAACTGGTGCAAGTAATCGGACTTCATCGAGTGAAACTTTAGTTTCGGTCGGAACGATGCCGCTATAGATAGGATCACCGCGAAGTACCAAAATCTGATTCTCGGCATTTAAAACGCCAAAGAGTGGATCACTTCCGATACCGGCGCTTGTATTTGGAGAAAATCTTACGATTCGCATGAAGGTGATTCTACCTTCAACTCAATAAACTTCTTAATTCAGAGCGAGCAATAGCCCTACAGAATCAACCATAAAAAGTTTTGCAGTGGCATCTTCACTTGCGATTACCGCCTGACTTGAAAGATCTGGCTTATCTCCGGCAATCACAATCGCCTCGATGCCGGTTATCTGACTAGCTTTTGCTACTACTAATACTGAAAGTAGGGCATCAATTTCAAAGCCATCACTTGCTACTGGAATCGCCACATATGTGCGCCCAGTTTTGTCACGAAGCGCCGCAGCAGAGCTCGAACCACTCCTTGCCATAGTTGCCATGGCTAAGGTTGCGAGCTTTAAATCTTCAGGGTTATTGCTCAAGCAAGGTCTCCTGTTCATCAACAATCCGCGTTGCAAGAACAGTAGCAATACGGTGTCTGCGACCAACAGGGCGCTCAGCAGTTAGCTTTATACCCGCAATAGAAATAGTACTTCCGGCAATTGGAACTCGCCCCAATGCCTTTGCAAGCAACCCTCCAATACTGTCTACATCTTCACGCTCTTGGTCTGAAATTTCGATCTTGAAATTCTGCGCAAAATCTTCAACATGTAATCGAGCAGAGAGTCGCGCACTATTTTCGCTCAACCATTCAATCTCGACACCATCATCGTCATACTCATCTGCAATTTCGCCAACGATCTCCTCTAAAATATCTTCAATAGTAATTAGGCCAGCAGTTCCGCCATATTCATCGATGACAACAGCCATATGAATCTGATCACGCTGCATCTCTTTTAGTAGCTGAGCGGCAGTCTTGGTCTCGGGTACAAAAGTTGCTTTCCGAATGTGCTCAGATACCTTTTCAGTCTGCTCACTTTCGTGGTGTTCATGGGATCGGCGAGCTAGATCCTTCACATATGCAATCCCGGTTATGTTATCTAGATTCTCATCAATCACTGGAATTCGCGTAAAACCAGAGCGCAATGCGAGTGAGAGCCCTTGGCGCAGAGTCTTATTACCTTCAATCCAGACCATATCGGTACGTGGAACCATAAGCTCACGAACCAGAGTATCGCCAAGTTCAAATACTGATTGAATCATTTCGCGCTCGGACTCTTCTACGACTCCGTGTTCACTTGCCTTATCTACTGCCTCGCGGAGCTCGCCTTCATTTGAAAATTGAACGGCACGAAACTTAAAACCTAACCTGCGAAGTCCGGTTACGACAGAACCTGGCAATATCGCTACTAACCGTGCGAAATTCAAATTCTGGGACTTGCCGAAGGTGCGTCCAATATAGAAGCCAATTACAAGCCAGACAATGGCATCCAAAATGAACCTTAGGGTCTTCATTTACGATCTCGCCATTGCGTTAGAGTTTTATCTTGTAGCTCGAACATTATTCTCTGTTCCTCTGTCTCCACATGGTCATAGCCCAATAAGTGTAAAACCCCGTGAACTGTAAGTAGGGATATCTCATCTTCAAGTGGGTGATTTACCGCCTGCTTGCCTGCAAACTCTGGGCAGATTACTAAATCGCCGATAATTCCAGGGCCATCTTTCGCTGAAAATGGTTTTAGCTCATCCATTGGGAAAGATAGAACATCCGTCGGCCCAGGAAGATCCATCCACTTAACATGAAGTTCGCTCATCTCATCTTCACTAACGAGAATAATACTCAAATCAGATTCTGGATGAATTCCAAGCTTCTCAAGTACGAAACCTGCAATATCTAAGATTTGTGTCTCATTGCAATCAATACCACTTTTATTTTCGATTTCTATTCCCATGGGAATTAGCGATCACCGCTTCCAGATCTAATCGATCTCGTAACATTCGGCGGAACAACTTTCTTATCATCAAATCTTCCATAAGCATTTACGATCTCACCAACAAGTCGGTTTCTAACTACATCCTCGGACTCGAGGTGAATAAAGGAGATATCTTCAACTCCATCTAGAATCTCATGAACAATGCGAAGTCCAGATTGGGCTCCGTGAGGTAGATCAACTTGTGTTGTGTCTCCAGTTATTACCATCTTTGATCCGAAGCCAAGTCGGGTTAGAAACATCTTCATCTGTTCGGCAGAAGTATTCTGAGCTTCATCTAAAATAATGAAGGCATCATTTAGGGTGCGACCACGCATATATGCAAGTGGCGCAATTTCAATAATTCCTGCCTGCATTAAGCGAGGAATTGAATCTTGATCGATCATGTCATGTAGCGCATCAAATAATGGACGCAGATACGGATCAATCTTCTCTTGCAAAGTTCCGGGGAGAAAACCCAACCGCTCTCCTGCCTCAACAGCGGGGCGGGTAAGAATTATTCGATTAACCTGTTTTGATTGCAGAGCTTGAATTGCCTTCGCCATTGCAAGGTAGGTCTTACCGGTACCGGCTGGGCCAACTCCAAAAGTTATTGTGTTTAGATCAATCGCTTCTACATATCGCTTCTGATTTGCCGTCTTTGGGCGAATTGTTTTTCCGCGATTACTCAAAATGTTAAGTGAGAGTACCTCTGCTGGATGATCTACTGGTTCATGGCTAAACATCTCGATTGCCCGCAAAATTGCATCATCATTTAAATTTTGACCGCCACGAAGTAGCACAAGTAGTTCACGAACTAGCGCCTCGAACTTATTTAGCTCCACTAGGTCGCCGCCGGCAAAAATCTCATTGCCTCGCACAGTAATTGAAATATTAGGAAAAGTTTTCTCAAAGATGCGAAGGTGGGAGTCTTGAGCTCCGATAAGTGCGACCATAGGAATCGCGGTCGGGACGGTAATAAGCGCGCTCTTCATCGAATCCATTACGGCAAATACTACTTTTAACCGGGCGGCCAGGCGAACGGACGCCCGCCTAGTAGGTGCAGGTGAGCGTGAAATACGCTCTGTCCGGCGCTCTCTCCCGTATTAAAGACGCTGCGATAACCATCTAAGCCATATGTTTTTGCAAGCTCTCCTGCAACCTTAAACATCTCGGCAAGAAGCTGCGGATCTGAACCCGCTAACCCAGCTGCGCTCTCTTGATGAATCTTTGGAATTATAAGAATATGGATTGGTGCTTGTGGCGCGATATCGGCAATAGCAAATATTCGATCTGAATTCATTAAAAACTCGACTGGAATCTCACCGGTCGCCATTTTACAGAATAGACAGCTCATCGAAGACTCACCCCCTTCCTACCATCGCCCAATCAAAGCAGATATTGCACTTAGCGCAGCCCCACCAGCATGAGCGCTTCTAAATATTTCTGGACCAAGGCAGGCGATATGCGCTCCGGCTGCCTCAAAAGCTTTAAGTTCATTCTCACTTAATCCACCTTCAGGGCCTATGACCACAAAAATCTCGCCGAGCTCTGCGAATTTAGAATTTATAACCTGTGAAATTTTCTTTGTTGCAGATTCATGTAGAACGATAACCACTTTGGATGTAGATACTTCTGCCAAAATCTGGGCGATAGTTTGCTCGCCCCTAATCTCCGGCGCTCGGTACCTTCTAGATTGCTTAGTTGAGGCGGTTAATACATTCTGCCATTTCTCGAGTGAGCCTTGCTGCCACTTTGAAATACTACGCTCTGCCTGCCAAGGAATAATTACATCGACACCAGATTCAACTAAAATTTCAATACTCTCTTTAACACGATCAGATTTTGGCAGTCCTTGAATAACTATTAACTTGGGTGATCGCTCCTCTTCATATCCGCGCTCTAAGACACCTGCTTGGAAGCTCTTTTTATCAATCTGTGATATCGCTGCTCTGGCCCAACTGCCATTGCCGTCGCAGAGAAGAATCTCTTCGCCAACTTTAACTCTCAGAACTTTTATTGCGTGATGGGCTTCATCGCCACTCACTTCAATATTTGTGGCCGCCGAGAGATTTTCAATTAGAAATAGCGTAAGCATTTAGCGACTAAACGCATCTCTAAAGCGTCCAAAAATGCCTGAAGAGTGAGCGGATGTGCGCCTGTGGATCTCAACATTTTCACCACTTTCGCCGCGAACCTTTGCCAGTGACTTTAGAAGCTCTTCTTGCTCCTTACTTAATTTCCCAGGCGTAGAAACTTCGACGTGAACAATTAGATCCCCGCGGCCACTACCGCGCAATTTATTCATACCAAGATCCTTAAGAGTGAGGATATTGCCACTAATAAATCCTGACTTAATCACAACTTCCTGTTGGCCATCTAGCGTATCAATCATGAACTTGGCACCAAGAGCTGCAGATGTCATAGGAATAACAACAGAGATATGTAGGTCATCTCCATCGCGCACGAGAAAATCATGTGGAATCTCAACTATCTCAACATATAAGTCACCAGCTGGTCCACTGCCAGGACCAACTTCTCCGGCACCGTTCATTTGAATTCTATTTCCGGTCTCGACACCTGCAGGTATCTTTATTGGAATTACCTTACGGGCTCGGACTCGACCCTCTCCTGCACATTCACCACATGGATCTGTAATTACCGACCCATAACCTTGGCAAGCAGCACATGGCCTGCTTGTCATAACCTGCCCAATTATTGATCGGGTAACTTGTTGAGTCTCACCGCGACCTTTACAGATTGCACAAACATTTGGCCTTGAACTATTTGCACATCCAGATCCACTACATTTTTCGCAGGTAACTGCTGTCTCTAAATTTAACTCGCGCTCTGCGCCAAAACAGGCCTCTTGTAAATCAAGCTCAACTCTTATGAGTGCATCCTGGCCAGCACGCATTCGAGCACGCGGACCACGATTTGAACTGCCTCCTCCGAAAAATGCATCCATGATGTCGCCAAACCCGAAGTTTGTACCGCCACCAAATTGTGAAAATGGATCGCCGCCTAAGTCATAGCGCTGGCGCTTCTCTGGATCGCTCAAAATTTCGTAGGCTGTTGTGATCTCTTTGAATTTTTCAGCCGCCTGCGGATCAGGATTAATATCAGGATGAAATTCGCGCGCTAGCTTGCGGTAAACCTTCTTGATTTCATCGAACGATGAATCGCGATTGACTCCTAGGGTTGCGTAAAAATCAGCCATCTATGCTTTATCTCCAAGAAAGGCGCCGATATATCTAGCAACTGAATTAACAGCTGCCATTGAATTCGCATAATCCATTCGGGTAGGGCCAAGAATGCCAACTGCGCCATGCTCGGCGATATTTGTTCCATAACTGATTGAAACCAGACTCGTTGTACGAAGTGAGCTCTCGCTCTGTTCATCGCCAATCCTCACCTGAAGGGCGCTGCCAGCATCTGCCAATAACCGCAGCAAGACAACTTGCTCCTCTAAAGCTTCAAGAATTGGATGGATTGCTATTGAAACTTCTTGGGTTGATTTCGCTAAATTTGCGGTTCCAGAGAGAACTACTTTATCTTCCGTTGGATATTGAATAACAGCTACCTGCTTTGTTATTTGTGCCAACAACTTTACACTTCGCATAAGGACTTCATCCAAATTATTTGCCCCATCAAGGAACTTCTCAATGGCCCTGCGCTCCGGTGCTGAAAGTGGTTTAACTTCAGCCAGCTTATCTACAAAGAGTCGATAGCCGCTATTAGTTGGAATCCGACCAGCGCTTGTATGTGGTTGTTTGATAAGACCAGCATCTTCAAGGATGGCCATATCATTTCGAATAGTTGCAGGTGAAACACCAAGACCATGACGCTCTGCAATTACTTTAGAGCCGACCGGCTCTTCGGTCGCGACATATTCATCAACAATCGCTCGTAAAATTTCGAGCTGCCGTTTCTGCATCTCTAACTGCATCAAATCTCCAAATTAAGCAATTACTAGGACTACGGATAGAAGAAGTAATAAGACAATTGTCGGGATTGAGCTCTTCATTTTATTTGCCTTTGAGTGCGCAAATACTGCGACTCCCATTTCAATCCAAAGTACTAAGTTTGCTAGCCAGCCGATTAAATCCTCAGGAAATTTGATTGCATAAATCAATCCGATTGCTGCAACTGCTTCAATAAGACCGATCAATCTGCCAATAGGATCCTTTATATTTACTTCACGGGTACCTTGCAAACCCTTTGAACTACCGCTTAATTTCATTGCGCCAGAGATCAGAAAAATTACGGCCAAGAGGCCAAGCAAGATGTCATGGGTTAAGCGCATGTGCAAACGCTACTACATCAATATTTCGCGCACGATTCGGTCGGCAACAAGCCGACCTGCAAGAGTTAGGGATACACGCCCATCCTCCCAGGATTCTTTGGATAGCTCGCCACTGGTGAGATAACTCTCTATTGCAGCAAGACTCTCAGAAGTTAGTGAGCTCTTCGGAAGGCCTTGCGGCAAGCGAATTCCAAGCATTACTCGCTCACTCTCCATCTGGGCCGAGGTCAATTGCTCGCTCTCCATAATTGGTGAGAGCTCTGCTTCAATCCGCTCGCGATAAGCATTTGGATGTTTAACATTCCAAAAGCGCGCTCCATCTAAATGTGAATGTGCACCAGGCCCTAGGCCCCACCAGTTATCACCCTTCCAATATGCAATGTTATGCCGGCATGCCCCGCCATCTCTCTCCCAATTAGATAGCTCATACCAATTCAATCCGGCGGCGCTAAATTGCTGATCTGCTAACAAATATTTATCCGCACTCTGATCATCATCGGGCATAGGAATTTCACCACGTGCTACCTGCGCAGCCAACTTTGTTCCAGATTCAACTATTAATGAATAGGCCGAAATATGATTTATCGGAAGCGCAAGTGCACTCTCAATTGTTCGCTCCCAATCTTCCATACTCTCACCAGGGGTTCCATAGATTAAGTCCACACTCACATTTTCAAAGCCGACTTGCCTGGCCCAACTTGTCGCCTTCACAACGTTATCTGGATTATGAGTTCTATCTAAGGTTGCAAGTACGTGGGCAGAGGCAGATTGCATGCCAAATGAGATGCGATTAATTCCAGCGCTACGCAGCGCAGATAGCTTCTCCTTCGAAACGGTATCTGGATTAGCTTCAATAGTTATCTCAATATCTCTGGTAAAACCAAAATCATTTTCTAGACTTTTTAAGAGTCGACCCAGATCATCTGGCTCCATGAGGGTGGGCGTTCCACCGCCAAAGAAAATCGTCGGTATTTTTTCATCGCTCTTGACTTGTGATCTTGCTATTTTTGACTCTTGGATGACCAGATCGATATATCCATTAGAAACTTCTGCAACATCGCTGCCGGGCTTCAACTCACCAGGTGTATAGGTATTGAAATCACAGTATCCACAGCGTTTTACGCAATATGGGATATGGATATAAAACGAGAGTGGTCGGCTCATGGCTTTTAGCCCTATTGACCCTTGGCCTTAGCCTTTGCTTTATCAACATCAGCATCGGTAGTTAGTGCAGCAATAAATGCTTCTTGGGGAACCTCTACGCGCCCAACCATCTTCATGCGCTTCTTTCCCTCTTTCTGCTTCTCGAGGAGTTTGCGCTTACGGGAAATATCGCCGCCATAACATTTGGCAAGAACATCTTTACGGATTGCTCTGATGCTCTCACGTGCGATGATTCGCGATCCAATTGCAGCCTGAATCGGAACTTCGAATTGTTGTCGTGGAATTAGCTCACGCAACTTTGAAGTCATCATGGTGCCATAGGCATAGGCCTTATCTTTATGGACGATTGCGCTAAATGCATCTACGCCCTCGCTCTGAAGCAAGATATCGACCTTTACTAGATCGCCTTCTGCTTCCCCAATTGGTTCGTAATCAAGTGAGGCATAACCGCGAGTCTTAGATTTAAGTTGATCAAAGAAGTCAAAGACAATCTCAGCAAGTGGCAGGGTATAGCGAATTTCAACGCGGTCCTCAGAGAGGTAATCCATACCAAGCAAGGTGCCGCGACGTTCTTGGCAGAGCTCCATAATGGCACCGATGAACTCTGATGGCGCGAGCACGGTTGCTCGCACGATTGGTTCAAAGACAGCTTCAATCTTGTCGTTTGGAAACTCTGATGGATTTGTGACGATTAGATCTTTTCCATCGCCTTTAACAACTCGGTATACAACACTTGGAGCAGTTGAGATTAGTGAGAGACCTGCTTCGCGCTCTAGCCGTTCGCGCACAATCTCCATATGTAAAAGCCCTAAGAAGCCACAACGAAAGCCGAAACCTAGTGCAGCAGAAGTCTCAGGCTCATAGACAAGCGCCGCATCATTTAGCTGTAATTTATCGAGCGCTTCACGCAGCATAGGATATTCAGCGCCATCTAATGGAAATAACCCCGAAAAGACCATCGGCTTTGGATCTTTATATCCAGAGAGCGCAACCTTTGTTGGGTTGTGATACGTGGTGATTGTGTCTCCGACTCGGGACTGTCGAACATCTTTTACTCCGGTAATTACATAACCAACTTCACCAACGCCAAGTCCTTTGCTAACTACTGGCTCTGGTGAGATCACCCCGACTTCAAGCATTTCATGTCTAACGCCAGTTGAGAACATCTGAATCTGATCTCGAGTTGAGAGATGGCCATCGACAACGCGAACATATGTAACAACTCCACGATATGTGTCATAGACCGAGTCGAAAATCAATGCGCGCGCCGGCGCATTTGGATCGCCTACTGGTGCGGGTATCTGTTTAACGATTTGATCTAGAAGTTCAGTTACACCTGCGCCAGTTTTACCTGAGACGCGAAGACAATCTTCAGGTTGGCAGCCAATTAATTTGGCGAGCTCCTCAGCAAATTTCTCTGGTTGCGCAGCTGGAAGATCAATCTTATTTAGAACTGGAATAATTGTTAGATTATTCTCCATCGCAAGATAGAGGTTGGCCAGAGTTTGGGCTTCGATTCCTTGCGCGCAATCGACCAGCAGTACTGCACCTTCGCTTGCTGCAAGTGATCTAGAGACTTCATAATTGAAATCAACATGGCCAGGTGTATCGATCATGTTCAAGATATATTCTTGGCCATCTAAACCTGAGCGCCAGGGCAGTCGAACTGCTTGACTCTTGATTGTAATTCCGCGTTCGCGTTCAATATCCATTCGATCTAGATATTGCGCCCGCATATTTCGCTGATCTACAACTTCAGTGATTCCAAGCATTCGGTCGGCAAGTGTTGATTTGCCATGATCTATATGCGCAATGATGCAGAAATTTCGAATCTGCGCAGGATTGGTTGACGCTGGTTGAGGTGCTTTGGCTAAATCAATGGCAGGCATTTATCCCCCGAGATTATTGGCCGATACTTATTTGAATTTTGAATTGGGTGGAGAGAAAAAATTAAAGTGTGCCAGCTTTGTTGGCTTGCTTAGCCATCGCTGACTTTCTGTTTGCTGCTGCATTTGCGTGAAGTACACCGCTGCTAACTGCAACATCTAGAGTCTTTGAAGCTAGGCGAAGTTCTTCAGCAATTACCTTGTTATCGCCTGCGGCTAGCGCATCGCGGAAACGACGAATCGCGGTCTTGATCGCAGAACGAGCAGACTTGTTACGTAGTTGTGCCTTCTCGTTGGTACGAATTCTCTTGATCTGCGACTTGATATTTGCCACTTCGAACTACCTTCTAATCTCTTGAAATCTAAGCCTTGGCTTCTGCCAGGTCCGACGCGCAGATTACCAGCGAAAGGCCCTACTACTCAAACTCGAGATGTAATGGCGATAATCGCCCGTTCTAGTGAGTGGATCGGATCAACGGCCGCGCCCTTAATATCAGCATCGGCTTGAGCCACGGCAACTACCGCCCCAGCCAAGGTTGCTGGTGTCCACTTTGAAAGTTGCCTTCTAGCCTTATCTATCTGCCATGGTGCCAGACCAAGTGGGCCAGCTAAATCAAAGGATTTACTTCCTCTAGAGGCGCCCGAAACTTTTGCCAGAGTCCGAAGCGATCCGGCAAGTGCGCTGGTGATTAGAACTGGATCGGTCCCGGTTGCTAGCGCATTTCTAAGTGCAATAAGCGCGACATCCCGTCTGCCATCTAGAGCGGCATCAGCTACATCAAAACCTGTAGTTTCGATTCGGCCATTTTGAAATTTTGCGACATCGGTCTCATCAATCATTTTTCCAGCAATAACATCTGCTGCAAGTTGTGAGCAGGCGCCACCTAGTTCTCGCAGATCACTACCGAGCGCATCGATTAAAGCTTGGACTGCCTCTGTAGAAATTTTGCGACCAAGGCTCTTAAATTCGGCTCTAATGAACTCTGACTTATCGCCATCTCGCTTTATTACATCGCACGCAATTATCTCTGGCTTGATTTTCTTTATCTTCTCTAAAAGTGCTTTACCTTTGACGCCACCCTTATGCCAAAGGACAAGTTGAACACTCTCATCTTGGGATTCTAAATACGATGCGAGCTCATCGCCAAGTTCTGCCGGCAGGTCTTGAATCTCTTTTATAACAACTATGCGAATATCACCAAAGAGTGAAGGTGCAAGGGCGTCGGTTATTTCGCCAAGTTCAATCCCACTTGCCACAAGCTGTGAAACATTTGCACCTTTAAAGTTGGAGATAACGCCTGTGATTGCGCGGTCGACAAGAAGTGATTCACCGCCCTGCAGAAGAGTTATCCCCATGAAATATTCCACCAATCATCTCGCTTAGTTCTGATCTTAAGGGACTGGTCAATAGCAATCGCGCCATCGAGGTCGGTTCGCATCACCTTTGTGCCGAGCTGTATTAGCGCCGCAATCGTGCTTGCGGCTGGATGGCCATAACTATTTCCTAACCCAACGCTAATCAGCGCCACCTTAGGGCGCAGGGCCTCTATCAAAGGTAGATATTGGTAGGCAGATCCATGATGTGAGACTTTGTAGATATCTACTGCAGCTAATTTTGTACTCTGCATAAGCGCCTCCTGTGCTGGTGGCTCTAGATCACCTGCTGTGAAAATTCGAAGTTCGCCGACTGTAATCATTAGCGCAATACTCGAATTGTTAACACTTGAGCCATCACCAGGCATGGCTGTAAAGCTATTAACGCTATTTGTCGGCCACAGGACCTCGATCTTTACCTTTCCCCTATAGCTGGAAAACTCAACGCTCTCACCGGCTGTTGCCAAATGAGTTGGAGTATCGCCGAGCAATAAGAGCGCAGTGTCCATCTCGGACTTTGGCTCGCCATTGTTAGATATCCAGGTTGTTGAAACTTCGCGACCTGATGTTGCGCCACTTAGGCCATGTACATGGTCGGCGTGAAAATGGCTAAGTACTAGTAGCGCAATTCGCTTCACGCCTAAATCGCGCAAACAATTATCGATGAGATCTGCATCTGGTCCAACATCAACCACTATTGCGGAACCTTTGCCTAAATTAATTACCAGGCTATCACCCTGAGCCACATTGCAATTTACTATCTGCCAACTTGCACCTGGCCAGCGACCTGGCACCAGGAGCACCAGAATCCCAACTGCAAAGCAGATAAGCAGTAGCCGCCACTTACGCAACCAAATTAAAGATGTTATCAAGATCGCAACCACTGCCCCGGCATAGCTTCTAGGCAACATTAGAACTGGAATCGATGAAGCAGAGTTAGAGATCCAGACGATTATGGCTGCCAGTGGCTTGATAGAAAGAAGCAGAAGATGTGCAACGCTCTGAGAAAATGGCGAGATCAGGGCCGCGATAAATCCAATGATTGTTATTGGTGCCACTACAGGTTCAGCGATCATATTTGCAGGGATCGAAACTAACGAGAACATGCCAGAAATAGCAAGAATCACTGGCGTGCACATAATTGTGGCCGAGAGTGGAATCGCAAGAACTTGTGCAAATCTTGGATAGCCATATCTATCAATTATGAACTCTTCAATCTTGGG
>DFDL01000038.1:46906-48333 GCA_002367715.1 Actinobacteria bacterium UBA3028
AATCGAATCTGCCTTTACTCCCCTGGCTCGGGCAATCAAGATAACTGCACTCATGACACTTGCGCGGAGCACCGAGGGCGATGGTCGAACCAGGAAAATGAAACCAATTAAGACAGCACTGGTAAGAATGAGGCGAGAGCGGACGCGTCTAAAAAACCACTGTGAGAGCCAGAGTAGAAAGGCAGCGATGATTGCAAAGTTTGCTCCGCTAACCGCAGTTAAGTGAGAGAGGCCGACTCGACGCATATCGGTAGTGAATTCAAGCTCTTGAAGTGAGGTATCACCGATCACGAGCCCTGGAATCAGCGCGCCACTTGCCCCGCCAATTGATTGCGCACTCTTACGGAAAGAATCACGAATCCGACCTGAGGCTCGCTGTAGAAAATTTGCCTCAGATAACTTCACAAAGCCACCTTGTGTTGCAATTAGCGCAGCGACTCTGCGTTCAGCAGTCGGAAAGGCAACTCCAGAGACTCGAAATTTTTCACCAGGAATCAAATCCACGAATTCTGGGCTTGTTATTCGCACCGGCAGCCTTAGCTTCTTATTTTCTCCGGCAATACTAATTTGCGAAATAGATGCCAGCATCGTCATTGATCTACTTCTAAATCTTGATCCAATAACCTTTGGTCGGCTCCAAGTTGGGTCAGTTTTTAGGACCCCAATAATTTCTACACTTGGCGTAAGGCTTAATTTAGCCGCCAGATAATTATTAGTCAGACCAATTTGGCGGATTGCACTGCCAGCACTTCCTGTTAGAAGCGCGGCAATCAAAATCAGCGCCAGGCTTTTTTTGATGCGGGCCAGAGCCATTGCAATAAGTATTGCGATGTAGCTCCAGGGCGTAACTAAAATTCCAGCAATCGCTGCGCCAAGCCAGATTGCAAGGCCAATTGCTAGAAGCCTAAAATCAATTGAATTTAGAGACGGACCAACTTGGATATCTCGGCGAATGTGACATCACCTATTCCAGAGACCTTCTTTAGATCATCTACCTGAGCAAATGGCCCATTTAATTTGCGATAAGCAAAGATTCGATTAGCCATAACTGGCCCGATTCCAGGCAAGGTATCTAGTTGTGCCAACGTCGCCGAGTTTAAATTTAGAGGTGAGGCAGCTGTTGGAATCTTTGCCTTGGGCGCACTTCGAGATGGCGATGAATAGCTAACCTTTGGCGCCCCAACAATTATCTGCTCGCCATCGAAGAGAAGATGTGCCAGATTTATATCACTTAGATCAACGCCACTTAGCGCACCACCGGCTCGCTCAATTGCATCGATAGCGCGCGAGCCTTTATCGAGTGAGTAGACACCAGGTTTTCTAACTCTGCCCGATACATCAACAATCAGGAGCTCTTCGACTACAGGCTGCTCTGGAAGAATCAGCGCTGGGATTGCTTCAACTTGTGAGCCACTTGAAGTTCCTTG
>DFDL01000038.1:48536-55619 GCA_002367715.1 Actinobacteria bacterium UBA3028
GTAAAGTCAAAGGCTAGATATTTATCTCGGATGCGCTCTTTAATCTCATTGAACATAGAGCGAAAAATACCCAGAGAATTTCTTGACTAGAGTAATTAGAAATTGTGCTGTGAATTAAAGAACGATGTTAACTAACTTTGGCGCCCTAGTAATTACCTTAGTTATTTTTTGACCAGCTATCGCAGCTGCAATTTCCGGGTTAGCCATTGCTAATTTTTCAAGCTCGGTATCTGAAATATTTGGTGATACCTCTATACGATCCTTAATCTTTCCATTGATCTGAAAGATTGCAGTTACGGCATCTGCTTCAAGCAATTTTGGATCAACCTGTGGCCAACCAGCTAAGGCAACCCCTGGCTTGTGGCCAAGAATTTCCCACATCTCCTCTGAGGTAAATGGTGCAACTAAAGAGAGCGCAATCGCAATCGCCTCCGCTGCCTCTCGTACTGCAGGATCTGCTGGCCCACAGCCAGAATCAATTGCCTTACGGGTTGCATTAACGAGCTCCATGACGCGAGCAACTGCAACGTTAAATCTAAAGGATTCAACTGCAAAGCCAACATCATGAATTGCTTTATGAGTTACCTTGCGAAGCGCCAGATCGCCGCTATCAAAATTGACTCCGGTTTTACTAGTTACATCACCAGCGATCCGCCAAGCGCGATTTAAGAATTTCACTGAGCCAGATGGTGAAACATCTGCCCAATCGACATCATCTTCTGGCGGTCCAGCAAATACCAGGGCAAGTCGAATTGCATCTACGCCGTGATTTGCAAGCTCATCAGAGAGGCGAACTAAATTTCCGCGAGATTTAGACATCGCAGATCCATCCATCAGCACCATTCCTTGGTTTAACAACCTAGTAAATGGCTCTATAAAATTTAAATGTCCTAAATCATGAAGCACCTTGGTGAAGAAGCGCGAATAAAGAAGGTGCAAAATCGCATGGGTTACGCCACCTACATATTGGTCAACAGGTAGCCAGGTCTCAACTTCCTCCTTATTAAAGGCGACATCATGGCGATCGGTGCTTGTATAGCGAAGGAAGTACCAAGATGAATCGAAGAAGGTATCCATCGTGTCAGCATCGCGCCTTGCCGGTGCACCACATTTTGGACATGCAACATTTACCCAATCTTCTGCAGCGCCAAGAGGTGAAGTTCCCTTTGGCTTTAGGTCCAACCCAGTTGCAGATGGCAGTTCGACAGGCAGCGCTGCTTGTTCAACTGGAACTTCACCACACTTTTCGCAGTGAATGATTGGAATTGGTGTACCCCAGAAACGTTGACGCGAAATTAACCAGTCACGCAACCGATAATTCTTTGCGCCCTTACCAAGGTCTTTTGCTGCAAGCTCTTCAATTATTTTGGTAATTGCATCGCTCTTATTTAGGCCATTTAGCGAGCCAGAATTTACTAACTTTCCATCACCAGTGGTTGCGATACCGCTCTCAATTGGATCACCTTCATCACTCTCGACTACTACCTGAACCGGCAGCCCCATCGCCTTTGCAAAATCTAGATCTCGCTGATCGTGCGCAGGTACAGCCATAATTGCGCCAGTTCCATAATCCGCAAGAACATAATCACTTGCCCAGATTGGAAGCTTTGCACCATTTACCGGATTGATGGCATTTCGCTCAAGAAAAATTCCGGTCTTTGGTCGATCAGTTGCTAACCGATCAATATCAGTAACTGCCTTAACGCCCTCAAGATACTTGTTAAATCGATCCTCAACCTTTGAGCCAGTTACAAGCTCCGCTGCAAGTGCTGAGTCGGCAGCCACCACCATAAAGGTTGCGCCATACAAAGTATCGGGACGGGTTGTGTAAATAGTTACAGGCTCATCTCGTCCTTCAATGATGAATTTAACCTCAGCACCGATAGAGCGCCCAATCCAGTTGCGCTGCATCATCAGAACTTTCTCTGGCCATTGGCCTTCGAGTTGCTCCATGTCATCTAATAATCGATCGGCATAATCTGTAATCTTTAAATACCACTGATTTAATTTCTTCTTTGTAACCGCGGAATCACAACGCTCACAGAGCCCAGCTACTACTTGTTCATTAGCTAAAACTGTCTGACAACTTGGACACCAATTAACTGGAGAATCTTTGCGATATGCCAAGCCCTTCTTATATAACTCAAGAAATAGCCACTGATTCCATTTGTAGTACTCAGGATCGCACGTATGTAGAACGCGATCCCAATCAAAGGAGCATGCAAATCTACGCATCGAGGCTTTCTGTACTGCAATATTTTCATAGGTCCAAGCCCTGGGATCTTCGTTGCGCTTTATGGCCGCATTCTCCGCTGGCAATCCAAATGCATCCCAACCAATCGGGTGCATAACATTGAAGCCCTTTTGAATCCAGTACCGAGCAATCACATCACCAAGGGCGTAAGCCTCGGCATGTCCCATGTGCAAATCCCCAGATGGATAGGGGAACATATCTAAAACATATTTCTTTGGGCGAGTATCATCTTTGCGGCCAGATTTAAATGGTTCTAACTTGTCCCAGATGGGCAACCATTTCTCTTGGACATATTGAATGTCATAGGCCTCATGCATAACGCGAATTCTCCCACGAGATAACGGTGGCTACTTACCCGACGCAGTTGCGTAAACTTCAATAATTTAACTAAATTTGAGTGGAGCTGAGGGGATTTGAACCCCTGACCCCCTGCATGCCATGCAGGTGCGCTACCAGCTGCGCCACAGCCCCAATTTCTAAATCTAGATTAACTACGAAGGCAGACTTTATCTCAAAAATTAAGCAGGAGCCTCATTGCCGATTACCGGCTCTGGAATCGATCCAGCATTGTGTTCGACCAGAGTCCAACCTGAATTTGTGAAGATATTCGGTTCTAAAACTGACCAAGAGGCATTTGAAAGTCCGCCCAGAGCGGGCCACTTTTCAAGTGGTAACTCGAGGATTGAACCTAGAAGTGCTCTCGATGTTCCACCATGAGTTACGAAAATAATTGTCCCTGAGCTCTCGGTTGTTCCACGATCGATTGCTGATCTTGCACGCTTTGCTACCGCACTGCGCGATTCTCCGGTCTCACCAGCTCTGACATCTTCACCGAACATCCATTGCTTAAATCGCTCGCCATCTTCTTCTCGATTTTGGGCGCCAGTCTTTCCCTCCCAGTTTCCACCATTTGTTTCGCGCAGATCTGGGTCAATCTCTAATTTAATATTTGTTAGATCAACCAAGGCTTGAGCAGTCTGCTGTGTACGGATTAAATCACTTGCGATTATGCGAGTTGGATTCATTCCAGCTAAGACCTTTGCAGCATGTCCAACTTGATAAAGCCCAACCTCATTTAGCGGGATATCAGAGTGTCCCTGATAGCGATTCTCGACATTCCAATTCGTCTGGCCATGGCGCCAGAGAACCACTCGAATTTTTGGTTTATCAATCATCTTTTAACTATCTAACTTCCGAAACTTGTAATTCAATTCGAGGGCAATCATTCCAAAGGCGATCTAGCATGTAATAGTTGCGAAGCTCTTGACTCTGGATGTGTACAACCAAATCTGAATAATCCAGCAAGATCCACTGCCCCTTGCCTTCACGGCGAATTGGCTTCTCACCGATTTCGGCCATCGCCTTAAAAACGCCATCGGCAATCGCATCAACTTGATTTTCATTTGCGCCGGTTGCAATTAAAAATACTTCAGATAGGACCATCTGATCTGTCATATCCATAGCGACAATATCTACACCAAGCTTGTCTGCAATAGCTTGCGCTGCAACCTGTGTCAGATTGGTGACGCTCTTACCTGCTGCCATATAGGCCTCTATCTCTTATGTAATTGAGCACTGTAGGAGAGATTGTCTCTGGGGTTTTTCCCTTTGCAAAATCTTCACGGATTTTTGTTGCACTGATATCCAGCGCCTTGATATCTAACTCTTTAAATTCAGATCCAGCAGAACCTGGGCGCTTGATAACTAAGATTGCAGCCTGCTTTTTAACATCATCGCTGCGCTTCCATTTATGGAGCGTAGCTGCGGCATCACTTCCAAGTACCAGAGTGAACTCATCTTTTGGAAAGAATGCTCGAAGTGATTGCAAGGTATCAAAGGTATATGTAGCGCCTTTGCGCGAAGTTTCGATATCTAGAACTACAACTTTTGTTTGAAGCTCATCAGATAGATCCTCTAGCGCTTTGCTACACATTTCTAATCTCTCACCTGGTGTAGCTATTGGTTTTTCTGGGCGAAGATATGGGTCACCGGTAGGAATCAACATGATCTGATCAAAGTTCTTGGCGAGAGCTTCAATTATATGAAGGTGGCCTAGATGGGGTGGATCAAAAGTTCCACCAAGAATTGCTACTTTTGAGATGAGATCAATCCCGATCCATGCGCATTGTTAAATATAGAAGCAGGGTTAAGGTTGCGAAGGCAAAGACTCCAAAGAAGATTGGCGAGGCTGAGAGTTCACGAACCTCTTCTGAATACAAAATCATGGCCCAACTTTACCCCAAAGCTTCGACTCCGCCAGCAAGCAAGATTTTGAATTGGCTCTCATTTAGCGTTCGAACTCCGAGCTCTTGCGCCTTTGCCAACTTTGAGCCAGCCGCATCGCCAGCAACAAGAAAGTCGGTCTTCTTTGATACCGATGAAGAACTCTTTCCGCCGTGGAGCACAATTACTTCTGCCACGCCATCTCGCGTGAAATCCACCAGCGATCCAGTAACAACAAGGGTAAGTCCGGTGAGAGTTTGTGGCTCAGTTGATTGGCGTGGTGCTTCAACTAACTTGACCCCAGCAGATTCCCACTTAGAAATAATCTCTTGGTGCCATCCGATGCCAAACCACTCAATAACTGATTGTGCGATTACCTCGCCAATTCCGTCAGTCTCAGATAGTTCAAGCTGGCTTGCGCTAGAAATAGCAGCAATAGAGCCAAAACTCTTTGCAAGTGCCTGCGCAGCCGTGGGGCCAACGTGGCGAATTGAAAGGGCGACCAATATCCGCCAGAGCGGCTTGCTCTTTGCAACATCCAAACCTTTAAGAAGCTTCTCGACGTTTAATCCGAGAGCGCCATCTTTCTTTAAGAAAAATTCTGACTTTGCTAATTTCGCTTCAGTTAGTGCGAAGAGATCAGACTCATCTTTAATCAAGCTATCTGCTAACAGGGCGCTTGCCGCTTCATAACCTAGAACATCAATATCGAGCGCTGCTCTAGAGCCGATGTAATAGATGCGCTCTCGCAGTTGCGCCGGGCAGCTCTGGGTATTTGGACAGCGGATATCTACATCGCCCTCGGTAATTGCTCGAAGTTTGCTACCACAATCTGGACACGTGGTTGGCATTACAAATGCTCTCTCGCTGCCATCTCGCTTTGAAATAACTGGCCCAAGCACTTCAGGAATCACATCACCTGCCTTGCGAATTAGGACGGTATCGCCAATTAAAATTCCTTTTCGCGAAACCTCTTCGTTATTATGCAACGTTGCATTTGTAACTGTTGAGCCCGCCACTTTCACTGGCTCCATAAATGCGAAGGGAGTTACACGCCCTGTGCGACCAACGCTCACCTTGATATCCAGAAGCTTCGTCGTAACCTCTTCTGGTGGATATTTGTAAGCAATCGCCCACTTTGGGGCGCGAGTTGTGAAGCCAAGTGCTTGCTGTGCCACGATTTCATTTACCTTTATAACGATGCCATCTATCTCATGCTCTACATCGTGTCTGTGATCAGCATAATATTTAGTAAATTCATTTACCTCGCTGCGGCTTTTGACAACTTTATAGCGCTCACTAGTTGGCAGGCCAAAGCTTTTCAGTAACTCATATGCCGCGCTCTGTGAATCAAAGGTGGCGCCAGTTGCCGCCCCAATTCCGTGAACAACCATGGAAAGTGGCCTACTTGCAGTAACTCTTGGGTCCTTCTGGCGAAGCGATCCAGCAGCCGCGTTGCGAGGATTTGCAAAGCGCTCTTTACCTAGCTCTTCTTGTAAATCATTAAATTCATTGAAGGCTGCGATTGGGAAGAATACTTCGCCTCGAACTTCTAAAAGTTCTGGAATTTTCTTACCTTTTAATTCGTGCGGAATTGCCTTGAGAGTGCGGATATTTAAAGTTACATCTTCACCGGTCGCGCCATTTCCGCGAGTCAAAGCCTTGGTCAGCCTTCCCTTTTCGTATAGCAAATTAATTGCTAGGCCATCGACCTTTACTTCACAGAGCCAAGTATTTTGCGAACTAGTCTTTGCGATTCGATCAAACCAGGTTGCTAGTTCGGCTTCATCAAAGACATTGTCCAGGCTGGCCATCTTCTCGATGTGATCAGATTGTTGAAAGTGGGTAGCAAATCCCCCACCAACTAAGTCACTAGGTGAGTCGGCTAGCTTGAACTGTGGGTTGGCTGTCTCGAGTTTTTTTAATTCGATGAGCAGAGCGTCAAATTCGCCATCTGTGATCGTTGGTTTATCTTGAACATAATATTTAAATTGGTGTTCACGAATCTGTTCAGATAGATCAACTATGCGATGTCGAATCTCTTGGCTCACAGCTAGAACCTATTGGGTGCGTGCGACAGTTGCCGAACCAACAACTCGATCACCATCGAAAATAACTAAACCTTGGCCTGCAGCTAAACCAAATAGCGGTTCATCTAGCGCAACACTTATTTCAACTCCATCTTGCGAGTAAGTACATGCAAGTGGAGTTCCATGGGCCCGAACTTGGGCAAATCCACGGTGCTCAGTATTTGTAACCGGAGCTGGCCCACACCAGATCGGTTTATCACCAACAATTTTCGATACCGCTAGCGCCTCATGTCCTCCGACTACAACAGTATTTGTCTTTGGCTCAATTTTTAATACATAACGTGGCTCACCGCCAGCTGCAGGAACTGTGATTCCAAGGCCGCGTCGCTGCCCGATTGTGTAGGTGTATGCCCCTTTGTGCTCACCAAGTTGTTTACCATCTGAATCAACAATTGGTCCGACATCGCTACCAAGTCGATCACGTAACCAACCTGCGTTATCACCTGATGGAACAAAGCAAATATCGTGGCTATCTGGCTTATTAGCGACGTAGAGTCCGCGCCGCTTTGCTTCGAT
>DFDL01000038.1:55933-56653 GCA_002367715.1 Actinobacteria bacterium UBA3028
AATACATAAGATTGATCTTT
The DNA here is from genome assembly GCA_002367715.1 of Actinobacteria bacterium UBA3028. Classification (GTDB taxonomy): domain Bacteria; phylum Actinomycetota; class Actinomycetes; order Nanopelagicales; family Nanopelagicaceae; genus AAA044-D11. The sequence continues at coordinate 55,954 of DFDL01000038.1, forward strand.
CGCTGGATCTACTGCTCTGTGCATCGTGCGACCAAGTTCGGTCTCAAACATCTGGGCATAGTGTCCAGTAACAACGCCATCAAAACCTAAGCCCTTTGCGCGATCTAAGACCGCGGCAAATTTAATCTTCTCATTACATCGCAGGCATGGATTTGGGGTACGCCCATCGGCATACTCAGCAAGAAAATTTTCTACTACCTCTTCATGAAACTCGGCTGCCATATCCCAGATATAAAATGGAATCCCAATTACATCTGCTGCGCGCCTAGCATCATGCGAATCTTCAATTGTGCAACAACCCCGCGCACCGGAGCGGTACTTCTTAGGATTGCTTGAAAGTGCCAGGTGCACACCGATTACCTCGTGGCCGGCCTCAACCGCACGCGCCGCCGCTACTGCAGAGTCAACGCCACCACTCATTGCTGCAATTAATTTCATTAGACGAGCTCACTAACTACGAAAGCGTTTCTGGCGCGTTCAACAACACTTGGCATTACGGTGATTACTTGATCGATCTCTTCCTTCGTATTAGAAATTCCGATTGAAAGTCTAAGTGAGGAATAAGCCTGACTCTCACTTAACCCAAGTGCAAGAAGGACATGGCTTGGTCTTGGAACTCCTGCATTACATGCCGATCCAGCAGAGGCGCTAACACCTTCGCCATCTAGTAGAAGTAGAAGAGCGTCACTCTCGGTTCCTG
>DFDL01000038.1:56993-57120 GCA_002367715.1 Actinobacteria bacterium UBA3028
CGGGGCATTTAGCGTTCCGCTTCTAATCTCGCGCTCTTGGCCACCGCCGTGAAGTATCGGTGTTAGATCTAGGCCGTGCTTTAAAATTAGCGCAGCTATTCCAAGTGGCCCGCCAACTTTATGTGCA
>DFDL01000031.1 GCA_002367715.1 Actinobacteria bacterium UBA3028
CGCTGCAGGCGGGCAAGATTGGTAGTAAATAAATCATCGCCAAGAACCTGTAATTTCTTGGGTGCGCTTGCCATAAATTCTGACCAGGATCGCCAATCATCTTCAGCAAAGGGATCTTCGATAGAGAGAACTGGGTGATCGCTAACCATCTTTAAAATAAAGGCTACAAAAGCTTCGCGGCTAAATTCCATACCCAGGGCTGCCAACTTGTATTTCTCGCCGTCGAAGAATTGAGTTGATGCAACATCAATTGCAATGCTGACATCCTTTTCTGGCTTAAGCCCCACCTCGGTAATGCAATTAGTAACGAATTCAAGTGCGTTATCTATAGTCGGGAATGCGATACCAAGGCCACCTTCATCAGCAATTAAGTGCGTGATCGCGCCAGACTTAGCACCCTTGCTTGCCGCGAGTTCTCGAATGGCAACAATCCAGGAGAGCGCTTCGGCAAATGAGGTTGCACCATTTGGAAGAACCAAGACATCTTGAATATCCATTGTTCGATTTGCATGGGCGCCACCAGAGAGAATATTTACCATTGGCATTGGGATGAGAAGTTTTCCTTCGGATTGAAAGTATCTTGCAAGCGAGAGTCCGGCGGTATGGGCAGCTGCCTTTGCTACTGCAAGTGAGACCGCAAGCAGGGCATTTGCACCCAAAATATGGTGGTCAGGTGTGTGATCGAGTTCAACCAAGATGCCATCTGTCGCAAGAGGAATTGGTCGGTGGCCTCGCAAACGCGGTGCAATTACGTTATTGATATTTTCAACGGCTTGGTAAACGGATTTACCACCATAGAATTTTTCCGAAAATTTTGTATCGGTATCGCGTAGCTCTTTTGCTTCATGCGCGCCTGTCGATGCGCCAGATGGAACACGTGTGGTGTGGATAGAGCCATCTGACATAGTCAAAGTAACCGCAACGGTTGGCCGCCCTCTTGAATCCAGAACTTGATAGCCAACTAAATCTTTTATACTCATACAAATAGCCCTTCGAAAGTCATACTTGGATTAGTTAGCGCTGCTTTAGTTAGCTCTTGAACTCTAATTTTGCCAGCGCCATCTAGGTAGTTAACCGGGGACACACCTTCGACTCTGGCAAGTGCAATAACTGCAACGTGATGTGGAAGCGCGGCTGCGATCTCGATCTCAGAAGTCTTGGCATATGAATCTCGAAATGCGATTGCGCATTGGCGAAGAGCGGCTCTCTGAGTTAAATCCTGGGTTCGCAGGAATTTACAGAGCAGGTGTGCGCTAACAAAAGCTAGATCAAAGACCGGGTTGCCGGTATGCATGACCTCAAAATCAAGAACTATCGGTTTATCTTCCCCGGTAATCATTATGTTTTTCGGAGAGAAGTCGCCATGGACCAGAGTTAATTTAATCTCGGTAATCTCTCGAATCAATTCTTGGATCCTTGCATCAAGTGCTGGATTTACCTTTGCCACTGCGCGATAGAAAGGTGTTACACGCAATTGATCAAAGAGTGAATCTTCAAGGTAGGAATCCCTGGCTGATTTAGAATCAGCCCCAAAGTTGTGCCAGGTGGCAAGTATTCGACCAAGATCGCTGCCGATACTTACTTTAATAACGCCATCTAATAGATCAGATTTCCAAACGGTGCACTCTCGAGGCAGGCGGGTCATGGTTAGAGTGAACTCTTCTGGATCTAAATCAATTAACTCTGGAACGTTATCTGGCGTGATTGAATGCAGCAATTTCATGCCATTTGCTTCAATTATTGCTCGACGCTGATCAGCCTTCCATACCGCCGCAACTTTTAGTTGAGGTAGCGCCTGCTTTAATACTAAATCGCGCTTACTATCCTTAACTGCCAGAACTACATTTGAGACACCGCCAGTTAAGATCTCAACTTGGGCGCGGCCGCTGATAATAGAGCGCTTCGTTAAATACTCAACAACGCTGGTCTCATCGAGTAGCTCTTTTTTCATGGCAAAAATTAAATTGTGCGAGAGATAGAAAATCCGCGATCAACAAAGATACTCTGCCCAGATATGCCGGTATTTAACGCTGAACCAAACATGTAGACGCTATTTGCAACATCAACTGGAGTAGCAAGCTCACCACCAGGGGTCTGCCCTACAACATTTGCAACTTGCTCAGGAGAGAGCGTTCTGGCAACCATTGGACTGTTGATGATGCCAGGCAGAATTCCATTTACAAGAATTTTTTTCTGGCGACCAAGATCAACTGCAAGTGAGCGAACTAGACCACCAACTGCTGCCTTAGTCACAGAGTAAGCAAATTTCTCTTGGCGCGTAAATTGCTCCCAGAGCGAGCTCAAGATAACTACTCGAGCACCTTGCGTTATCGCGTTATTTTCCATCAAGGTCGAGATGCTCTCAGCGATAACAGTCACATTGGCTTCAAAGAGCTCATTGAGCTCCTTGGTACCTGTCTGCATTGCAGAGCCATTCACATTTGCGCCTTGGCCAAAGACAATTGCATCAAAAGATCTATCAGTTAAGTTAGATTTTGAGAGTGGAAGTTGGATATCGCCGCTATTAACGGTTTTACGGACTGCGCAAGTGACATCCCACTTTTCAGCGCGATATTTATCAAGGATTGCTCCGCCTAGAGTTCCAGTTGAGCCAAGTATCAGTAAGTTAGGCATCGGTTATTTTTCAAAGCCATAGCGCGTAAGCATTGAATACCCAATTGCAGCGCGTCGAACTCGCTCGCGAGCCGTGGACTCAACTACTCCTTGGATGTGAGTTCCTGATGGATAGAGTCCAGGGGAGTTTCGAACTGTGAACTTCAGATAGATCGGGGCCGCTACTCGAACCAGATCTGGTACTTCATAATGGCGAACTGGACCACCAAAATCATCGGGACCTTCAACATAGACATCAACTGGAACATCTACCTGTGATCGGATTGCTGCGATTTGTTGGAGCGAGAGATCAGTTGCAAGATTCAAAGTTGATGCGCCCATTTCAACCATGAGCTGAGCCGTTGCTGGGTTGTTGCATGGCATTGCAACCGAGGTCTTTAAAATGAAATCACTTGGTAGATCGCCATTTCGCTTAGCTTCACCGAGAACGTTTAATAGCCCCATATCGCCAACCAAGATCGAGCGCAGGCCAAGATCTGCGCCATGAAGTACATCTTCAACTGCGTAGCGAAGTTGATCGCCGCCGCGAAGTGTTGGATTTGCTACCCCACCAGCAGATGAGAGAACTTGCTTTCCAATATCCCAAGAGGCGCGGGGGCCAACGAATAAACAGACCTCAATATTTTCACTGGCTCCGATTGCAACCATCTCTTTAATTTCAGCATCAGTTAGCATCATGATTCCAGAGCCCTGTGAGATCCGTGCTACTGGCAACTTATGTCGCTTAGCCTCTTCTAGAACTACTTTGAAGGCAGCAGGCCCCTCAACTGATGGAATCTCAATCTTCCATCTTGATCCATCAGCAAAGCGCTTTGCAGATTCTGGCAGGCCATCGGCATCTGCGCTGGTGATGTTCTGCTTTGCGAGAAGTGAAATAGATTTCTTCATTGGACCACTTGCATCTCTAGATGATGGCCAGGTACTTGATTCTGTCATTTCATTCCTTCTGCTAGATATCGGGATTTAATAGTTGGATTAGGTAATTAATTAGGAAATAGCGTTGGAGCTACGCCTGGAACTTTTGGCCGGCAGATAAAAGTTTTACCCCAATCAGCGCCGGAATCAGCAACGCCATCGTGGGCAGATGTAATAACCATCTCTTCAAAGTTTGGTCCAACAAATGCTGCGCTAGTCACCATCGGCACTGGCATCTGGATAACATCAGTTATATTGAAATCCTTATCAAAGCGGCGAAGACATGAACCATTCCAGAACGCCACCCAGATTCCATCCTCAGCATCAATACACATTCCATCTGGTAAACCTTGTGAGTCATCTGCAATTTGCCAGCGAACTCTGCGATTTGAAATCTCACCATCTGCGTAATCAAAGGTATCAATCGACTTTGCAAGGGTGTCGATGTAATACATCGTCTTTCCATCCTTCGACCAGGCAAGTCCATTGCTCAGCCAAATTCCATCTTGAACTTTTGTTAGCTTGTCGCCGCTCTTATCGAGACGGTAAAGACCACAGGCGCTCTGATTCTCAGCCCACTCGTAAGGCATATTTCCTAAGAAGAGGTGCCCATCTGGTGCAACCTTCGCATCATTCCAGCGATTAGGAAACGGTGGCTCGCCGCCATCTGTATCTAATCTCGTGGGTAATTTACTTATAGAACCATCAGGGCTCCGACGTATCGGACCATTTGCAGTTCCTAGGAGTTCAGATCCATCTGCCGCAGGAATAACAAAGGAGACATGCTCGGTGGTTTCATATGAACTAGTTATGCCGGTCTTGAGATTTCGTCGATGAACAAGCTTTCCCATGATGTCGACCCAGAGAACATCTGAGTTATCCCTACCGATTGCTACCGGACCCTCGCCAACATGACAGCGGCGTTCATCCCAAATTCTAAGATTTATATCTTGGCTCATATGGGCACTATAAACGATGAGGTGATTGGACTACTATCGGTTATTGAAATTATTTAAATATTTTAAATAGCGAGATGGAGACCAGGGATCTGATGGCTGCTTCAAACCTAACAAATTTTGCAGGACAAGTTGTATTGGTGACAGGGGCAGCAAGCGGTATCGGAAAGGCTGCGGCAGAGCTCATCGCCCAGCGCGGTGGAAAGGTCATCTGCCTAGATCTCAATGAGGATGGACTTAAAATAACAGTCGCACAGATCGAGCAGGCAGGAGGCTCTGCCGGCTACAAGGTCTTAGATGTCTCCTCACAATCCGGAGTAAAGAAGGTTGTCGCTGAAATTCTGGCAGAGCACGGCCAAGTACATGCGCTCGCAAACTCGGCCGGCATCTCAGGGCCAACTGGCAAGCCAGTTGAAGAAGTTGAATGGGCAGCATTCCAGAAGACAATTGAAATAAATTTATATGGAACGATCTGGCTTACCCAAGAGTTGATGCCATCAATGAAGGAACATAAATATGGCCGAATTGTTCACTTGGCGTCGATTGCTGGCAAAGAGGGAAACCCTGGAATGTCGGCATACAACGCATCAAAGGCAGCCGTGATCGGATTTGTAAAGGGCGTTGCAAAAGAGTGTGCAACATTTGGAATCACAATTAATGCTGTTGCACCCGCAGTAATTCGAACACCAATTAACGAAACCGTTGCCCCAGATGTTCAGGCTTATATGGTCTCAAAGATTCCAGTTGGCCGTTTAGGTGAGCCGAATGAGGTCGCTGAAATAATTGCATTTGCCGCATCACAAGCATGTTCATTTACGACAGGATTTACCTTCGACGTTTCAGGTGGTCGGGCCACTTACTAATGTCGGATGTAACTTCAGATTTGATCTCCGGAGTCTGCCCAGTATTAAGTGTTCCATTTACGAATAGTGGTGAGGTTGATTATGAGAGTTTTGAATCGCTAGTTAACTGGATCATCTCGCAGGGCGTTAAATCTGTTCTATTTTTCGGAGTAGCCAGTGAAAATATAAAGTTGAGTGACCCTGAGCGCTACAAACTATTGGAAATTTTACTCAAAGTTAGAGCTGGTTCAGGCTTAAAAGTTATCGCCTCTGTCGCCGATCATGCATCAGAGCTCGCAGTGAAACGAGCCCAAGATTATGAAGCCATGGGCGTTGATTTAATAAATATTCTTCCACCATCTTTTTTTAATCCAAGTGCAGAGCAAATCCGCTTTCATCTGGCACAAATTCTTGGCGCGGTAAAAATTCCAGTGGTAATTCAACACCTGCCACAAGCTGGTGGAATGCAAGATGTAGCCGAGCTACTAACACTTGCTGATCAGTACCCAAATCTTAGAATTGTAAAATGTGAATCAAATCCGCCAGAAGAATCTATTAAGCGGGTCTATGAGATTACAGAAGGCAAAGTTGCGAGCCTGATTGGCTGGGGTGGAATTTTCTGGGAGTCTGGCGACCTAGCAGGAGCTAAGGGAATTCAGCCCGGTTGTGGTGTAACTGATCTTTATAAATGGAGCGAGGCTGCGCTAATTTCTGGTGACCGCAAAGAATTCGGACGCCGCCTAAATACCTTCATCCCATGGATTTCTAGTTGGATCTCAAATTTAGAACTATTAATCGCTGCAGAGAAACATATCCTTGCTCGCCGTGGAATTATCGCCTCTGATTACTGTCGCCATCCAACTGTTGCGCTAAGTGATCAAGTAAAACGTGAGATTGATGAATGTTTAGATTTAATTGAGAGGGTGGCAGATGGAAGAGCGTAATGGCTATGACATATTCACCTTTGGTGAAGCGATGGCGCTTTTTATGACTACTGATACCGATAGCGTTGCAACAGCCTCAACTTATGCAATGACCGCTGCTGGCGCCGAGGGCAATGTTGCCGTAGCAGCTACAAGACTTGGCCTAAACGTCTATTTCCAGACAAAACTTGGGCGCGACCAATTAGGGGACGCTGTGGCAAGTCAGTTCGAGGCGGCAGGAGTAGCCAGCAAACATTTTTTAAGAGTTGATAATTACACCGGAGCGCTGGTTCGAAATCATGGCGCAACTAATCCACTTGAAAATACCTATCTCCGTCGCTGTAGCGCAGCATCTACCTTTGAACCTTCAGATATTGATGTTGAGATTTTAGGAGGATCTCGCTGGTTGCATGTAACAGGCATAACTGTTGCGCTCTCAGACACCTCGAAGCGGGCCGTGGATTTCGCACTAGATGTTGCGCGCAAGAACAAGGTTGGCATTAGCTTTGATTTAAATATCAGGAGAAAACTCTGGTCACCAGAGCAAGCACGAAGAACGCTAAGTGAAATGGTCAAGGATGTTGATCTAGTTACTGGTGGGGTTGATGAATATGAGTTGGTATTTGGCTCAAAGGATCCAGAGGAGAATCTTAAGTCGGTCGCTGCGCGTGGAGTAAAGACTGTAATTATGACGGCAGGTCCTGATGAGATGCGAATCTTGCATGAGGGCGAGCAATTTAATTTTACGCCACAGAAAGTAAAGGTCGTAGATCCAGTTGGATCTGGAGACGCCTTTATCTCTGGAACAATTTCTGGCTTGCTTGCAGGGCTAGATATTAGGCAAGCAATCGCCCAGGGGAGCAAATGCGGCGCAATGGTCGCATCTACAATGGGAGACTGGGCAGGGATGGTCGCAGGATCCAATGGCCTATTACCGAATGGAGAATTTGATGGAAAAAATGGCGAGTAACGCCGCTTTTGACTCAGGGCTGGTTGCCATTATTCGTAGCGCCACAGCAGATCAGGCTCGCGAAAATGCCACTGCGCTAATTGCTGCAGGCATCGAAGTAATTGAATTCACGACAACTACTCCTGCAGTCTTTGAGCTAATCGAAGAGTTCACATCAGACTCAACTAAGAAGCATGTATATGTTGGCCTGGGAACTGCGATGAGCAGATCACATGTTTTATCGGGCAAAGATGCCGGCGCAAAATTTGTGATCTCACCACACGTATCCCAAGAGGTCATCGAGAGCACTAAGCAGGCTGGGCTAATCTCAATTCCTGGTGTCGCATCGCCAACTGAGGTTGCAGATGCGATCAGATATGGCGCCGATATGTTGAAGTTCTTCCCAGCCTCATCCCTTGGAACAAGCTTTTTAAAATCGATTAGAGATCCCTTTCCTGGAAATACCTGGCTGGCAACCGGAGGCATTTCAGTCGCTTCTATTGCTGACTGGGTGCAGGCCGGAGTTTCGGGTTTTGGAATAGGTGGACCACTAACATCCGGCGGCGTAAAAAATATTGCAAATCGTGTAGCCGAATTTAAAGCAGCAATTGCAGCTGCAAAGGAGAGTCAATGAAACTAAAAGGTCAACATATATTTGTTACTGGTGGCGCTGATGGGATCGGGCGCGCAGTTGTACAAGACGCTGCCGATGCTGGAGCAAAGGTCTCGTTCTGCGATCTAAATGTGGAAAAAGGTAAGGCTTATGAGAGCGAGCTACGAGCTGGCGGACATCAGGCTTTCTTTATTGAAGGCAATGTTGGAAGCGTCGCACAGATGGAGGCGGTGCACAGCGCAATTACCAAAGAGTTTGGCGACGTTCAAGGCTTAGTAAATAACGCGGGACGAAATGCTTATTACGACCCAGTTGAGATGACCGAAGCCCAATGGGAAGATTTCATGAATGTAGATTTCAAGAGTGTCTGGGTCACCGCAAAACTTTGTTTACCTGCAATGCGCAAGGCTAAGAAGGGCGCGATTGTAAATATTTCATCAATCCATGCCCGAATGTCATACCCAAATTACTTCCCATATGCCGCGGCAAAGTCTGGAATTTTAGGGCTGACTAGAAACCTAGCGCTAGATGAAGGTAGGCACGGCATTCGAGTGAACTCAGTTCTGCCCGGCTTTACCTTGACTCCGATGGTTGAAGATTACTTTGTAATGAATCCTGAAAAGCGCGCAGAGGCGCTCGCAGTCCAGCCTTTGGGACGCATGGCACAACCAATTGAGATCGCGAAAGTAATTACCTTTCTATTAACTGATGATGCATCTTTCGTAAATGGCGCTGACTGGATTATCGATGGCGGCCTATCTGGAAGATTTGCATAGTCCAAGATGAAGATTGTTGTCACCGGAGCCACTGGCTTACTCGGAAAGGCCACTGCTACACATCTTGTAGCTGCTGGCCATGAAGTTATCAGCGTTGATCGAAAAGCTGGAGATTTTGCAGCGGGCTCAGAGCTTGTCGTTGGAGATTTAACTGATCTTGATTTTTGTGACAAGGTGATTAGTGGCGCGGCTGGCGTTGTTCATCTGGGAGCAATTCCAAATCCAACTGATGCTAGACAATTTAACGTCTTTCAAAATAATACAGTAAGCACCTTCGCCGTCTTTACGGCAGCAGCACAGGCCAAAGTTAAGACCGTTGTATATGCATCTAGCCTCTCGGCATATGGCTTTGCTTACTCAGATGAATGGAGCTCACCTCTTTATGCGCCAGTCGATGAAGCACATCCCTTTATCTTCGAAGAGAGTTATGCGCTATCTAAAGAGGTTAATGAACGTTCAGCGCTAATGTGGTCGCGCAGATGTAAGACTGCTTTTGTTGGCATGCGCTTTCCTTGGACAAATACCCCAGAGAAAACTCTTGAACTTGCACGTAGATTTAACGATGAAGATAACTTGCCACCCGATCCAAGATTTCCCAAAGGAATCGTCGCTAAAATTTTATGGACCTATTTAGATCTGCGCGATGCCGTAACTGCAATTGAGATAGTTCTAAATTCGGATATCACCGGCGCATCTGTCTATAACTTTGCAGCGCCAGAGATAATGGCAAAGGCGCCAACGGCTGAGTTGATGGCTAAGTTCCATCCAACCACTGAGATTCGAAGCCCACTGCCTGGCCACACCGCCCCCCTTTCAAGCCAAGAATTTGTCGATACATTTGGTTACGCCCCAAGACATCTCATTAATCGAGATGAGATTTAGCCTATTTTTCGAAGCAAAGCGTGGGGTTTGAGAGTAATTTGGGTAACAGAACTGTTATCAAAATAGGGCAAATCTGCCTTGACCTATCAGGGCCCCCCGACCAGAATTTGGCAAGTGCAGCCGATCTGCACATTTTATCTACGTAGAGAATGGATATAAATGTTAAAGAAATCAAAGCTAGCAGCAGTGCTAGCTGCAGTTGCACTTGTTGCAACTACAGCGCCAGCAGCTCCTGCCGCAGGAAACCTCGAAATCTTCACCTGGTGGGCATCAGGCGGAGAAGCAGCAGGTCTAGAAGGAATGACAACTGAATTCGTTAATCAGAATCCAGATACAACGTTCGTAAACGCTTCAGTTGCTGGTGCAGCTGGTGTTAACGCTAAGGGTGTTCTAGTTTCACGTATGGCTGCAGGTAACCCACCTGATACTTTCCAGGCACATGCTGGCGCAGAACTTTCATCTTATGTAAGAGCTGGACAGCTTGAAGATCTAACATCACTTTACAAGTCAGAAGGTTGGGACGAGATATTCCCAGCTGGCTTGATCAAGACCCTTACAACAAAGGGAAAGATCTACTCAGTACCAGTAAACATTCACCGTGCAAACGTTCTATGGTGGAACCCAGCAGCTGCTAAGAAGGCTGGAATCACTAAGGCACCTGAATCTCTAGATGCAATGATCGCTGACCTTAAGAAGTTCGAAAAGGTTGGAATTGATGGAATCGCACTAGCAGGACAAGGCGACTGGGCGATTGCTCACCTATTTGACTATGTACTTCTTGCTTCAATGGGAGCAGATAAGTTCAATGGTCTATGGAACGGAAAGACAAAGTGGGGTAGCAAAGATGTTAAGACAGCTATCAAGAAGTTCAAAACAGTCCTTTCCTACGGCAATGACAGCAAGTCACTTGACTGGCCAGATGCAGGAAAGCTTGTAACTTCAGGTAAGGCCGGATTCTTCATCATGGGAGACTGGGCTTCATCACAATGGCAGTCAGAAGGCCTAAAGCTCGGTAAGGATTACACATGGGCTCCAGGTCCTGGTACAGCTGGTACTTACCAGTGGCTATCAGACTCATTCACACTTCCAAAGGGTGCTCCAAACCGTGATGCCGGTATCGCATGGCTAAAGGTTTGTGGATCTCTTGCAGGACAAGATGCGTTCAACCCTAAGAAGGGTTCAATTGCAGTCCGTAAGGATTCAGATCCTAAGCTTTATGACAGCTACCTAAAGGCAGCTATGAAGTCATGGAAGACTGACACACTAGTTGGTTCAACTGTTCACGGCGTTAACTACGGAAACGCTGGAATGGCTGCACTTAACTCTGCTGTAGGTAAGTTCTACGTAGGCGGAGCTAAGGATAAGAAGGGCTTTATCAAGGGCCTAAAGGCTGCTTACAAGCAAGACAAGGCATAGTCAATAAGCTATTCCTAAATTGCAGAGAGATTCTGGTGGGACCGAAAGGTCCCACCAGAATTTGCAATTTAAGAGGAATTAATCACAATAAATTCACCGCAAGGCGCAGTTATTTGGTTAGAGTTCGTGAATTACACCGAACTCGTAATTTGAAATTTATAGATTTTGATCGGTTTTAGTTTTGAGAGGTGAGTGTTTAAGTGGCTTTAAAGAGCAAGAAACGTATTCAAAGTCATTGGGGCGGTTTCTTCTTCGTTCTTCCATCGATTATCGCAATGTCGATCTTCGTCTATGGAATGATCGGTTGGACCGTTAAGTTCTCACTGAGCAATCGAACAAGTGCGTGGAGTGTAGATAATAGTTTTGCTGGCCTTGCAAACTTCACCGGCCTTCTAGATGATCCAGAATTTACCCACGCCTTTTCAAACCTGGTTAAGTTCACACTTGTATTTATGATCGGAACTCTGCTCTCTGGTCTAATCATGGCCCTGCTCCTAGAAAAGGGAATCAAGGGCGAGGGGCTATTTCGTTCGATATATCTCTATCCAATGGCAATCTCATTTATCGCTATGGGTACATCTTGGCGCTGGCTTTTGGATTCAGCTGAAGGTGAAAAGGCAACTGGCATAAATTTAATTTTTCATAAAGCTGGACTCTCAGCTCTTGAAAATAGTTGGTACACATCTGAGAAAGGTTCGATGTATGCCATGGCACTTCCTGCCATCTGGCAGATGTCGGGCTATGTCATGGCTCTCTTCTTAGCAGGATTTCGGGGCATTCCAGATGATTTACGTGAAGCCGCTCGAGTCGATGGCGCATCAGAATTTAAAATCTACCGTCATATTTTATTCCCACAATTGAGCCCAACATTTCTAACTGTCTTAATTATTCTCGGACATATCTCGATGAAGGTCTTTGATCTAATTTACGGTATCGCAGGTAAGGGTTATGTAACTAAGGTTCTCGCTATCTATATGTGGCAGGTAATCTTTGACTTCCAGAACTATGCAAAGGGCGCTGCAATCGCAGTAATTATTCTCGTAATGATCGCAATCGTAGTTATTCCATATCTAATCTATGTAAATAAGACAGAGGAGGCGAACAAGTGAGTTCAGATCTCGCATCCCGCGCTACGCAATCTAAGGACATCTCGCGTAATAAGAAGAAGCTAGATGGTAAAGGGCAGTTCTGGCTGGTCTTCCGTTATATAGCACTTAGCCTGCTCTTTGTTATTGCCGCGCTTCCGATCTACATCATGGTAATTAACTCTGTTAAAGGAATTACTGGAGTTGATCAGGCCACAGCATTTATTCCGCCAACTTCTCTTGATTTTGGCGCCTGGGGTCCAACTTGGGATATTTTGCGTGAACCGATGTTTAGAACACTCTGGTTCGTGCTTCAATCCTCAATTATTTCAGCGATTATTGGATCGATAAATGGATTTGTATTTTCTAAGTGGCGCTTTAAAGGTTCAACAGTAATCTTTACAACTTTCTTATTCGGAATGTTCATTCCATATCAAGCAATCATGATTCCACTTACCCAGTTCAATAGGTGGGCGGGTATTGGTGGCACAATTTATGTGCTGGTCTTTGCACATGTTATTTACGGAATTCCAATCTGTACCTTGATCTTCCGTAACTATTATCAAGGCATTCCTAATGAGTTAATCGAGGCAGCTAGAGTTGATGGCGCGAGCATGGTTACCATCTATCGCTCAATTATTCTGCCGCTATCTATTCCAGGATTTGTTGTGGTGCTAATTTGGCAGTTCACATCAGCCTGGAATGACTTCTTATTCGCGATCTTCTTGACCGGTGGTTCGCCGAAGTTATCTGTGGCTACAACTGCACTTAACTTTATTACCGGTTCTGGAAACCAGGTCTACTACGGAAATAACATGACAGCATCGTTGATCGTCTCGATCCCAACGCTACTTGTCTATATGTTCCTTGGACGCTACTTCTTGCGCGGCCTGCTATCTGGTTCGCTAAAGGGTTAAGCCAAAAATTAAAGTACGCCGAATTTTTCGAAGGCGGCGCTAGGGGACATTCCCTCTTTAACTGCCTTTCGAAATAGGCTCTCACCTGAGTTCTTCTCAATAACTGCCTCAACAACTCTATCGATTGCCGCTACCGGCACGATTGTCACGCCATCGCTATCGCCAACAATTAGATCACCAGGATTGATAGCAACACCATCAATTTCACAAGGCACGTTATGTTCTACTACTTCATAGCGGCCATTTATATCTATTGGCAGCGTGCCAGTTGCAAAGACCTTAAATCCCATTGAATCGGTCCGAGATAGATCGCGCGTTGGTCCATCGGTTAGGGCGCCAGCTACGCCTTTGAAAGCAGATGCAGTAGATAAGAGCTCGCCCCAGAGGGCAGCAAGTCCGGTGCGATTTGTCGGAGTTACATAAACTTGATCCTTGCCCACAGCATCTAGCGCCTTTAGAAGTCCGATATATGGAACTTCTGGAAAGTCATTAACAATCTCTAGGCGAACCGGGAAGGCATAACCCAACATGATCCCAGAGCCCGAGATCATATTTATATCCTCATCTAGAACTTGATGGGTGTAGCCCAACTTATCTAGACAATCTGATGCAAGTGCCGATGTGAAAATCTTACGGAGCTCTTCGAGATTATGGGCCATTTATTACTTCCCCCAGTGTTTAGTAATTTTTTCCTTTAAAAATTCCGCGCTATCGATCATATTCTGCATTCCATCAACGCCATCCTCGATGCTGACCCAGCCAGTAAAACCCACGCCCCTTAGTATTGTAAAAATTGCATCATAATCATTTAAGCCCTTACCGATTACACCGTGCTTAAAGAAAGAGACATATCCAGCGGTGCCGCCCTCTTGCCTTCGCAGCTCTTCAATTGTTCCACCAGCTAAATGGCGATCACTCGCCCCCACGGTGAGTACGCGGTGTTTTACCCGCTCGAGTAGTTCAAGTGGCTCTTCACCTGCTGCAATTGCATTAGATGGATCAAATTGCACACCAAATCTAGGAGAGTCAATTCTGGAAACTAAATCCACAAAGACATCTGACATCTGGGCGAACTCTGGCTCAGTCCAGAAATCATCCTTGTAGTGATTCTCAATTACTAAAATCATGTCTAACTTCTCAGCCTCAACCAGGCACTTCTCAATTGCATCAACCACATAGCCCATACCCTCTTCGCGGGTAATATCTTTACGACGTTGGCCAGAGAGCACGCGGCAATATTTAGCGCCAAGCTCTGCTGACATCCGGATGCTATGAATCTCGTGATCAATCTCGCGCTGGCGAAGTACTGGATCTGGAATTGTGAAGTCGGGAGAGCAGCACATCATTGGGATAACCATCCCGGTTGCTTCCACATACTTTCTAATCTTTGGCCAATTGGCTTCATCTTTAAAGTCCGCAAAATTGTTATACATCTCAAGACCCTCAATACCCATGGCCTGTGACATATCTATCCACTCGTAGATACTCAATTTATTGGGCTCGACTAAATCTCGGATCCACCCTTTAGGAAATGCAGCAATCTTTGGTATCTGGCTCATCTATAGCTTCTCCGGATTTCTTCCAATAATCGTGAACTGTTCTAATTCAACTACTGAGCCAGTAAATGGTCTTGACTCATCGCCTAGCCAGTAAATTGCGGCCTCGGCCATCTGCTCCGGAGTCGTCATTGCGCCAAATGGAATATCAGTTCGGGATAAAGTCTCTGGCCAACCAGGTTTCGCTCCAGAGGCGATCTTCTCCCGCTCTTCACGTTCAGTTAGAACCCATCCGGGATTAATCTGATTGATTCGAATTCCATGGACGCCATTGGCATTTGCAAGATTTCGTGTCATGGTCTGCATTCCACCTTTGCTGATGCTGTATGCCAGAAGTTTTGATTCACCGGTATATGCGTTGATAGAACCAATATTCAGAACCGATCCGCCACTCTTCTTTAGCTCCTCAAAGGCGGCCTTAATGAGGAATAAGGGAGCGGTTAAATTTACTTGAATCATGGCCCGGAAATGATCAAGCTCTTGCTCAGAAATATTAGTGCCACCAAAGAGCGCCGCGTTATTAACTAGACCATCAATCTTTCCAAAGGCCAAAAGTGCGCTCTTTACAATTACTTCAGGTGCGCCATCTTGCATCAAATCTGCAATACATGGAACGGCGTTTCCACCGAGACGTTCCACAGTGGTCTTACCCTCTGCTTCATTTATTCCATGTACTAGAACCTTGGCACCTTCACGGATAGCAGCAGTTGCTATGGCGGCGCCAATCCCAGAAGTGCCACCTGTGATAATTATTGCTTTATCTTTTAACCGCATCTTAGGCCGGCTTGATAACTGATTTAATAAATTCACCAGAGTGCATCTTCTTAAATGCAGTTTCCCATTGCTCTACTGGAAAAGTTCCACCAAGCACTGGGGTTAGATCTAATTTTTTACTTCCGAGCAATCCAAGTACGCGCTCCCACATCGGCCAGTTATGGCTAAATGAACCCTCTAAACGGACATTCTTCTGAACTAGTTGATCTAAGGAGAAGTTCACTGGCTGTGGCCCCCAACCAACTTTAGAGATCCAGCCATTTGGCCGGATTACATCTAGTGCAATTTTAAGTGTGGCTGAAACTCCGGCAGCATCTACAACACCATCTGCGCCAAGTCCATCAACCGCCATAGCCCAATCTTTAACATCACCGATGATAACTTCGCAGCCATATTTTTTTGCAACTTCTAGCCGCACCTTATCTCGCTCTAGCCCAACTATTGCAACATCTGCGCCAGCAAGCTTTGCCATCGCGCCAGATAAAATCCCGATTGGGCCAGGTCCTAAAATTACGATTCGATCTCCAGGTCTAATATGCCCTGGCGCAATTGTTGATGAATATGCAACCGAACAAGGCTCAGTCATTGATGCATGATCAAAAGTTACGTTATCTGGAATCTTGTGAAGCAAGCGAGCAGCAACCTTTACATATCGGGTCATCGCACCATTTACGCCATATCCAAAGCCTTTTCGACTTGGATCTAAGTTATATAAACCTTGCCGTGACATTGCGCCAGACATATCTACAACTGCGGCAGTCTCACTTACTACGCGATCGCCTTCAAGCCACTTTCTGGCATCAGCCACATTCTTGCCAAGCTCTACAACGTGCCCGCCAAATTCATGCCCTAAAACCACTGGATAATTCACGGGCCAAGAGTTTGTGCCCTCCCATTGATGCAGATCTGAGCCGCAGACGCTAGCTGCCTCGACTTGAACGATTACATCGTCATCGCCGCAAGCTGGTCGCTCTACCTCACGGACTTCGACACTATGTGGCTCTGATGAAAAATTAACTACAGCTGCTGACTTCAATTATTTCTCTCCCTTTACTTTAACGTCACCAAAGCCATGAACTGCTTCACAAATTTTGCGCAATACCTCTTCAACATCTCCGGCGCCTTGGCTAAAGGAATCGGCATCGATTGCAAGTGGTGCGCCAATAACTACAAGTGGTGCGCCATATGAAGGACAAGCAATCGCTTGTTCAAGTGAGAGCCCGCCAACTGCTTGAACCGGAACGCTTACAGCATCTACAACTTCGCGCAATTGATCTAGTGGATTTGGCCAAGGTTTTCCAGCAGCAGCAATCCCGCGGCGCTCGTCATAACCGATGTGGTGAATAACCATGTCACAACCAAGTTCTTCAAGTTGTCTGGCACCTTCAATCATGTCAGGACAACCCAAGTTATCGCCCATAACACTTACGCCATAATCTTTTCCTGCTTGAACCACACATTTAATAGTTTCAGGATGGGCTCTAGCCATCACCACAACGTGTGTTGCACCAGCCTTCGCCATCATCTCTGCTTCAAGATAACCACCATCCATCGTCTTTAGATCAGCGATGATTGGATGATTTGGAAATTCTTTGCGCAGTGCTTTAACGCCGTGCAAGCCTTCTGCCAGAATCAGTGGAGTTCCGGCCTCTAGCCAATCCACTCCGGCGCGAACGGCAGTATGTGCCATCTCTAGCGCCTCTTTAATATCGGTTAGATCTAGTGATACTTGCACAATTGGTTTCATGTTTGAAGTTTAGTTGAAAAATAAGATTTTGACCCTTCCCTTCAGGAAAGATTATTGGTTAGATTGCCCCAAGATGTTCACTGATTTAGGAAGTTTTGCCGACCTAGAAAGAGTGCTCGATTTTTCACCACCGGCTATTCCAAATATTGATACCACAACCCTGATTGAAATTTTTGGCAGGCTTCCAAGTTTTCCAGAGAAGCTGGATATAAAGCGGGGCAAGAGCTGGGTGCATGATGGCGTTGCCATAACTGAAATAAGTTGGAGCACTGGATACGGTCCACGGACCGAGGCACTTCTATTAAAACCTGATGGTGCAGTGGGGCCACTTCCTGGCGTACTTTTTCTACATAGCCACGATGATGTAAAAGAATTTGGGAAAGAGAAGTTGGTCGATGGCTTGCCAGATCTCCCAGAGAGCGCCGCATGGGTCAAGCGTGATCATTATGGAGATCGAGGCGCAGCCAATGAACTCGCCAAGCGTGGGTTTGCAGTCCTTGCCTACGATGCCTTCTTATGGGGATCTCGTCGATTTAAGTTTGAAGAGATGCCACATAAACTAACTGAAATTCTTGGCAGAAAAGATTATGAGAGCCTTGCAGTTATGCATGAATCAATGGTGCTTTCAAAGTATTTGAGTCTCTTTAATTCAACGCTCGCCGGCCTGCTAAATTTTGATGATCGAGTTGCGCTAGCAGTAGCAAAAATAATTCCTGAAGTTTCTGATTCAATTTCGGCTGTTGGTCTCTCGGGCGGTGGGTGCCGAGCAATTTATCTACATGCAACATCCCCAGAGCTTTCAACAGTTGTTTCGATTGGCGCGATGGCAACCTACAAATCCATGGTGCCATCACATATTGCGCCACATTCTTGGATGTTCTTTCCGCAGGGCTTGGCTGAAAAGAGTGATTGGCCTGGGCTCTGTGTAATCAATAAGACTGCGCTCTATATTCAGTATTGCGCGAAGGATCAGCTATTTACTAGCGAGGGTATGGCCGAGGCCGATGCCCTCCTTGCATCTACATTTAAAGCCAGCGGCGCTACCTATAAATCTGACTTCTATCCCGTAGGCCACAGCTTCAATATTGAGATGCAAGAATCAGCATTTGATTGGTTAGAAGAGATGATTAAAAATGGTTAATTCATATGTAGATAGATATTTGGGTAGCGGCGATAACTTATCTCTGGCAAGGAGTATTTATGCCGAGATGAGTAAATTCCCAATTATCTCGCCACATGGCCACGTTGAAGCAAATATGATCTTAGAGAATAAGAATTTTACAGATCCAGTCTCGCTGCTTATAACTCCAGATCATTACATTCTTAGGATGCTACGCAGCCAAGGTATCTCTTATGACGATCTTGTGGTGAACTCACCGGAGGCCAACTTTCAATTATTGGCAGATAATTGGCGGCTATTTAGATCAACACCATCTCGAATCTGGTTTCAAGAAATTTTGGCTACGCTATTTGGAATTAGCGAGATTCTAAACTCACAGAATGCAAAGAAAATTTATGAGCTCATCGCAGAGCACCTGGCTAAGCCAGATTTCAAACCTCAGGCGCTATTTAAGAAGTTCAATATCGAAGTTTTAGCTACGACAGATACAACATCGGATCCACTTACCTCACATATCGAGCTTGCAAAGCTAGATCTTGGCGGCCGCATTATTCCAACTTTTAGACCCGATGATGTCTCAGATCCGAGCTGGGCTGATTGGAAATCAAATTTAGCAAAGTTAGAGCAGAGCCATGGCGTTGAAATTAAATCCTTTGCCAATCTTCTTACAGCGCTACGAAAAGCCAGAGATCATTTCAAATCTTGTGGGGCAACTGCAACTGATCACGGGGTACTAAGCGCGCGAACGCTAAAACTCTCACCAAAGGATTGTGAAGCGCTTTTCGCAGATGTACTTAGCGCAGCTGCCTCGCCCAAGGCAATTGAAGATTTTCGCGCTGTAATGCTCTATGAACATGCAGTTATGGCTTCGCAAGATGGACTTGTTATGCAATTGCATCCCGGATCACTTCGAAATTATGACGCGCAGATCTTAGCTAAATATGGCCCAGATAAAGGCTTTGATATTCCAATCCAGACGACATATGTCAAAGAGCTACAACCTCTATTAAATGAACTGGGCAGCCATCCGAATTTCAGATTAGTGATATTCACCTTAGATGAATCAACTTATAGCCGCGAGCTTGCGCCTCTGGCCGGAGCATATTCAAGTATCAGGCTTGGGCCACCATGGTGGTTCTTAGATTCCCTAAATGGACTTGAACGTTGGCGCGAGGCAATTACTGAGACCGCGGGGTACTACAACACAGTTGGTTTCATTGATGACACCAGGGCGTTCTGTTCGATTCCGGTCCGCCATGATGTTGCGCGGAGATTTGATTCAAGTTATCTGGCTCGCGAAGTTATTAGAGGGCGGATAACTGAAAATGAAGCTATTGAACTGGCAGCAGATCTGGCCTATAACCTCTCTAAAGAATTCTTCAACCTCTAATGGATAGTCAAATTCAATTTCTACATCTTGGACTAGGTGCTTTTCATCGGGCACATCAAGCGGTATTTATTAGATCAAATATTGCAAGTGTCTCAATGCGCAAGCCCGATGTGGCAGATGCGATGGCTAAGGCTGGAAATAGCTATGAGGTGATAGCTCGAGATGGCGAAAGTGAGCAGAGTACACAAGTGAGTTCTATAAAAGAATCACTCTTCTATCCACGTGATCTTTCACGAATAATTGAGATTGCCAGAAGCCCCGAGTTGCGAGCCATAACTCTTACTGTTACCGAGAAAGCATATAAAGATGATGGGCCCAACAGCGTGCCACAACGGTTAGCAGTTCTATTGAGAGCGAGATTTGATGCGAAAGCGCCTGGAATCGCAATAATTTCCTGCGATAACGTCTCGAGCAATAGCCAATTTTTAATGAACCTAGTGCACGAAGTTATTGCGGCAAGTGGAGATAGCGAACTGCTCGAATGGGTTAAATCTAATATCCGCTCACCAAATTCAATGATTGATCGGATAGTTCCGGCTT
This sequence comes from Actinobacteria bacterium UBA3028, assembly GCA_002367715.1. Taxonomy (GTDB): domain Bacteria; phylum Actinomycetota; class Actinomycetes; order Nanopelagicales; family Nanopelagicaceae; genus AAA044-D11. Next base: position 20,036 of record DFDL01000031.1, read on the forward strand.
CAAATAACCTAACAATTACGACGGAGCCATTTAATCAGTGGGTAATTGAAGAAGATCCGATTGCAGATATCCTCGCAGAATCTGGTGTTGAATTTGTACCGAAGATAAAACCTCATGAACTTGCAAAGATCCGACTATTTAATGGCGTGCACTCAACCCTGGCCTATATCGGTGAAGTCTCTGGAATTGACTTTGTAGCTGATGCGATTGTTAAGCCCGATATTACAAAGTTTATCTCTACGATGCAGACGCAAGAGATGGCCAAGTCAATTGTAGAGAATGGCGAGATTGACTTAATCTCTTATGCCAGCACAATTCGAAAGCGAATTTCTAATCCTACTCTGCGACATCGTGCCCACCAGATTGCGATGGATGGTTCACAGAAGATGCAGCAGCGCATATTTGATCCGATGAATGATTTAGCAAAATTAGGGTTTGGCGCCCCGATCATGTGCGCCGCAGTAGCTATCTGGATTCACTTTCTAGCCACCAACTCGCAAATTGATGATCCACTTGCCTACAAGCTAACTCCATTAGCCCAGAACTCTGATCCAATAGCAGCAGTCTCACTTACCTTAAGGTTGCCTGATTTCGCGCAGAAGCTAGATGCAAGTTTCTATGGAACGATTGCTAAAGATCTGGCTGAAATTAGAAGCTCTTCCGTTCGGCAGTTGATTTCAAATAGAATCGGCGGATTATGAAAGCCTTTGTCGTCACCGCCCCTAAGGTATTTGAAATCCAAGAGGTCCCAGACCCAGTGGCTGGCCCAGGTGAAATTGTTGCAAAAATCGAGCGCGTAGGTGTCTGCGGTACCGATGTCGAATTTTTTAATGGCGTAATGCCATACCTTCATGATGGGCAAGCAAAGCTACCAATGCGACTTGGTCATGAATGGTCTGGAACTGTAATTGAAGTCGGTGAAGGGGTAGATAAATCACTACTTGGTAAGAAAGTTACCAGCGATGTGATGATGGGCTGTGGCAATTGCAGTAGATGCCAAGATGGACGCCAACATACCTGCGCTGATCGATTTGAACTTGGAATTCGAAATGGTTTCGATGGCGCAATGGCTGAGAAGTTATTAGTACCAGCCAAATTTCTTCACATGATTCCCGAAGACTTTGATTTTGAATTGGCTGCTTTAGTAGAGCCAGCGGCGAATGCCTGGCGAGTAGCAGATGCTGCTAAGCCCGCACCTGGCAAAGAGATATTGATCTGGGGGACTGGAACCGTCGGATTATTGACCGCGCAATTCTGTCTGGCAATGGGCGCAGATGTTCATATGGTTGGAATCGATAAGAAGACGATTGAACTTGCACTCGAAATTGGAGTAACTAGCGCGGGCAGTGAGTTAAAAAATATCCCAGGTGGATATCACTCAGTCATCGATGCAACATTTGATTCAACTATTCCAGCAAAGCTCGTTGATATTGTGGAACCAGGAGGTCGCATAGTTTTAATCGGCGTCGATGACCATGCCGCGCCAATTGACTCACGTAAGTTGGTATTTAAAGATGTGACCGTTGTTGGAATTCTCTCGGGATCACCTGGATTTAAAGAGTCAATTCGCTACATTGCGGAAGGAAAGATCGACGTTAAGAAGATTCTCGGTGGCACCGTTGGTATGTCAGCCGTTGGTGAGATTTTCTTAGGAAATAGACCGGCTGGCTTGAGCGTTGGTCCAAAGATTTTGATTAATCCGAGAGGTTAGCTCTCAATTAGCTCTTGATAATTAACTCCGATTAGCTCACACGCCCTAGTAGTAACACTTGCCAGGGCATCTGCTTTCAAAACTCCTAGTTCTTCCATAATCAGAAGTGCTTGGGGAAGGGTTCCGATTCCACCAGCGAGGGTTCCATCAGTACGCCGAGCCTGCCCATCTTTCACATTTACCGTCATGCCACCAAAAGGAAATGTTCCAGAACCTAAGCCAGCTGCGGCTATTGGATCATTTGTAACGATAAAGCGCGAGCTAACTTTCTCCAGAACCTGCTTCACTAAATCATTTGGCACATGTACTTGATCAATAATTATCTGAACCGTCACATCTTCGCGCTCGATTGCAACTTGGGCTAGACCATCTAGTGGTGGCTTTGGCATCGCGTTAAAGAGATGAGTGACAGTTTTTGCACCGGCATCAAAACCAGCGATTGCAGCCTGGCGATCGGCGTTTGAGTGCCCAAGAGAGACCACGATATTTTTTGCTACCAAAAATTGAATCAACTCGATAGCGCCAGTTAATTCTGGAGCAATAGTTACAATCTTTATCAGACCGGCGTTTAGTAGAGCCTTTAGGTGGTTTAAATCTGGGGCGATAATATGTTCAATCGGATGCACCCCGCACTTATCTTTAGAGATAAATGGCCCCTCCAAATGCGTTCCAAGTATCTTTGCCTCACCTGGCATGGGAGCAAGTCTTACCTCTTCGATTAACTTAATTGCTCGGACTGCGTCACTTAACTTTGAGGTAATAATTGTTGGAAGATAACCAACGACCCCATTCTTATAGAGTGATTTCGAGACTGTGCGGATCTCATCAGCGCTCGTAGCAGATAAGAGATCAATACCGCCATGACCATTAACTTGGAGATCTACATATTTGGCGCTCATGGCTTAGTAAAAATCCTTATCAGGTCTTTAAATACTCCGGGCTCTGGAAGGTTAGCAAGAATTCCAGCGCCATCTAGTGAACTTTTGCCTGAAATATGAATGCTAAGGCCGCATTCTGCAAGTTTCTGACCAACTAACTTTGTTACCAGATTCTCAGGTGCAAGTACGCCACCTATAAGAGCAACTTGAAAACCAGAGCCTCCTTCACATTCGCGCTTTGCAGTTGTAGCGATTAGAACTATCTCACTTGCCGCCGCATCCAATATTTCATAAGCGGCTTCATTTCCAGCAACCGCTAGCTCATTAACGAGCTTTGCAAAATTTGCGATGGCATTAACAGATCTATCTAGCTGGTGGACTACATGAGCCAGTTGATATGGCTCGGCGTCAAAATGTTTGCAGGCAACAGCCAGGAGCTCGCTATCTCCACCTCGCCGATCTCGGGCACGTAGGGCAGAATTTAGCGCCATACGCCCAATCCAGTAGGCGCTTGCTTCATCACCAATAAGAAAACCATCGCCAGCTAGCGAGTGCGCCATTGTGCGATTCTTGCCAACCGCAAGGGCGGTAATTCCGGTTCCTGCTGCAATTACTACGCCATCAGCCTCGACTGCGGCGGCGCATGCACTTACTGAGTCACTACAAATCCAGAGCTCTTTAATATTAGTCTTTGCCAGAACTAACTTAGCGATATCGCCATATTGCTGGTCATCTGCCGGCAAGGTAGCAACAGCCAATACAGCTCGATCAATATCGCTATCAATACTCTTAGCAAAATCAATTATCAAATTGGCGAGATAATCTACGAGCGGAAGTTCGCCAGGTGTAAAACCCGGGAAATTCTTAGCGATGCTCTCACTATTTGTGATCTGGGACTTGGCTCGAATTCCAGAGCCACCGCCATCAAAAAATATTAAGTTCGCCATGGTTAGAGCGTTAGCGTTACCTTGCTCAGTCCTTCAGGACTGTCAGGATCAAGACCATTCTTTCGTGCGAACTCAAGAGCAAAGGTCTGGAGAATAATAGAGTCAACAACACTTGCATATATTTCATTCTCACAATCGGCGCCCACAATTACTGTTTCACCAGGCTTAGCAAGCTCGCTAGTTCCAAACCAGAATATCTGAGTAGATTTGGCGCGAATCTTCGTTAAGTCATTTGTGAGCGAAGCTAAAGTATTTGAATCCATAGGCCAATTCTTTGGAGCCATAATAAATACTTGAGTCTTACTTGTGAGCGCCGAAATTGGACCATGCATGTAGTCGGCAATTGAGAGTCCTTGGACTGATATTTTGCTCGTCTCTTGAATCTTAAGCGCCGCCTCACGTGCATTTGGGTAAGAGAAACCTCGACCCAAAACAACAATCTCATTGTTGCGATCACATTTTGCAACTGCGCTTCGAACAGAAGCTAGGGATGCCATCAACTTTTCGCTCGCGGCTACAACAGATTTATAGTCAGGGAATTTCTGGCTCCAGGCATTTACCAAAAGTAGGCAGCTAAAGAGTTGGGCAGCATAGGATTTAGTTGCAGCAACCGCGATTTCTCTGCCTGCCATTAGATCCAAACTAAAGTCAGCTAGCTTCGCCAGCGGAGAGTTAAGATCATTTGTAATTGAGATGATTTTTGCTCCAGCTCGCTTAGCGCAATCGGCATATTCGACTAGATCTGTGGATTGGCCGCTCTGGCTTATTGCCACCACAAGAGTATTTGCAAAGTGCAATTTAGATTTATAGATTGTCACTGAGGATGGTGAAGTAAGCCCAACTGGTAGGCCGAGATTGGTCTCAATCAAATACTTTAGAAAGTGGGCGGCATTATCGGATGTGCCTCGAGCCAGCACCAGAACCGATCTAATTTCATTGGCCTTAAGTAGATTTGAAAGGGCAGAGAATTGTTCTGGTGAATCGGCTAATTTGGCCAATACTGCAGGGATCTCTGCTATCTCGGATTGCATTATCGTGCCAATTTGATTCACGTCATATTTTCGCATGAAAGTGAATAGTTTCCTAGCGCAGCACCTTGCAACTTGGTAGCGTGGGCACGTGGCTATGGCAAATCGCAGAATAACTGATTTAGCATCGGATCAAATCTCAGTATTTCATAAAGGATTGCCGATTTGCGCTCAAGGAATGAGCATCAAAGATTTCATCGCCACCAAACCCAATTTATTTAACTCTGATTTTCAACTTCCAATTATGGTCTTGCGAGAGAGTGCGCTCTCGCACAATATCCAGAGGATGGCTGATTACTGCAGCTCTTTAGGTTTCGAATTAGCCCCACACGTAAAGACTCCAATGTCACCTCAAATTGCTAAGCGCCAAATGGATGCGGGTGCTTGGGGACTTACTATTGCAAATTTTAGCCAAGCCTCAGTAATGCTGGATTTCGGATTTAGCCGTTTGATTATTGGAAATGAAGTTATGGAGCCAACCTCTATTGTAAAGATTGCCGAAATCAATGGAAGTGGCCAGGGCGAGATTATTTTCTATATCGACTCACTTGCGGGCCTAAAGATTGCGCAGAGCGCAATCGAAGGAGTTGCAAAAGCCAAGCTAAATGTTTTTATGGAGATCGGCGCAGTAGGTGGCAGAGCCGGAATTCGCGATTTAGATCTATTGAAAGAGATTTTAGATGAAATTGCGAAGGATAATCGCATCTATGTTCGAGGCGTATCGGGCTTTGAAGGCGCAGTTCCTGGTGGTGACCGCGAAGGTGAAGGAATTGAGCTACTTCGAAAGTTTCTAAGACATATCGTTGCGGCTGCCACAATTACCGCGCCATTTGTACGAGAGGATAAAATTATTATCTCTGCCGGTGGCAGCTCTTTCTTTGACTATGTTGCAGAAGAGTTTGCGAAATACGAGGGCGATGCCCACAGAATTCTGCGAAGTGGTGGATATGTAAGCCATGATCACATCCACTACAACGAGCTCTACCCATTTATGAAAGCTCCTCAGAGCGAACAGTTCATCCCAGCGCTAGAACTCTGGGCGCGAGTCCTAAGTATCCCTGAGCCCGACCTAGCTATTTTAAATTTTGGAAAGCGCGATGCTGGAAACGATCTTGATAATCCAATTCCGATCGCCAAATTAGTTGAAAAGCCAGTTAAATTTAAGGGGGAGATCGAGAAGCTAAATGACCAGCATGCCTTTATGAAGATCACTCCAGGCTCAGTTTCGGTGGGCAATGTAATCGGTTGTGGTATCTCTCACCCATGCACAAATTTTGATAAGTGGCGCTTGCTGCCATTGGTAAATGATCAATATGATGTAATAGATTTGGTTCATACCTTCTTTTAAATCTTAGATCGAAAACAACCAACCAGAAAGGTCATCATGACTAGCCAGACAATCAAGCACGTAACAGCTAAAGGTGCACCAGCCCCAGGTGGTTCATACTCACATGGCGTAATTGCAAATGGATTTCTCTACACCTGCGGCATGGGGCCAGTTGACCCAGCAACCGGAAAGATTGTTGAAGGTGGCGTTGGTCCACAGACTCGCCAGACTCTAATTAACCTAAAGGCAATTCTTGATGAAGTTGGCGCTGACTTTAGCCAAGTAGTTAAGACAACAGCCCACCTACAAAATTGCGTTGCTGACTTTGCGGAATACGACAAGGTATATCGTGAATTTCTATCTGCGCCATTCCCAGTTCGTACAACAGTCGGCTCTGATCTAATCAATATTCTCGTTGAGATTGATTTTGTGGTGGCACTTTAAAATGACTTATCAATTTGCAGCAGAGCTAGCAGGGCGCACAATCGTCATAACCGGCGGTGGTCGCAGTATTGGTCGCGAGATGGCTACTGCAGCTGCTGCTGCAAAGATGAAGATCGCGATTCTAGAGATCAACAAGGCCAATTTAGATGAGACCGTAAACTCGCTTCGAGCCAACGGCGCCGATATAACTGGCTATCAGGTTGATCTTCAAGTTGAGGATCAGATTATTAACACAATCAAAGAGATTGAGAGAGACTTTGGAAAGATTGAGGTCTTTGTAAATAATGCAGCCTTCCATGACTCTGCAGATCTAATCGCGAGTTCACTTGAAATGTGGAATAAGACTTTAGATATAAATATCACGGCGCCATTTATCTGCATCAGGGCGATACTTCCAGGAATGATTGAGCGTAAATTTGGTGCAATCATCAACATCGGAACTGTAAATTCAAAGATGATGATTGGAAGTGATTCGTACACTGCATCAAAGGCAGCTCTGCATGCACTTACTCGCACAGTTGCAGTCAGATATGGTGGGCACGGAATTCGTTGTAACACGATTGTTCCGGGGACAATTGCTACTGAGGTCTGGCAAGAGCGGATCGATCGAAATCCAAGCGTCTTTGAAAATCTTAAGAGCTGGTATCCGATGGGCCGCGTCGGCAAGCCATCAGATATTGCAGCAGCGGTTCTCTATCTTGCATCAGATCAGGCGCCATGGATGACTGGAACTGAATTCGTAGTCGACGGTGGATTATTAGCGGGCTTTGCTCCGATGTATCCAGTTGTAGAAGGCACTGATTAAAGTTGGAGGATAATACTTTTACAGTTCGTGGGGCCAGCGTTATTGATGGATCAGGAAAAGCTGGCACCAGAGAAGATGTACTAGTAGTTGAAGGAAGAGTTGCAGAAGTTGGGCGAATTATCAAAGGTAATGAGCGTGGCAAGATTGTTGATGCGACGGATTTAACTCTTAGCCCAGGCTTTATTGATATGCATGCCCATTCAGATCTAGCAGTTATCTCAGATCACGAACATTTAGCGAAGGTAACTCAAGGCGTAACTCTCGAAGTTGTCGGCCAAGATGGCCTTAGCTATGTGCCATCAGATGAGAGCACCCTTGCGGTGCTTCGCGATCAACTCTTTGGCTGGAACGCTGATCCTGCTGGAATTGATTGGAAATTTAGATCGGTCGCAGATTATTTAAAGATTGTAGATCGTGGTGCGGCAGTAAATGTTGCATATTTAATTCCCCACGGAAATGTCCGGATGCTTGCCTGTGGCAATGAACCTGGCGAAGCCTCGCCAGAAGCACTGCAGCATCAAATCGCATTGGTAGAGGAAGGAATGCGACAGGGCGCAGTTGGAATGTCAGCTGGCCTAACTTATGTCCCGGCCATGTATGCAAGTGATAGCGAGATTGCAAAGCTAGCTGCGGTAGTTGCAAAGTATGGCGGATTTTATTCACCACATCATAGAAATTATGGCGCTAATTTTCTTGACGCCGTTGATGAGTGCATTGAGATTGCCCGCGCTTCAAAGTGTGCACTTAATCTAACTCACTGCCACATGAGCGCTCCGGTCTTCCACGATAAGACCGATTTATTATTTGAAAAATTAGCCAAGGCCCAAGCAGATGGAATCGATATCACTCTTGACTCTTATCCATATTTAGCTGGCTCTACTTATCTCCATGCCCTACTTCCATCTTGGTGCCAAGCGGGCAGTAAAGCCGCGATGCAGGAGCGAATTATCGATCCCCAAAATCGCTTAAAGATTATAAATAATTTGAATGTTTCAGGATCAGATGGCAATCAAGGTGGAGTAGTGAATTGGCCAAGCATCGTTATTGCTGGCGTCATTCAGAAACACAATGAAAAATATGTTGGCGTGAGATTAATTGAAGCTGCAGCCAGCCAAGGTCTAGATCCCGTTGAGTTCTATCTGAATTTGATAGTCGATGAAGATTTTAAAATTTCCTGCATTCTGCACTCAGGTTATGAACCAAATGTGCGCGCGATTATGCAACATCCAAAACATTTAGTTGGTACCGATGGCATCTTGACCGGCAACCGTCCGCATCCAAGAGGTTATGGAACCTTTGCCAGATATCTTGGAGTTTATGCGCGCGAGGAGAAAATTTTGACGCTAGAAGGTGCGATAAATCGAATGACTGGGCGACCAGCAAAGCGCCTATCGCTTAAGGATCGCGGCTTAATCCGTGCAGGCTTTGTGGCAGATCTGACCTTATTTGATGCAACAACGGTTAAAGATCGCGCCACATATGAAGAGCCAAGGCTTCCTGCTGCAGGCTTTGAGAGCGTCTGGATAAATGGAATTAAGACCCTAGATGGTGCAAAGCGAACATCTGCCCTGCCAGGTCGTGCAATTAGATCTAATTAGCTAATTTAGTAAGCACTTGGGCAACCCACTTTAAATCACGTGGCCGCCAAGTATCTAAAAGATAGAAATCAATATCGCTAGCCCCAAGATCACTAAGTGTTCTCACCTTCGCATCTAAAGTCGCCGCATCTAAGTTATCTGGAAATGTTGGACGCAAGATTGGCTTTAGCCTCATCGATAGCCGCTCTTTATAGTGGCTATAAATGGTTCCGACCTCATTTGCGCTCTTTCGATAAATTAAAGGTTCAAATGCGGTGAGGCTATCTTTTATTAAATCTGGATCTATTCCTACAAGCCAACTTAGGTCAAGCGGGCTTGTAGATTGCATATCGAGCAGAGTTGATTGATCAACGTATGAAACTTCGACCTGGTTAGCCGATGCAATCTCAAAGATCTTTTGATATATCCGAGCAAGCTCGCCCTCGCGCACCTTTAAATAGTGCAGGATTTCGGCTCCTAAGATTTCAGCTAAGAGCTCTTTGGTTAGCTCTTTTCCAAGCCAAGGATCGCTGTCGGTTAAGAATGGGGCTAGGGCGCTGGCAACCTTCAATTTAAGGCCCGCTCCATTGCCGCCGGCTCTGTCAAAATTTGAGGCACAAGCAGCGCAGAAGCAGAGCGAGAATAAAAATTCAGTCGTAGGACTTAGCTCCATAAAGAAGCGCTCATGGTGCTCGCCATGTCTTGCACCATGCCAATGCATCGACTCCATTGCAATTGATTTGATACCGCGTGAACTTAGATCACTGACTAAGCCATAAACATAATTTTGGACTCGAATATTTGCCGGGCAGAGCTCGGAGAGAAAATTATTGCCTAGGGCATTTAAAACAGTTGCCTCTGGTTCAACCTTGCCTATTCCTGAATTGTGCATGAACACTGCCCAGGCGTTGACCTCCATATCCAATTTACCTGCGGCGCTTGTGACGTTCTCTAACATCTTGTTATCTAGTAAATGATCTGAAGTAGTTGGTCGAATTGAGTTTGCGGGATATTTAGCCTCATCAGGCAGGTAGTAGTGGAAGCCATCTGCCAAGTATTCAAGCTGTGGTCCTTGGCGAAGCAAGAAATCGCGTGAGCCATGGTAATTGAGAGCGAGATTAATGCCGCTAAAGCCAGAGCTCTTTAACTCTTGTAGAACTGTGAGGGCGCCTTGGCG
>DFDL01000027.1:0-3907 GCA_002367715.1 Actinobacteria bacterium UBA3028
GAAGCAATCGAACATGCGCTGCAATCAACACAAGTTGTAATCGAAGAATTTTTAGATGGTCCAGAAGTCTCACTCTTTGGAATTAGTGATGGCAAAACTGTCATAGCTATGCAACCAGCACAAGATTTTAAACGAGCCTTCGATGGTGATCTCGGACCAAATACTGGTGGCATGGGCGCATACTCACCGTTGCCTTGGGCGCCAGATGAAATCATGGCGGAAGTTTTAACTCAAGTTTTAAATCCAACGGTAAAAGAGATGGCTGCGCGCGGCACGCCATTTGTCGGACTCTTATATGCCGGCCTTGCCCTAACTGCGCGCGGCACCAGAGTTATTGAATTCAATGCGCGCTTTGGTGATCCAGAGACTCAAGTCTTATTGCCAAGGCTAAAGACGCCACTTGCACAACTATTATTTGCTGCAGCAACTTCAAAGCTAGAAAATTTTCAAGAACTTGAATGGTCAGATCAATCAGCTGTAACGGTTGTGCTTGCATCAGAGGGATATCCAAGTCAACCAAAATCTGGCGACATAATTACTGGAATTCGAACAAATTCAAACTCATCGGTCTTCCATGCCGGAACCCAACTGCGCGATGGAGTTCTGCGCTCATCTGGCGGACGAGTACTTAGCGTCACTGGGCTAGGTAGCGATTTAACCCAAGCCAGAGATGCCGCCTATCGCACGATCTCTAGGATTTCACTGCCGGGCAGCCATTATCGCCGTGATATCGCGCTAAATGCGTCGGTGGCAGAGAAGGGCAATTAAATGCGAGATAATTTGCAAGTGAGTGTATTAGCCCAAAGATATGCATCTGCGGGAATGCGCGAGATTTTCGCGCCAGAGTCAAAGATAATTAGCGAACGAAAATTATGGATCGCGGTAATGCGCGCCCAATCAAAACTAGGCCACAAAATCGAAGAATCCGTTATTGCAGATTACGAAAAAGTGCTTTCAAAAGTCGACCTTGCTTCAATTGATGCTCGCGAAAAGCAGAGCCGCCATGATGTAAAGGCGCGCATCGAAGAGTTCAACACCTTAGCCGGTCACCAAGTGATTCACGCCGGGATGACATCACGAGATCTAACCGAGAGCGTTGAGGCAATGCAGATTCGAGATGGCCTCCAGCTTGCTCGAAATCGCACAGTTGCATCACTTGGATTATTGGGCTCACTTGCAACAAAATATATTGATCAGCCAATTGCTGGCCGCTCACATAACGTTCCGGCTCAAGTAACAACTCTCGGGAAGCGCTTTGCATCTGCAGCTGAAGAATTGCTCTTTGCATATGATCGCCTCGATAATTTAATCTCACGTTATCCAATTCGCGGGATCAAAGGTCCGGTAGGCACAGCGCAAGATTCAATCGATCTCCTTGGCTCACCTGAAGCACACGCCAAGTTAGAGCGCGATGTCGCGACTCATCTTGGCTTTGAAAATATCTTAGATTCAACCGGTCAGATCTATCCAAGATCTTTTGATTTTGATGTTGTAACAACGCTGGTTCAACTGGCTGCTGCGCCATCATCGCTTGCAACTTCGATCCGGTTAATGGCCGGCGCTGAACTTGTTACCGAAGGCTTTAAGGCCGGCCAAGTTGGTTCATCTGCAATGCCACACAAGATGAATACGCGCTCTTGCGAGCGGGTAACTGGCCTTGCCGTAGTACTTCGAGGCTATGCCTCAATGGTTGGTGAGTTATCTGGTGACCAATGGAATGAGGGCGATGTTGCTTGCAGCGTTGTTCGCCGCGTTGCGATCGCCGATGCCTTCTACGCCTTTGATGGTCTTATCGAAACTTTTATGACCGTGCTTCTAGAGTTCGGCGCCTTCCCAGATGTAATTGAGGCCGAGCTTGCTAAGTACCTACCATTTCTCGCGACTACAAAGATTCTGATGGCGGCGTTAAAGGCGGGAATCGGACGCGAAGTTGCGCACGAAGTTATCAAGGAACATGCAGTGGCAGCAGCCCTCGGCATCCGCGCCGGGAAACCAAATTTAATGATCCAAGCAATTGCTGATGATTCTCGAATTCCCTTAACAGTTAAAGATTTAACTGCGCTACTTGCAAAACCACTTGAATTTACCGGTGATGCAAAAGGACAGACCCAGCGAGTTGTAAACCGCATCGATGCGATTACCTCCGCTAATGCGCCAGCAGCGCAGTACCGTCCCGGCCAAATTCGGTGACCGCCGTGCTAACCGGATGGCGACATCTGCGCAGCGGGAAAGTCCGGGATTTGTATAGCAACGATAAAGATGAGCTATTAATTGTTGCCTCAGATCGGATATCGGCATTTGATTACATCTTGCCAACGCCAATTCCAAATAAAGGAATATTGCTAACCAAACTCTCCCTCTTCTGGTTTGAACTTCTAAAAGATGTTGTGCCAAACCACATTGTCTCTACCGATGTTCCAGCCGAAGTTGCTGGCCGCGCCGTAATTGTTAAACCCTTGGTTATGTTCCCGATTGAATGCGTAGCGCGTGGCTATTTAGCTGGCTCGGGTTGGGTTGAGTATCAGAAAACTCAGAGCGTCTGCGGCGTTAAATTACCAGCAGGTTTAAGTGAAGGGGCAAAGCTGCCAGAACCAATCTTTACGCCAGCGACAAAGGCGCAAGATGGTGAGCACGATGAGAACATCACATATGAAAAGTGTGTTGAAATAATTGGCGACCAAGCCGCCGAAATCTTAAGAAAGTTAACCCTCGCCCTCTATTCAAAGGCCCATGACTTCGCGGCAACAAAAGGGATTATCTTGGCCGACACTAAATTCGAATTTGGCATCGATTCATCTGGCATGATTTGCCTAGGCGATGAAGCCCTAACTCCTGATTCATCGCGGTTCTGGGAACCCGATACCCGTTACTCATATGACAAACAATTTGTTCGCGACTGGTTATTAAATTCCGGTTGGGATCGAAATAGCAATCCTCCGCCACTTCCCGATGAGGTAGTTGCAAAGACGCAAGAGCGTTATACCAGCGCATTTAAATTGATTACCGGAAAGGATCTATAAAATGGCGAAGATAATTGTTGAGGTTATGTTGAAGCCCGAAATACTAGATCCACAGGGTCAGGCAGTTGCATCGGCTCTACCCCGCTTAGGTTTCACCTTTGCAAAGTCAGTGCGCCAAGGAAAACGTTTTGAAATTGAGATCGATGGCAATCCAACACCAGCCCAGATGGCAGAGGTAGAGAAAGCTGCAGAAACGTTGCTCTCAAATCCAGTCATTGAAACTTATCTTGTGAGAGTCGAGGAGTAATGTCATTTCGAGTTGGCGTCGTTACCTTTCCAGGATCGCTAGATGATCGCGATGCGGCGCGCGCAATCGAAATGGCCGGTGGTACGGCAGTTCCACTATTTCACGCAAGCGATGATTTAAAAGAGGTAGAAGCAGTAGTTCTTCCAGGTGGCTTCTCGTACGGGGATTACTTACGCTGCGGGGCAATCGCTCGCTTTGCCCCAATCATGAATTCAATTGTTACTGCAGCAGAGCATGGCTTTCCAGTACTCGGAATCTGCAATGGCTTTCAAGTCTTATGTGAATCACACTTACTTCCAGGCGCACTGACCCGCAACAGCAATCTGCACTTCTTATGCCGCGATCAGAAGCTAAAGATCGAGAACGTGAACACAGTTTGGACCAGCGGTTTCAAGGCTGGGCAAGAGATAGTAATTCCACTTAAAAATGGCGAAGGCTCATTCCAATGTGATGATGCGACTTTGAATATGCTAGAAAACCAGGGCCGAGTTATTGCGCGTTACCTCGATTTTGATCCAAATGGTTCACGTAATTTAATTGCTGGTATTTCAAATGAGCGTGGCAATGTTGTTGGACTTATGCCCCACCCTGAACATGCGATTGAAGATTTAACTGGACCAAGCACCGATGGTCTTACCTT
>DFDL01000027.1:4137-4349 GCA_002367715.1 Actinobacteria bacterium UBA3028
CAACCATTTGCTGAACTCGGACTCAAGCCCGATGAATACGCCCGGATCAAAACAATTCTTGGCCGGCGCCCAACTTCAAGTGAGCTAGCGATGTATTCAGTTATGTGGTCTGAGCACTGTTCTTACAAATCCTCAAAAATTCATTTGAAACAATTTGGCGAAAAGGCCGTTAAGTCCGATGCCCTCCTTGTTGGTATTGGTGAGAATGCTGG
>DFDL01000027.1:4606-5143 GCA_002367715.1 Actinobacteria bacterium UBA3028
ACGATGGGCGCCCGCCCAATTGCAGTTATGGATCCGCTGCGCTTTGGCCCAGCCGATGCCGAAGATACCCGCCGAGTTTTACCCGGAATCGTTGCTGGAATCGGTGGTTATGGAAATTGTTTAGGCCTACCAAATATTGGCGGTGAGATTGTCTTTGATGAAACCTATGCCGGAAATCCACTAGTAAATGCGCTCTGTGTTGGCGTGATGAAACATGAAGATATCAAGCTTGCAACAGCGCATGGCACCGGAAATTTAGTCGTTTTATTTGGCGCAAAGACTGGCGGGGATGGCATCGGTGGCGTATCTGTTCTGGCATCTGAAACCTTTAACGCGGCAAAACCTACAAAGCGGCCATCGGTACAAGTTGGCGATCCATTTGCCGAAAAAGTTTTAATCGAGTGCTGCCTTGAAATCTTTAAGGCCGATTTAGTTATCGGGATTCAAGATCTCGGTGGCGCTGGGCTCTCTTGTGCAACAAGCGAGCTTGCATCTGCCGGCAGCGGCGGTATGCAGATTAATTTAGAGAAAGTTCCG
>DFDL01000026.1 GCA_002367715.1 Actinobacteria bacterium UBA3028
GCTACCTCAACACCAAGTTATCGAGTGATGCTAAATCCCTAATTAATAATCAAGTTCATGCAATTTATGCATTTGATTTTTTGTTGCATCATATAACGAGGTGTAAATCTCGCTTAAGGGTCTATAGGTTTCGGCTAATTTCTCATCAGGATTTATAGTTCGTGCTTTACCTTGCCAAGTGCGAATCTCCTCAGGGCTAGAAACCAATCCGACTGCCACCCCAGCTAGTAAGGCATCACCATAAGATGCGCCAAAAGTTAGTGGTGCAACTTCTTGAGGCACCCCAGAAATATCGCTAATAGCTTGAAGCCAAATGGAGTTCTTTGTTCCACCACCAACTGACTTTATTGTTTTTGGACGTGCTCCAATTGAAGTAAATAGGTCAACGTGCTGCTTAACGCCATGTCCCATTCCCTCCAATATTGCACGGAAAATATGGCCACGAGAGTGAGTCAGGCTTAAACCAAAAATCATTCCTTTCGCTCTTGGATCCATTACCGGGGTTCGTTCGCCACTGAAATATGGAAGGACAATGACTCCTTCAGCACCAGGTTTAGTCTCTGCCGCTTCTTTAACCAATTCAGCATACGCCGAGGCTCCACCAGATTTTTCTGCAGCCACCAATTCAGGGGCAAATTGATCCCTAAACCAGCGCGTTAATGAGCCGCTAGTTGCCATTCCTGCCAAGAGACACCAAGTTCCCGGAAAGAGATAAGGCCCTGCCCAGAGCCGCTTCTCCCGTGCCTGATCATTATCGGTCACTTGAATCATAAATATTGTTGAGCCATACATCATCATCATTTCACCGGGTTTAGTCACACCAACGCTGAGAGCCTCAGCGCCAGCATCTATTGTTCCAACTGACACCGGAGTTCCTTCAGCAAGTCCCGTTAATTCAGAAGCTTTTGACGTCACTCGGCCAGCAAGCTCATGACTCCAAAGAATTTCAGGTAGCTGTTCCAAATTAACAAAATCTTCGCAAAATCTATCACTCCACTTATTACTCCATGGGTCATACATAGGAACCATGCAACCTGCTGAGAAATGATCAATTACAACTCTGGAGGTCAGTCGAGCCACAATGAATGTTGTGGCATCAACAAACCATCGTGCTTTTTTATAAACCTCAGGTTCATTTTTCTTGATCCAGAGAATTTTTGGACCAGTTGATTGCGAAGATAGGCAGTTTGCTGTGGCATTGAAAATTTCATCTTCGCCATACTTTGCATTTAATTCATCAATCTCTTTTACCGCGCGTGTATCTACTCCATAAAGAATTCCCATTCTTAATGGGTTGAAATTCTCGTCAATTGGTAAGACATCTGGCCCAATGGCACTTATTCCTACCCCTTTGATATCTGCTGCCACAACTCCGGGTGTAC
Source organism: Actinobacteria bacterium UBA3028 (assembly GCA_002367715.1). Classification (GTDB taxonomy): domain Bacteria; phylum Actinomycetota; class Actinomycetes; order Nanopelagicales; family Nanopelagicaceae; genus AAA044-D11. The sequence goes on from DFDL01000026.1 coordinate 1,383, forward strand.
TTAAAAGTTGTTTTGTAATAGTACAAAAATCTCCCCACCAAGTTAGTTCAGGATCATGTTCTGCCCAACCTGCGCGTGGAAACAAAAGTTGATGAGGAACGGCTACCTGAGCTATTACCTCACCGGTGATGGTGGTTAGAACGCCTTTTGACTCATAGGTTCCAATATCAATTCCAAGCAGTAGATCTTGAGGCATGATGAAAACCTACTCTCTGGTCTTAATAAATCGTTTATCCACGTTGAAAATTCTCATTTTCAGGAAAATTATCCACGATTGAAATAAGTAGTTTACGTAAATCCTCCAGATCCTTTAGAGAGCAACTCTCTACTCCAGAATGGGTGTACCTAGTTGGCCATGCCAAATCAACACAAGCCACGCCCTCACCAACTAACTGCACATAAGAGGCATCGGTCAACAATCCGATTGTTGCATGACGTTGCAGGGATATCTTCGTGTCTTTTGCACTTTTATCGACAATGTCAACTAATTTCGGATGAGGTATCAAACCATTTAAAGTTCCGCGGCCATGGAAAGTATAGGTGCCAAGAACAGGGCCTGACCCAACTCTTACTCCATTACCTTCAGCAATGTCTGGAGTATCTGATGCCGCTACTAAGTCGATGCTGATTGCTGCCAGAGGTTTTATCGACTGAGCTGCGACCATTGCGCCACGAAGATTAAATTCCTCTTGAACAGATCCCACGATATGCACAGTAATTGCGGGGCGTTTGAGTTTTAAGTGTTTTGCCAGCTCTACCAACAAAGCACAGCCCCCACGATCATCAATGGAAGTTGCTGCGACGCGATCATTTAAAAGCTTTACAAAACTAGGTCGGTATATAACTGGAGTTCCAATATCGACTCCTGCATCCAATACTTCCTTAACGCTTGTTGCCCCAATATCTACATAACATTCACTTATAGGCTTCACTTTGTATTTTTCATCTGGCGGAGTTAAATGATGTGAGACAAAGCCAATAACGCCTTCGACGTTCTTGCCCCCTTTGGCCTGAAGAAGAACATTTGATGCAGCTAAAATTCTTTCAGGCACGCCACCTACCCGCTCAATCCTTAAATAGCCGTTCTCTTCGATCTTCTTAACAATCATTCCAAGGGAATCAGTATGAGCAAAGACCATTAATGCAGGAGCTTTTGGATTGGAACCTCTTACAGTTGCAATGACATTACCTAAAATGTCAACCCTCAGCTCATCGACCAAATCCTTTAGATCTCTCGATAGCTTCTTTACCATCTCGTCTTCAAATCCAGACATTGCTGGAGTGAGACAGTAGTCCTGCAGTCTTTCAATTAGGGACATTATGACTCCAATGACTTATTTACTGATTTAGAACGGCGTCTATTTTCCAACACAACGTTGAGAATCATAACCAGTACCAGAACTCCACCCTGTGCAGCTAGATAGAAGAATTGATTGAAGCGAAGGGCGTTAAATCCTGAAGCCACCATTTGCAACACAATCGTGGCCAAAACAACACCGGTAACTGTTCCAAATCCCCCCATCGGATTTACCCCGCCTAACACAACTATCACTATGGCCAAAAGAATGTATGAGTTTCCAAAGTCCGGGCTTGCAGCAGACATGCGAGAAGCAATAATCAAGCCCGCAAAAGATGATAGGAGGCCTGAGATCACATAAGTCCAGGCAATAACCCGCTTATCTCCCATAACGCTGTATTGAGCAGCTTTTCGGTTAGTGCCGATAAGAAATATCTTTAATCCTAAGCTGCTGCGATTGATCATTAATCCCACTAATAGAGCTATGAAGACCATAAGCACAAAGGGTGTTGGCACACCAAAAAAAGTTCCATTACCGACACGAGTAAACTGCTCTGGTAGTCCAGAGATAGAAACTCCGTTTGTTAATCCAATCGCTATTCCATTAAATAATGTGAGGGTTGCCAAGGTAGCTAATATTGGCGTGATGTTTAAAACAGCGATTAGAAGCGCATTAATACCCCCACAGATCAAACCAAGCAAAATGCCAGCCAGGCATGCCATCAAAATCCATAGATTGGTTATTTCTCCATCCTCACTCATATTTTTTGTGAGAATATAGGCCGCTAATAGCGCTGCCAAATTAGATGTTGCCACTATGGATAAATCTATTCCACCTGTGAGCATAGATAGCATGACTGCAATAGAGAGAATAGCTATCTCTGGAACTTGAAATGCCATTGAGGTGAAATTCTCTGGCGTGAAAAAGATATCAGAAGAAAGGTAAGAGAAAATAAGAAGCACCATAAGAGTAAAACCCATTAGCTGAGTAACTTTTCTATCAGATAAAAGGGCAGAGGAAGCGAAACGGTTTCTTAACTCATTCACTTGATTCCACCTCACTTTCGGAGAGGGCTCGACGTCGTTTATTGCGTCGGCTTTCGCCGATGGCTTGAAGGGTTATACCTATAACCAGGAGAGCCCCAACAGCTGCTCGCTGCCAAGAACTACTAACACCAAGAAGCACTAAATTATTTTTAATTAAGTTAATAAAGAGCACACCTAGGACAGTTCCGAAAACAGTTCCATAACCACCCATAATGCTGGCACCGCCCAAAACAACTGCTGCAATTATGTCCAGCTCAGAACCTGCTAGATCATAAGGATTTGCTTTCCTTTGCAAAGAGACATACAAAATTCCAGCGAGTCCTGAAAGGGCTCCAGCTAAGAGATAGATTTTTGTTTGAGTTCCTTTGACTGAGATTCCCAAACGACGCGTTGGTTCTACTCCACCACCTAGGGCATAAACAGATCGACCAAAGAGCGTTCTACTTAAAATTAGTGAGATAAGAATTGTAATTAGAGTTATGGGGATGACCAAGACATGAAGTCGAACTAATGTGCCAGTCGCAGACTCAAATTTGACTAAATCTGAAGTTGAAAACTGATCGAGGGCAATAGGTATGTCGCTGATAAACGAAGAGCCTATGAGAGTGAGCATCAAACCTCGGAAGATTCCAGCTGTTCCTAAAGTTGCTATGAGAGTAGGAATGCCAAACCCGGCAATAGCAATCGCATTTACTCCTCCCAGCAGAGTGCCAATCACGATAGCTAAAACAATTGGTATCAAGAGACTTTCGCCATTTAACTCAAATTTTTGCATGATGACAACAGCGGTATAACCGGCAAAAATTCCTACTATGGGAAATGAAACATCTATTCCTCCACTAATAATTACAATTAGTACGCCTAAAGCAAAAAGTAATTGAACAAAAGATGATCGTAGGATGTCAAAAAGGTTAGCGAGGGTAAAGAACTCAGGACTCTTAGATCCAATTACAAGAGAAAATACGACGATAGCCAATATGAGCACAGTTTCGTTTCGCATCAATAATCTCTTGAATTTGGTGTTCAATTCAGCTCCTTATAGATTGCACTCTCGCTGATTTGTTTATCATTAAACTCCTTGGAAATTTTGCCATGGCGAATGACCAAAACTTTGTGGCAAATTTGCACTAACTCTGGAATATCATCAGAAACCAAGAGAAAAGCCATTCCAGCTTGAGCTCTATCTCGAATTATTTCAAGTATTTCACGTTTGGAGCCAACATCGACCCCTACCGTTGGACCGTTGAGAATCATGACTTTCGGGTTAATTGAAAGCCATTTAGCTAGGACTACTCTCTGTTGATTTCCGCCCGAAAGCGAGGAGACAGGATTAATTGGATTCTTAGTTTTTATTCGAAGTTCTGAAATCCAAGAGCTTCCAATTTTTGCTAATTTACTTTTTGAAATTGCTCCCCACCGACTCCTTTGCCTGTCTAGTCCCACAGCCACAATATTGCGCAGAATTGATTGCTCTAGAAATAATCCTTGGGTTAATCGATCTGGTGGTACATAACCAATACCGGAAGCTAATGCCGCCTCTGGTGAATTTAGAGTTACCTCTTTCCCATCGACTTTAATACAACCTGCATCTACTGGGTATTTGCCAAATATTGCTTCAGCTAACTCTGTTCGACCTGAGCCAAGTAAGCCAGTTAATCCAATAATTTCACCCTCTGAAATTGAGAAAGAGACATCATCAAAAGTGTTTTTTGAAGTTAGTTTCTCAAGCTCAAGAAGAGACCGGGAATCTTTGCCTAAAGGTGGCGCAATGCGAGAAGTTGCTATTTCCGAACCAGTCATAGCCGTAGCTATCTCCTTGGCTTTAAACTTTGACATCAAACCTTCAGCTACTACTTCGCCATTTCGAAGGACGGTAATGGTGTTGCAGATTTCTTGAATTTCATCAATTTTGTGGCTGACAAAAACGATTGCCACCCCACGTTTGCGAAGCTGGTCTACAACTTCGAATAACTTATTAACTTCTTTACGAGTTAAAGCCGTAGTTGGTTCATCCATAAAGAGCATCTTTACGCCCAAATTAGTAGCCCTGGCGATTGCAATTAATTGCTTAGAGGCTATTGAGGTCTCAACCAGTGGTGAGTTAATGTCAATATCTACACCAATATAACCCAAAGCCTCTTCGGCTATCTTCCTGGTCTCTCGTTTCCCAACAATTTTTGAGGACTTCAATATGTTTGTTGGAAGGGCAATGTTTTCAGCAACCGTTAAATTAGGAAGTAGAGAAAAATCTTGGAATATTACCTGCACACCTTCATTGACTGCTTGGCGAGGGGATAGATGAGCAAATTCTTTTCCTGCAAGTGTTATCAATCCGGAGTCAGGGGCATGCACACCTGACATAATTTTGATAAGCGTAGATTTGCCAGACCCATTCTCGCCAGCAAGGCAGTGGACTTCTTCAGAGGATACAGACATTGATACCCCTGCTAAAGCCTTTGCACCCCCGAAACTTTTAACAATATCTTTTACGCTGTACTCAGCGGTTTGCGTGGCTAGCATTTAAACCCGCCTTTCCCAAAAATTAAGTTAGTTAGCACTTACCGATTCTCTCATTGAGTCTACTGCTAACTGATAAACATGGTGTTAATGAAAGTGGGGCGCGGTGTGCGCGCCCCACAATCTTCCTACCACTAGCAAGCTAACAAGTACTTAGATGTTGTACTTACTTGCGTTGTTCTTATCGACAATAACCCACGCAGCTCCATTGAAGCTCTTAGGATTTGTCTTGCTGACAGTGATCTTTTTATAGCCCTTAACCTTTAGGTTCATTCCATCCTTAATTTTCTTTCCTTTGTTTAGAAGTTCCAGCATATTAAGCATGGCCTTACCGGCAAGCGCTGAATCCCAGAAGAAGATCTTGTCAATAGCTCCTGTTTGTAGCAGCTTGTTAGTCATCGATGGAATTGATGTTCCCATCACGCATACCTTGTCGTTTAGTCCAAGCTCCTCAACTGCTCGTCCAATACCAACAACGTCATTGGCAGAAGATCCTTCAAATCCCGTAAGGTCTGGATATTTCTTCAACAATTCTTTTGTCTTGTTGTAAGCAACATCAGCATCTTCTTTTGATTCAATTGGGTCTTCAACTCTTGTGATATTTGGATACTTGCTCTTTGCTTGCTCGTAAGCTCCAGCAACCCACTCGTTATGGCTTCCATTGGTTAGTGTTCCAACAAATGCAACATACTTACCAGAGTTACCCATACATGCGGCGAGGTTATCCATCATCACTGCGCCATAAGCAGCATTTTCGAATGCTTCGATATTTGCATCTGCATTCTTTATGCCACCGGCTTCGTGAGTTACAACCTTAATTCCAGCTTTCTTTGCTTTCTTAATAACGCCATCGATAGAAGCTACATCGTTGGGGACAATTCCGATTCCTGTTACTTTTTGAGCAATCAGGTCTTCAACCATCTTGGCTTGTTTTTCCGCTGAAGCATCTGTTGCTCCAGTCATAGAGGCGTCAATCTTGTTCTTCTTGGCCCAAGACTTGATTCCTTTATCCATGTTGTCGAACCAGCCAACACCAATCAACTTAACAGAGACTACATATCTCTTCTTAGCCGCTTGGCTTGTTGCTGTTCCAGTTGTGAGCAAGAGCGCAAACGCTGCACCAACTGCTATCCATTTCTTGTTATTCATTCATACTCCTAGGTTGTATGGCCCTTCGTGGGGGTCAACTTGAAATTGACCCGTTAGGGTCTAGCGGTATCTTTTCCCTATTCACAATAAGAGTCAAGGGTTCTGTGAAGTATTGCTAGGCTCCATCTCGATATTGTTATAAACTGCGCACACCTCGAAGAGATAGGCTCGCCTTTATGCAGAAAATACTGAACATCCCAAAAGAATTTGTTGGTGAGATGCTCGAAGGCATTCTTCAGGCATATCCAACCCAATTGAAAGCTGTAGATGGTGACAACCATGCCTTGGCTCGCGCAGATGCCCCGATCGCTGGCAAAGTTGGAATTGCCACAGGAGGTGGCTCGGGTCATCTTCCATTATTCCTGGGTTATGTTGGAAAAGGCTTACTAGATGGAGTAGCAGTTGGAGATGTTTTTCAAAGTCCGACAGCAGATCAGATGTTAGCTGTAACCAAGCAAGTTAATTCAGGTGCTGGAGTTCTCTATATATATGGTAATTATGGTGGCGATGTAATGAATTTTGATCTAGCTGCTGAGTTAGCTGGGGCTGAGGGAATTCGAGTTGAAACTATTCTAGGAGCCGATGATGTCGCCTCAGCTCCTAAAGGAGAGGAATCTCGTAGGCGAGGTATTGCAGGAATCTTCTTTCTTTATAAAGTTGCAGGTGCGGCTGCTGCTGCAGGTAAGTCACTAGATGAAGTAGTTACAATTACCAAGCGCGCTGCTGCCCAGACCCGAACAATGGGAGTGGCACTTAGCCCAGTCACTCTTCCAACCGTTGGGCATCCAACATTTGAAGTTAAAGCTGGCGAAATGGAAATTGGCATGGGTATTCATGGCGAGCCAGGCATTAGAAAAGCTAAATTAGAGACTGCAGACCAAATTACTACAGAACTAATCAGCGCGATTAAGAGTGATTTATCATTAAAGTCCGGAGATAAAGTATGTGTTCTTATGAATAGCCTGGGAGCAACCCCTCCTGAAGAGCTCTATATCATGTACCGTCAAGTAAAAAAGATTTTCAGTGGCGACGGAATTGATGTAGCCCGGGTATATGTTGGTGAGTTTGCCACTTCGCTAGAGATGGCTGGTGCATCTATTTCGGTTATTAGAGTTGACTCAGAACTACTTGGTTACATTAACGCCGCTGCGCACACTCCTTTCTTCACCCAGGTATGAATGAGTTTTCCGCAACTTTAGAGAAAGTGGCCAAGGCGCTGGAGAATAACTCAAAGAGATTTGAGGAGTTAGATTCTGCCGCTGGAGATGGAGACTTAGGAATAACAGCGGGAAAAATTGCTGAAGGAATTAGATCTGGCATTTCATTATCTACTGGTGATTTAAAGGCAGATCTGATGATGCTGGGTCGTGAAATTTCAAAGTCAGCGCCCTCAACCTTTGGCACCTTGTTTGCTACCGGTTTTATTAGAGCTTCAGGGGTGGTCTCAAATGATTGTTCAGCTTTAGAGAATGTTCAAAAAGGCTTCAAGGCTGCATTTGAGGGAATAGCTGCGCGCGGAAAAGCATCAGTTGGTGAGAGAACTTTGCTCGATGCGCTAGCGCCGGCGCTAACTGCCCTAAATGATGCGAGTGATCTTCGCTCTGGACTTTCTTCTGCTGCAATAGCTGCCAGAGGTGGTGCAAAAGCAACAGCAGCGATGATGCCACGACATGGTAGGGCTGGATGGATTGGAGAGAGAGCTAAAGGGCTTGAGGATGCTGGAGCTAATGTCATTGCAGTTGTTTTCGAAGCTCTTCAATAATCTATAAACAGTGATAAATAGTTCTAACTATCCTTCTCTCTCCCCAAAGAGATCATCTGGAGTCTTAATCTTTCTAAGCTCTCGCTTCATGTTGATCTCACCTGCAAATTTAAGGATTGATTGGGGAAGCTCTTGCCTTGGTTTTTTCTTCATCAGAAAGAGAGGGATTAAGCACCA
>DFDL01000018.1:0-5246 GCA_002367715.1 Actinobacteria bacterium UBA3028
CCACAAGGCGGTAAGGCAAATTCTGTAACCACAAGAATTCCTGGCGGAATTAATGACGGTGCAAAAATTAAATTAAAGGGGCGCGGTGGCAAAGGGCCAGCAGGTCCTGGTGATTTATTTGTAACTGTAAATGTTGTGAAACATCCAGTGTTTTCAAGAAACGAATCCAATTTATTGATGACGCTTCCAGTTACCTTTACCGAAGCTGCGCTTGGAGCTGATATAAAAGTTCCGACTCTTGATGGCGATGAAGTAACAGTTCGTATCGCTCCGGGCACGCCTAATGGCCGCACACTTCGAATTAAATCTCGTGGCGTGCAAACCGCCAGAGGCACTGGCGATTTATTAATTACTATTGAGATTCAAGTTCCGCAACGCGTTGATGGTAAAGCAAAAGAAGCGCTTGAAGCTTTTGCAAAAGCTACGGAAGAATTCAATCCGCGGGCTGATTTAGCACAGAGAGCGAGGGCGTAGTCATGAGCAATGAAGAACATTCAGATGATGAAGCCGTATATGTAATTTCAATTGCGTCACAACTTTCCGGAATGCATCCGCAAACTTTGCGGCAATACGATCGCATGGGTTTAGTTTCACCAGGTCGCGCATCAGGCCGGGGCCGTAGATATTCGTTGCTTGACATTGCATCATTGCGAAATATTCAGCGCCTTGTCGGTGAAGGAATAAACCTTGCAGGAATAAAACGAATTATGGAATTGGAATCCGCCGTGGCGTCAATGGCGCTGGAGGTTGCAAAGCTACGCACCGAAGTTGATGCGTTAATTGAAGCCAATCCGCCAAAATCTTTGGTGCGAAAAGGTAAGCAAACAATCATGGTTTATAAGGAAGAGGGCTAAGGTTCACGCATGAATTCACGCGACAAGTTGAGAGAAGAAATTCTAAATAAGGCCGTAGTTCATGGCAAAGTTATTTTATCTTCAGGTAAAGAAGCCGACTACTACGTCGATCTTCGTCGCGTAACTCTTGATTCTGTTGCAGCTCCTCTAGTTGGCGAAGTAATGCTTGATTTAACTAAAGATTTAGAATTCGATGCCGTCGGCGGTTTAACTCTCGGAGCAGATCCAGTTGCAACAGCGATGATGCATGTTGCGGCAAGTAAAGGTCGCAACTTAGATTCTTTTGTAGTTCGCAAAGCTGAAAAAGCACATGGGCTACAGCGTCGAATCGAAGGACCCGATGTTAAAGGCCGCCGGGTTCTTGCGGTTGAAGATACATCCACAACAGGTGGATCAGTTATGACTGCAGTCGAAGCACTTAAAGAGGCGGGCGCAATTGTGGTTGGTGTTGCAGTTATTGTTGAACGCGGTGCTGCGCCACTTATTGCCGAAAATGGTTTGAAGTATTTAGCGGCCTACCAACTTGCAGATTTAGGGCTCTAACCTTTTCTCTCTTTACGCTCTTTATAGATTCCACTGAAAAGCGGCAAAAGCGAGATCAATACAATTAATCCAACAATTGGATATAAATATTGATTTACTGATCCCTTGATTACATCACCGAGAAGATAACCAATTCCGATTGCAACCTGGGTCCAGATAATTGCCCCGATTGCATTCCAAGTTGAAAATAATTTACGATCTAGATGTGTAACTCCACAGACTGGATTAATCAGGGTTCGGGCAAATGGAACAAAGCGCCCAAAAACTAAAGCCTTACGTGGGCCATATTTAATTAACCACTTCTCAGTAGTGGCGACCACTCTTTGATTAAAGAATCTAGTGTTTGGTCGATCAAAAAACTTTCTGCCAAATTTTTTGCCAAACCAATAGCCAACTTCACCACCTGTAATTGCAGCGATTGGTGCCAATGCGAATAACAATGGAGCCGATAGTTTGGCATCACCTAAAAGTGCAGCTCCTGTTCCAGAAGCAGCAATTCCAGCAAGGAAGACGACCTCGCCCCCTGGGAAAATTAGGCCAATCAGCAGCCCAGTTTCCATAAAAATAATGGCCAGCACACCTATTAATCCAAGGCCAGAGACAACCGCGTGGGCATCGAGCAGGTCAGTTAAGTTCTCAAATAGGTTCTCAAATAGGTTCATTGTGGGGTTAGGTTATCTGGTCGCCTAACCTAACCTAAGCTAAATTGAGCGCAATTAATCTGTGGAATACCTATTTATTTGCATCTGGTAGCGCTTCTATGTGTAATCTTTCGACCTCATGGGTTCAACGACGCACACATATAGGAGATCTTCGTGGAAAATCTGGTCCAAGTAACTGGTTCCAACCTGACCTACGTTTATGTGGTTCTGGGTATTTCGTTAGTGGCACTAGCCATTGCATACGCTCTTCGCGCTCAAGTTTTGGCAGCGAACGAGGGAACCGAGAAAATGCAGGAGATAGCAGAGGCCGTTCAAGAAGGCGCAGCAGCTTATTTGAATCGTCAATTTAAGACCCTCTCATATTTTGTAGCAATAGTTTTCTTCCTGCTCTTCGCCTTACCAGGAGATTTCGAAATTCGCTTAGGCCGTTCTATCTTCTTCTTACTCGGCGCAGTCTTCTCTGCGGCCGTTGGCTATAACGGTATGTGGCTAGCAGTTCGGGCAAATGTTCGTGTTGCAGAGGCAGCCCGACAGAAGTCAGCAGAGAATGCAGTAAAGATTGCATTTAGAACTGGTGGCGTTGTCGGAATGACAACAGTTGGTTTGGGATTACTAGGCGCATCACTTGTTGTTGCAATCTATCGCGAAAACGCACCAGCAGTTCTTGAAGGTTTTGGTTTCGGCGCAGCAATGCTTGCTATGTTTATGCGCGTTGGCGGCGGTATCTTTACAAAGGCTGCAGATGTCGGCGCGGATTTAGTTGGAAAAGTTGAACAAGGAATTCCAGAAGATGATCCTCGCAACCCTGCAACAATTGCAGATAACGTTGGTGACAACGTAGGAGATTGCGCAGGAATGGCGGCAGACCTCTTTGAGTCTTACGCAGTAACACTTGTTGCAGCGCTAATTCTTGGAAAAGCTGGATTTGGTGATGCCGGATTGATATTTCCATTGATAGTTCCAGCAATTGGAATCCTCACAGCGATTATCGGAATCTTTATTACCCGCCTTCGCCCAACTGATAAATCAGCCATGCAGGCGATCAATCGCTCATTCTTTTCATCGGCAATTATTTCAGCAGTTCTAGTTGGATTTGCAACTTATACCTACCTACCAGCTTCACTAAAGCAAATGTCTGGCTTAACTCCGGAAGCAGCCGCAGCTGATGTTAATCCTCGCGTTCTTGCAATCGGCGCAGTACTAATCGGAATTCTATTGGCCGCAGCAATTCAATTATTGACCGGATTCTTTACTGAAGTTGGTAAGCGTCCAGTAAATGATGTTGCAGCATCTTCAAAAACTGGCGCCGCAACAGTAATTCTTGCCGGTATCTCAGTTGGATTTGAATCAGCGGTTTATTCTGCGCTACTAATTGCAGCTGCAGTATTCGGCGCATTCTTATTAGGTGGCGGTTCAATTGTTCTCTCACTATTTGCAGTCTCACTAGCGGGAACTGGTCTACTTACAACTGTCGGTGTAATTGTTGCAATGGATACCTTTGGCCCAATTTCAGATAACGCTCAAGGAATTGCTGAGATGTCTGGAGACGTAAAGGGTGAAGGTGCTCAAATCCTTACCTCTCTAGATGCAGTAGGTAACACAACAAAGGCAATCACAAAAGGAATCGCAATTGCTACAGCGGTACTTGCAGCAACAGCTCTATTTGGTGCATTTACAGATGCGATTAAGGAAGCTGTTCATAAAGCTGTTGGCGATGCTGAGGTCGCACTTCAATATCAAGGTATTTTCAATGTTGCAGATCCGCGCAACTTAGTTGGATTAATAATTGGCGCAGCAGTTGTATTTATGTTCTCTGGCCTTGCAATCAATGCAGTCTCACGAGCAGCTGGCGCAGTAGTTTATGAAGTTCGTGAACAATTTAGATTGCATCCTGGAATCATGAAGGGAACCGAGAAGCCAGAATATGGTCGCGTAGTAGATATCTGTACTCGTGACTCACTTCGTGAACTCGTAACACCAGGGTTACTTGCAGTTATGGCACCAATCGCCGTCGGATTTGGTTTAGGTGTTGGCGCACTTGGCGCATATCTTGCAGGCTCAATTGGCACCGGAACTTTGATGGCGGTATTTCTATCGAACTCTGGTGGTGCTTGGGATAACGCAAAGAAAATGGTTGAAGATGGAAACCATGGTGGAAAGGGATCTAATGCACATCACGCAACTATCGTTGGTGACACAGTGGGAGATCCATTTAAAGACACAGCAGGTCCAGCTATTAACCCACTAATTAAAGTTATGAATCTGGTCGGATTACTTGTAACTCCAGCAATTGTTGGATTTGCCCTTAATGACAATGCAAATTACTCACGCATAATTGCCGCAGTAGCAACTTTGGTAATTATTTACGCACTGATTCGAAATCGTCGCGCATCCACAACTATCCTCTAATCAGAGCAAGAAGAGCTTAAATAAGAGTTAGGAACTTCCCCTAAGGACTATGGGTATAAAACTCGTAATCGTTGAATCTCCTGCGAAGGCACGCAAGATTGGTGGCTTCTTAGGAGATGAGTACGTTGTGGAGGCCTCAGTCGGCCATATCCGTGACCTGCCTCAACGAGCTGCTGATATCCCAAAAGAGTATAAGAAAATTGCTTGGGCTAAAGAGGGTGTAAATATTGAAGAGGGCTTTGCGCCACTTTATGTAATTAATCCCGACAAAAGAGCGAAGGTCGCAGAGTTAAAGGCGTTAATGAAAGATGCCGATGAATTAATTCTGGCAACTGATGAGGACCGCGAAGGCGAAGCCATTGCTTGGCACCTAATCGAAGTTCTGCGCCCAAAAATTCCAATTAGGCGGATGGTCTTTCATGAAATTACAAAAGAGGCGATAAAGAAAGCTGCAGAAGAGACTCGAGATTTAGATTATCGACTCGTTGACGCCCAAGAGACTCGCAGAGTTTTAGATCGACTTTATGGTTATCGACTTTCACCAGTTTTATGGAAGAAAGTTATGCCCCGCATTTCTGCCGGTCGTGTGCAGTCGGTTGCAACTCGCTTGATCGTTGAACGCGAACGTGAGCGGATGGCATTTATCTCATCTAACTGGTGGGATCTAACAGCCCAGTGCGAGGCAGGGTTCAGCGCCAGACTTCTATCTCTTAATGGGAAACGCGTTGCCGCCACAAATGATTTTGATGCAAATGGCGGGTTAAAAGAGAAGTCGGCC
>DFDL01000018.1:5472-11105 GCA_002367715.1 Actinobacteria bacterium UBA3028
GTTAAATCCACGGAAGAGTCACCCAGAACTGAGCGGCCGAAAGCGCCATTTACAACATCAACAATGCAGCAAGATGCCGGCTCTAGGCTTGGCTGGGGCGCGCAAATAACAATGCGTATCGCACAACGGTTATACGAGAATGGCTACATAACTTATATGCGTACCGATTCAGTAACACTTTCACAGAGCGCAATTGAATCTGCAAGAAATTCTGCCAAGGCTTTGTATGGCGCTGAATATATTCCGACAGCTCCGCGATTATATGAAGGTAAATCAAAGAATGCACAAGAGGCACATGAAGCGGTTAGGCCAGCAGGTGAGAGTTTTAGAACACCGGGTGAGTTAGCACCAGAGTTATCTCGTGATGAATTCGCGCTTTACGATTTAATTTGGAAGCGAACGATTGCATCCCAAATGTCCGACGCTAAAAAAATGCAGATGCGGGTAGATTTTGATGTCGCAACCAAGACTGGTGAAGCTGCAATCTTTAGAGCAAATGGCTCTGTCGTAACATTTCCAGGCTTTCTTGCGGCATATGAAGATATCGTTGAAGATAAAAATAGCGATGAGGCCACAAATGAGAGTGATAAACGCCTACCAGCTATGGACGTTGGAGATTTGATAAAAGTATCAAATTACATCTGTGAAGGCCATGAAACTAAACCACCTGCTAGATATACCGAACCAACTCTGGTCAAGAAATTAGAAGAACTTGGGATTGGACGACCATCAACCTTCGCCTCGATTATGAGCACAATTCAAGACCGTGGGTATGTTTCTAAGCGTGGGCGAGCTTTAGTTCCAACATTTCTAGCATTCTCTGTAACTGGCCTACTTGAACAACACTTTGGAAAATTAATTGATTATGAATTCACTGCATCTATGGAGGAAGACCTAGATCGAATTGCAAATGGCGAAGAGGATCGAGTCTCTTGGTTAACCAAATTTTTCTTTGGTACCGAGGGAAACCCAGGCCTAGAAGCACTCTCAGCCGACCTTGGCGCGATAGATGCCCAACAAATTAACACAATGAAGATGGGCGAAGATATTGAGATTCGAGTCGGTAGATATGGGGCTTACATTCAAAAGGGAATTGGCGATGATCGTAAATTTGCAAATATTCCAGAGACTATGGCTCCCGATGAATTAACACTTCAAGTTGCGATTGATTTATTGGCACAACCTTCTGGAGAGCGCGAACTCGGAGTACATCCAGATTCAAATTTGCCACTACTTGCAAAGTCTGGACGTTTTGGCCCATACATAACAGAAGTGTTTCCAGAACCCGAAATGGTTGTAGATAAGAAAACTGGAGAACTAAAGAAGCCACGCAAGAAGAAAGATGCACCAAAACCAAAGACCGCATCGCTTTTTTCAACAATGACTCTAGACACAATTACTTTAGATGATGCTCTTAAGTTGATGTCACTTCCGCGCGCGTTGGGTGAATATGAAGATGTTCCAATCACAGTACAAAATGGGCGCTACGGCCCTTATATGACTCATGGAAGTGACTCAAGAACTCTTACCTCTGAAGACCAACTCTTTGCTATTTCACTTGATGAAGCGATTGAACTATATAAACAACCAAAGGTTCGACGTCGTGGAATTGCAAAGCCACCGTTAAAGGATTTAGGAGTTGATCCAGAGAGTTCACGGCAAGTATTAGTTAAAGATGGAAGATTTGGCATGTACATCACCGATGGTGAGACCAACGCAACCTTGCGCAGAGGCGACAACTTAGAGTTCTTAACACTTGAAAGAGGGCTGGAATTACTAGCTGGACGAAGAGCTTGGGAAGCTGAAAATGGCGGAGCCAAACGGGTTAAAAAAAGCAGCAAGCGGGCGAAGAAGAGCGCGCCATCTCTAACAAAAAACACCGTCAAAGCGACTGGTAAGGCTAAAACTAAGAAAAAGGCGGCATCAGGCAAGGGCAAGGCCAAAACTACGCCTGCTCCAACAGCATAAGTAGGCTTAGCCCATGACGAACTCACTACCATATCCCGGAGTTCCTGCAGGATCCTCGAGTAGAAGTGTTTTAGCGATTCCTGCTTTTAGAAAACTCTGGAAGTCGATGGCAGTCTCATCCTTTGGAGATTGGCTTGGCCTACTTGCAACTACAGCAATGGCGCAGGAACTTTCGAATGGTGATTACACCACTGCAAACTTTGCGATTGCTGGAGTATTTATAGTCCGACTTTTACCCGCGGTATTTCTTGGTCCAATTGCTGGAGTTATTGCAGATCGATTCGACCGCCGCAAATTAATGATTTTCTGCGATATTTTTCGCTTTGCACTCTATCTATCAATACCGTTAGTCGGAAATTATTTCTGGCTCTACACCGCCACAATCTTGGTTGAATGTTTCACACTCTTCTGGTCACCAGCAAAAGAGGCAACAATTCCTAATATGGTTCCAGCAAATAAATTAGAGAGTGCAAATCAAGTATCACTCTTAGCTGCCTATGGGACTGCCCCGATTGCTGCTATTGCATTCTCAATCCTTGCGCTATTTTCAACTGCGCTATCTCCATTGCTGCCAGATGGATATTCATCCACCGCTGATTTAGCACTCTATCTAGATTCCTTCTCATTTCTCTACACAGCTTTAATAGTCTATAAATTGCGAGAAATACCTAAGGGCGCTGGCAGTACTGCCGTCGTACAGGAGAGCATAGGTAAATCGCTAATAGATGGCTTTAAATTTATAAATCAATCGAAGATAATTAGAGGTTTAATCTTTGGAATGCTCGGTGCTTTCTTCGCGGCAGGGGCAGTTATCGGACTCGCCAGAACTTTTGTTGGCGATCTAAATGCAGGAGATGCTGCGTATGGAGTCCTATTTGGCGCTGTATTTACTGGGCTAGCACTTGGAATCTCATTTGGACCAAAGATATTTTCACAATTCTCTCGCCGCCGAATATTTGGCGCCGCCCTAACCATCTCATCGCTATTTCTAATTCTCCTCGCGCTAATTACAAACTTGGTTCTTGCCATATTTGTAACGATTCTCCTGGGTGCATTTGCTGGAATCTCATGGGTGACTGGTTTCACTATGTTAGGACTTGAAGTTGCAGATGAAGTCCGAGGCCGCACCTTTGCCTTTGTACAATCTCTGATTCGAATTTCTTTGGTACTAGTTCTAGCAACTGCTCCAATCGCAGCAGCAGCAATTGGCAAGCACACATTTAAATTCAATGATTTCGAAACCACATATAACGGAGCAGCTTTCACAATGCTAGCCGCCGGAATAATCGGCGTAATCGTTGGAATAATCTCTTACCGAACCATGCGAGATCGCCCGAATGTTTCACTGTGGTCAGACGTTCTCTCAGCTTTCCGAGGCGAGCTTGGTGGAATAACAGATGATATGCACCCAGGAACTTTTATCTCATTTGAAGGTGGTGAAGGTTCTGGTAAATCCACCCAGACCCAATTATTGAAAGATTATCTAGAATCAAATGGTGAGAGTGTTCTATTAACTCGCGAACCAGGCGGAACACCGCTCGGCAAAAAATTGCGTGAAATCTTATTGGACAACAAAACTGGGAATATTTCTCCAAGAGCCGAAGCGCTTATGTATGCCGCGGATCGGGCAAATCATGTTTATTCTCTGATAAACCCAGCACTGAAGGCTGGAAAAGTTGTTATTACAGATAGATATTTGGATTCATCAGTTGCCTACCAAGGCGCAGGAAGAGTCTTACTACCGGCAGAAGTCGCAAGAATTTCTAGGTGGGCAACTGAAAGTTTGATTCCAAGCCTAACAATTATTTTAGATATCCCGGCGGCCAAAGGGTTATCCAGGCTGCAGTCACGAGATCGATTAGAGGCCGAGCCACTTGCTTTTCATGAACGAATTCGACAGGAGTATTTAAATATCGCGAACTCTGATCCGGAGCGCTACTTTGTGGTTGATGCCTCTTCGAGCGTTGAAGAGATTCATGAACAAATTCTTGAACGCGTAATCAAACTTCCATCACTTGTAGTAAATCAGCGTGAAAAAAAGCGATTCAGAAAATAATATTCGATGCGAGTATTTGAAGAGCTAATTAATCAAGAGCGCATAATTTCAATTCTAGTCGAAGCTATAACTGCCTCAAAAGATAATGAAAACTCTACACAGGGGATGACACATGCTTGGCTATTTACTGGTCCTCCAGGATCTGGCAGAAGCAATGCAGCACTAGCTTTTGCGGCCGGCCTGGTCTGTAAAAATAATGGGTGTAATGAGTGCACGGATTGCAAGACTGCAATTAAGGGAAGCCATGCCGATGTCGAACTTATTGCAACCGAAGGACTTTCGATTAAAATCGGCGAAATTCGCGAACTCATTACTCGCGCTTCTTGGAGTCCATCTGTAGGGAACTACCGGGTTGTGGTAATTGAAGATGCGGATCGGCTAACAGAATCTGCAGCAAGTGCGCTCTTAAAAGCGATCGAAGAGCCAGGGTTACGAACGGTCTGGCTACTTTGTGCTCCAAGCACAACAGATGTGCTGCCAACTATTCGCTCGCGAACAAGAAGTTTGGTACTGCGCACACCTTCAACATCGGCGGTTGCCGCGCTATTGGAGCGGGAAAATATCTCACCGAAGATGGCGGAGTTTGCAGCTCGTGCATCTCAAGGCCATATCGGTCGCGCTAGATATTTGGCCCTTAATGGTGTTGCTAGATCAAGACGTGAGGCAATCCTAAAGATATCGCTGCTAATTACGGATGTGGCATCAGCATTTAAGGCCGCCCAAGTACTGGTGGAAGCAGCAAAAACTGAGGCTGAAGAGGATGCCGAAAAACGAGATGGCGTCGAGCTAGCATCACTTAAAGAGGCGTGGGGGCAGCAAGGATCAAAATTAACTCAAGGTGGGTCTAAAGCGGTAAAAGAGTTGGAGAAAGAACAGAAATCCAGGACCACTCGGATGGTTAGAGATTATTTGGATAGAGCGCTACTAGACATTGCAACACTCTATCGCGATATTCTTTTAGTTCAATCAAATTCACATGACTCAATAATCAATGGAGATTTGCTAGGTGAAATAACTGAGTTAGCTAGTAAAACTACCCCAGAGGCCACTCTTAGGAAATTAGAATCAATTATGAGCGCCCGTAACAATCTTTCACATAATGCGGCGCCACTTCTGACAATCGAAGCGTTAATGGTCTCCCTTAAATAATGAGAGCAAAGCGCTTAGCATCTTTTTTGATAGCACTAGTGTTAATTGCAGTAGCAGCAATTTTAGTGATCCATCAATCAGAAGAGAGCAATTGGACTCTTGAGAAATTTTATTCACAAGAATTAAATTGGCAGGAATGCTACGAAGATTTCGAGTGCAGTTCATTTAAAGTTCCGGTCAATTATCAGGAAATTAACGATAGGACTTTTACATTAGAAGTACTACGCCATAGAGCCACAAAACCAGCTGCCAGGATTGGTTCTATCGTTGTAAACCCCGGAGGACCGGGAGGATCGGCGACAGATTATGCTTACAACGCGCGATCAATTGTCTCTGATGAAATTAATCAAAAATTTGACATAGTTGGATTTGATCCACGTGGAGTAAATGAATCAGAGCCAATCAGATGCCTTTCTAATCAGGAGGAAGATGCCTTTCTCGAGGCTGGAACAACTCGCGC
>DFDL01000018.1:11366-30922 GCA_002367715.1 Actinobacteria bacterium UBA3028
TAAGTGCGCAGATGCTGCAGGTGAAAAACTGGGGCATTACAGCACTTATGAGGCTGCTAAAGATCTGGACATATTGCGCGAACTCTTAGGTGATATGAAGTTAAATTATTTAGGCAAAAGCTATGGAACTTATCTTGGAACTATATATGCCGCACTCTTTCCTAAAAAGGTTGGAAGGTTAGTTCTAGATGGCGCAGTGGCACCTGAAATAACACTGCGCGACCAAGGATTGGCACAGGCAATTGGTTTTGATGGGGCGCTTAAAAATTATCTAAATTCACAGGACCAATTTAAATTATCGGATATTGAAAGAATGCTTGAAAAAGCTAAATCAGAGCCGATGCGGCTGATTGGTAAAACTGATGAAGAGAGAACAGCCACACAATCATTGATAATAACAGCAATCGCCCAATCGCTTTATAATTCCGTAACGGGTTGGCGCGAATTAACCGAGGCACTTAACCTTGCCATTAATAAAAACAATCCAAAATTAATTTTTAAATTATCCGATCGCTACAACGATCGAGATGAGTCTGGTAACTATTACAGCAATCAGACAGATATTTCAATTATGATTACCTGCCTAGATTGGCGCGAAGAACGTACAGTCGCCGATATGGCAGAGGACCAAGAAGTGTTTAGAGAGAGTTCGTCGGTTTTCGGCCCTTACTTAAGTTTTTCAACTCTGCCTTGCAAGTATTGGCAAGCCAAGCCAAATCTGCCAGAAGTAGAACTATTTAATATTCAAACAGATCCAGTCTTGATAATCGGAGTTACCCAAGATCCAGCTACGCCATATCTTTGGGCTGAGAACTTAACCGAGTCATTTGTAAATGCGAAGTTATTGACGCTAAAGGGCGAGGGCCACACCGGACACGGGCGAGGCAATAAATGCATCGACCAGACCGTAAATCGCTTCTTTTTAACGGGCAAATCCCCCTCGAAAGCTCTGTTTTGCACCCAAAGTGGTAATTAGTACCATTTGATATACGGCATTATTTCCCCATGCGCTTAGACCACGTCTCATATGTAACCTCTCATGATCAACTAGCCGACACAGTTCAACGCCTCGGTTCAAGACTTGGTTCAACCTTTGTTGATGGTGGAGTTCACCCAAGATTTGGAACTCGAAACTTTACTCTTTCATTACAGAATGGACATTATTTAGAAGTCGTCTGCCCGCTTGATCATCCTGCGGCAGATGCCTCACCATTTGGTAAAGCAGTTTCAAAACGCGCAGCAGAAGGTGGCGGTTGGTTAACCTGGGTACTAGCTAGCGATGACATCTCACCGATTGAAGAACGACTTGGGCGCTCGGCAGTTGAAGGTCACCGTACTAAGCCAGATGGGAATGACTTATCTTGGAAACAAATTGGAATCCTAGAACTACTAGAAGACAAGCAACTTCCATTCTTTATTCAATGGCTCACTCTTCAACATCCATCAGCCGATGGAAAAGCTATCTCTAAAATTGTAAAAGTTGAGATTGCTGGAGATAAATCAAAAATCTCTGAATGGATTGGTTCTGAAATAGAGAAGGCAATCGGAAATAATATTGAAGTTGAATGGGTAGATGTCTCACTAAATGACGGTGACTCAGGGATAGTCGCAGTTCACCTTGCTACCCCAACTGGTGTTGTACGAGTAGATTAATTTTTGAATCACTCGCGCCTCTGTGGCTCAGTGGTAGAGCAGCTCATTCGTAACGAGCAGATCGTCGGTTCAATCCCGACCAGGGGCTCCACAAATTAATTTACTGCGGCCAAGAACTGGAGGAAGTAAATGAGATTAAAACTCTCTATTCTGATTGCAAAATTTGCCGCACTACTCTCTCGGAAGATTCTCCGTAAATCAGGTGAAACCATTGCGGGATGGGTACTACTTAAATTAAGCCCACGAGCGATTTCAGAGCTATCAAAAGGGCGAACAATAATCTGCGTATCAGGAACAAATGGAAAAACTTCAACAACTAAAGCACTTGCTAAAATAGTTTCAAGTTTGGGTTCGGTTACGACAAGTATTTCTGGATCTAATCTTGATCGCGGAATTGCCGCAGCATTGATGGCGAAATCTGATTTTGCAGTATTAGAGGTAGATGAGTTGCATCTAGCCAACATTATTGAAGAGGCAAAACCAAAGATCGTATTGCTCTTAAATCTAACCAGGGACCAACTTCATCGGATGCACGAGGTTAAGCGGGTAGCCGATAGGTGGGCACTTAGTGCAAAGATCTCGCCCAAAACTATATTTGTCGGAGATATCGATGACCCATTTGTAAACCTAGTTTTAAGTTCAGCAGCTAACTCAGAGAAGATCTCCTTTGGTGGTCGCAGGCATTTAGATGCCGCTGTCTGCCCAGCATGTGGTACATATTTAAAGTGGGTTGGAAATAACTATAAGTGCAGTTGTGGCCTAACTAATTCAGGTGCAAATATAATTTTGCAGCCTGGAACTGCAGCATATAAAAATGCAGCAATGGCTAACGTTGCTGGCAAAATTCTTGGTGCAAGCGAGAGCGAAATTGATGAACGAGCGCTAGAACGTAGCGTCGATAAAGTGAAAAATGGTGTGAAGTTAAAGTTACGCCTTACAAAGAATCCTGCATCTTGGAGTGAAGCTCTTAATTCCGTATCTGGATCTAGCGTTCTTCTGATAGTTAACTCTAGAGAGGTCGATGGAATCGACACCTCTTGGCTCTGGGATATCTCTTTTGATCAGTTAACAGGCAAACAGATTGTTGTAAGTGGCGAACGAGCTCTGGATATCGCCTACCGTTTACATGTTGCAGGTATCGAAGCCGAAATCGCAACTGATTTTGAAGCTGCAATTAGTAAATTTCCGACGGACTCCGCAGTTCATGTCCTCGCGGCATACACCGCATTTTATGAGTTGGTGAATTCATGAGCCAACTAAAAATTGTCCGAATCCATAACGAATTATTGGGAACATATGGCGATCAAGGAAATGCCGAAGTTTTAGCTTTCCGCGCAAAATTTCATGGAATAACAGCAACAATTTTTGATGTTTCATACAATGATGAGCTACCAACAAATGGCGATATCTATCTACTTGGTGGCGCTGAAGATACGGCACAACTTTTGAGTTTAGAGGCGTTAAAACGAAGTAATAATTTAAATACTCTTGAAATGGCGATAGAACGTGGCGCTGTGGTCTTAGCAATTTGTGCCGGTTTTCAGATAATGGGCAGATCTTTCTGGGCCAATGGAGTAGAGGTTGAAGGACTCGGAATCTTGGATGTGACTAGCAAGCCTGGCTCTAAGCGAATTGTTGGCGATATCAAAACTACTTCAACAGTTCTTGGGTTTGAATTAACTGGCTTTGAAAACCATATGGGTCATACGACTTTAGGGCCAACGGCAGAGCCCTTCGGAAAAGTCTTAAAAGGTACGGGAAATGGCGACGATAAATTTGATGGAGCTGTATCTGGAAATATTTTTGGAAGTTACATGCATGGACCGATACTTGCCCGAAATCCCGAACTTGCAGACTTATTATTAACGCGTGCAACTGGCCGCAAATATGCACAAATAACTGATCCACTAGCCTCAAAATATGCAGCATGGCGTCGCAAGGTAATTTAGTAGGTTACAATTAGTCAGTTGTTGCAACCGCAGCACTCCCCAAAGAACCCTCTGATAAGAATCAAGGTTCACTTGCGAGTCTTATTCTTTAGCACCACGAGACACGCTTGATGTCTCGATTGGTATTTTTATGTCATTTAAAGATTTAGGTATTGCCCCTGCGCTCGTAGAAGCTCTGGATGCTCAAGGAATCACCTCACCATTCCCAATTCAAAGTGCAACTCTTCCCGATGCAATTAAGGGTCGCGATGTACTTGGACGTGGTCAGACAGGCTCTGGAAAGACACTTGCATTCGGTTTAGCAATGTTGACCAGGCTTGAAGGTCGTACCGCAAAACCACATCGCCCACTTGGGTTAATTCTCTCACCAACCCGCGAACTCGCTGTTCAAATTTCAGATGTAGTTGGCCCACTCTCTCGTAAAGTTGGATTAAGTACACAAGTTGTAGCAGGTGGTCTCTCTTATGTCGGCCAAATTAAGGCGCTTCGTTCTGGTGTAACAATTCTTGTAGCAACTCCAGGGCGTTTAATCGATTTAATTGAGAAGAAGCATGTTGTTCTAGATGATGTCGCAATTACAGTTTTAGATGAAGCCGATCAGATGGCGGACATGGGCTTCTTGCCAGTTGTTAAAGAACTTCTAGGGCAGACAAAGGATGACGGACAACGTCTACTTTTCTCAGCAACTCTAGATCGTGATGTTGACTCTCTAGTAAAGCGCTTTCTTAAAAATCCAATCACACACTCACTTGAGAATGAAAAGTCACGCGCGGCAGATATGTTGCACCACGTACTGATTATGGATCAAGGACATAAAGACCTAGTAGCAACTCAGATTGCTGCTCGCGAAGGCCGTACAATTTTCTTTGTTCGCACTAAACACGGCGCAGATAAACTTGCCGAGAAGATGTTGCGCTCTGGCGTCCCAGTAGGTGTCCTTCATGGCGGCAAATCACAAGGCCAGCGAACCAGAGTTTTAGCGGCATTTAAAGATGGACGTGCAAGCGCACTTGTAGCAACCGATGTTGCAGCTCGGGGTATTCACGTTGATGATGTGTCTCTTGTAGTTCATGTAGATGCACCGGCTGACCATAAAGATTATCTACACCGCGCTGGACGTACTGCGCGTGCGGGTGCAACAGGAACCGTAGTGACTCTAGCAACCCACAAGCAGAAGCGTGGAATTTTTGGAATCACAAACCAAGCCAAGGTAAAGCTAAATGAAGTTTATGTTCGCCCATCAGATCCTGAGCTAATTCGGGTAACAGGCGCACAAGAACCATCAGGAGTTCCAGTAATCGTTGAAGCCGAAAGACCAGGGCGCAATGACCGTGGTAGCCGTGACCGTGGTGACCGTGGTGGATTCCGAAGAGGACATTCCGGAAACTTTAAAAAGAGAAGTGAAGGCGGGGGTCGCATCAGTGATTCCACCGAGCGAAAGATTGATGTTAAGAGCGAGAGTTATAGCAAGAAACCCGTTCGTTCATTTCGTGGCGCTGCTCCAACAAAACCAAAATATGAAGAGCGTCCGGTACGTAATGAGAGAAGCGAAAAATTCGAGGGCCCTTCAAAACCAGAGCGGACATTTCGTGCAGATCGTCATCCTAAGTCAGAACGCTTTGAGAAATCAGATCGTCCAGCTAAGGCAGATCGATTTGGAACGGCAAAGCGCTTTGAGGCAAGCAATTCAAGTGCAAAGCCAGTAAAGAAGAGTTATAAATCTGACTCTCGCCCTGCTACTTCAAGTTGGCGTGCGGATGCTGAGAGCGCTGAGACTAAGCGCCCACCTTTCAAGAATGCCTCTAGTCCAAAGAAATTTGCAAAGAAAGCTCCTGCAAAACGAGCGCCACTTCCAAAGGGAACCTTTAAAAAGGCCGGTCCGAAGAAGAATGTGGGCAAGGCTAAACCACGCACAAAATAATGAAATCACAGATTGCACTTGTCGGCATTGGATTAGTAATTGCTGCAGGAGTTGCCTATGCCGAATTAAAGCCGGCAGAGGTTATTTCACCTAATGTACAACCGAGTAAGAGCCCGGAAACTGTTATATCTAAAGCGCCTAGTGATTTAGCTACTCCAAGTAAGTCAGCTACTCCAACTAAATCAAAAGCTCCAATTGGCAATCCAGTTCCAATGCCCACTATTTCTGGTGGCGGAGATGACGACGACGATGAGCGTAATGAGCGCGAGGACGATGGAAATCACGACGAGGATGACGATTAAACTTTAGCTTTTTTGGGCTCTATCAATCTAGAGATTGCGATCGATGCAATAGTCATTACTGTTCCAAAAATTAGATAACCATTTAGCGATCCGGCTTTTGCAGGAAATAGCCAATCAATTATCACAGCACCAATTAACTGACCTGCAATATTTAAGATCACAAAATTCAAGACGCCTAAGTGCTTAATTATAAAAGCTGAAACCGCAACAAAAATAAGTCCAGCCGTACCACCGGTATAGACCCAGAAATTATGTGGCAGGGCGCCAATCCGCGCACCAGATGCCAAATTAATTGCAAGTGCAATAACGACGATTACTGCGCCGGTTGCAAAGTTAAACCAAGCAGTTGCGAGGGGGCTTTTTGCTACTACATTGAGTCGACCGTTTAACCCTTGCTGGATAGAGGCGAAAACACCAACTATCAGAGCAAGTAGTAGTGGAAGAAACCTAAATTCAGATCCAATTAAATCTGGGTATACCGCGATAAATACCGCAATCAAAGTTGCAATAGCACCCAAAGTTCTTGGAAGCGTTATTTTCTGCTTGCCACTTGCAGTTATTCCTGCCTTATCTACAAAGAGTGAAGAGACGGTCTGCCCGGCAACAACAACAATCGTAAACAGAGCAACACCTATTTGTGGAACAGTAATACTCTGAACGGCTACAAAACAGCCTCCTAAGATGCCACCGGCAACCTCCCAGAGTGCCAGATCTTTACTTTTAATTGCAGCAAAGATTGCGAAGAGTCCTACCCGCTCCTTTTTAATACCGAAAACTAGGAAGAACAGAAGTGTCCAGCCTGTTAAAAAAGAGATAAGAGCTGCGGCTAAACCATTATCAAGATCTACCGATAGCTGACCATTTATCCGTGCTTGAACTGCAACCACAACGCCAATTAGTACTGCAAAAATTGCGTACACATCGCCTCAAATCTGATTAGTTTACGCAAGGGATTTTGCTGCCATCAACAGCTTCCCCGCTTGCTAAATTGGCATAATTTATTTTTGTTGGAGATGGTGATGGAGATAACTTGCCCTTCTTTTTCTTTGCCGCTGGTTTAAATAGTTCTTGAACTAATCTCTGGATTTTCGCCTGATCCACCAGATTTACACTCTGTCCATCTCGCATGACATACCCTTCGATTGGGAGAGTATGAAAGGTAATATTTCCCCTGGTTAGGGCGGTTGCTTGCGGCAAGAAACCAAGTACATCCCAACCAGAGTCGATGACAACATTTTTCTTTGCGACGTTCAATAAAGCTGAAACCTTACCGATGTCGCCAAAGATTCCTTGTTCCCTAAATTTTGTAATTACGCCAGTCAAAAAAGCTTGCTGACGGTGGGTTCTATCTAAATCACCATTTGGTAGGCCGTGACGCTGCCGCACAAATTTCAGAGCGTCGACTCCAGAAATTGTCTGTAATCCGGCGGGAAATACTGCGCCCGAATACTGCCGATCATTTACTGCATTTTTTAAACAGACCTGGATTCCACCAAGAGCTGTTGCAAGGTCATAAAACCCAATCATATTAATCTCAGCAAAGTGATCTATTGGAACATTTAAAAATTTTGAAATTGTGGTAATTGCAACAGCCCGCCCGGCATCTCGTGCCAAATGTTCGCGGCGAGGTTGCTCAACACCCTCCTTGTAAAGGCGAGAGTCTTCAGCATATTTGGCGTAGCTATATGCCTCTTTTATCTTCTTCATTCCGTAACCTGGAACATCGACGTAATCATCACGGGGAATCGAAATCGCTACCGCATTCTTTCCATCGGCAGGCAGGTGGATCAAGATCATCGTATTTGTGTTGTATCCGCCAATAGATGCCGGTCCAATGTGCAAGAGTTTAGTTATCTCTTTTGGTAGGGCATTTCCGTCGCTATCTCGCCGGCTATCTAACCCCAGCAATAAAATATTCGTATCGCCATTCTTTGACTGCTCGGCCCCATTTAACACCTTTGATCTTGGAATAGCCTTTGATGCAGCGCTGCTAAAGAAATGCAATCCACCTGAAGTCATAATTACAACGAGGGAGAGGCTAAGTGCAATTATCTTTCCCCATTTTCGCATAAGTTGAATCCTACCGAATAAACCTTTGAACTTGCCAAGTACCATTGCGTCGTGAGTTTGCAAGAATTATTTGGCTATCGCTATATAAAGCGCTTTTATTTTGCGCGTTTTATAAGCAACTTCGGCAATGGCATGTCCCCAATAGCCTTGGCATTTGGAATTCTTCACCTTCCAAATGGTGATGCAAACCTACTTGGTCTAGTCCTTGGCTCAACCACAGTCGCGATGCTAATAATGGCCCCCTTTGGTGGAGTACTTGCAGACAAATTCGGACGAATCCGAGCAGTTGCTTTTGCTGACTTAGTTGGCGCCGCAGGGTTATTTGTACAGGTTGCCTATTTTGCCACTGGCAATGTGCCGATACTTGTACTGCTCTTAGTGAATATAAATTTTGGTTTAATGTGGGGAATTTTCTGGCCAGCAATGTCAGGTGTACTTCCTGCCCTAGTCCCAGACGCAGATCTTCAGAAGACAAACTCGGTAAACAACTTCTTCTCCAACGGCGCAATTATTCTTGGCGCTGCTACCGGTGGAGTAATTGTTGCGGGCTTTGGAAGCACCTGGGCACTCGCAATCGATGCCTCAACATTTGTAATTGGTGGCTTAGTTCTATTTAGCTTCCGACATGTCTCTTTAAGAGGCGAAAAGACCGAGAACTCTATGTTTGATGATCTAATTCATGGTTGGAAAATATTTATCTCATTTCGTTGGATTGTCATCGGGGTATTTGGATTCTCTTTTATTATTCTTGCTTGGGCAGCCGGAGAAAATATCTTGGGACCACTGATAGCTTTAGAAGAATTCAATGGCGCAAAATCTTGGTCACTGGTCCTAACTTTTGAGGGGATAGGTTTGATTATTGGCTCAATTATTGGGGTCAAGATAAAACTTAAGTACCCACTTCGATTTCTATTAATAATAAGTTTCTCGATCTCGCTCTACATGTGGTCAATGGCCCGCCCACAATCAATTTGGTTTATTGCATTCTGCGCCTTGCTCTGGGGTCTCACTCTTGATCTTTGGATAACGATCTGGTCAACCGCCATGGCACGCGAGGTCCCGCGTGAAGCACTTTCACGTGTTTCAGCCTTTGATGCAATGGGAACCATGCTGCTTCGACCTGTTGGACTAGCAATCGCTGGCCCACTCTCTCTGGCCTTTGGCCTATCAAATACCCTCTATGCGCTATCAATTTTCAGCGCGATCTGCATTTTCGGGATGCTGGCAACTCCAGCTATGCGTAATATGCAGATTTCAGAGCCAAAAGTTGAGGGCTGAGCTCTCAGTAAAAGTTAGGGTTTTTCTCTAATCTCTTAAAGAAAGAAGTTGTTTACTTTGGAAATGAAAAACTATATGAGCCGTACAACCTCGAAGGTAATAGCAGGTTTTGTAATAGGAATTACGACCGCAGGTGGAATTGCTACAGCAGCTGGAGTATTTAGCACAACAGTTGTAAATGCATGTGTAGCCAAGAAGACAAAGATTATTTATGCCGCCACCGATAATTCTTGCCCTAAAAACCGCACACCAGTGACACTTGGGAATGCCGGATCAGTGGCGGGAAGTATAAGCTCTATTGTCAAGAAAGTTTTTCCGACTGTTGTAACTATAAATGTTTCAACTCCTAATGGCGGTGGGACTGGGTCAGGGTCAATTTTCAAATCATCAAACTCAACTAGTTATGTTGTCACAAATAATCATGTAATTGAGTCAGCAGCTAATAATACCGGGAATATTAAGGTTGAATTAGATGACGGTAACTCCTATGTGGCAACTGTTGTAGGCCGAGACCCAAATTATGATTTGGCAGTATTGCAAATTAATAAAGGTAATCTACCGACGATAGATATTGGTGATTCAACGTCAATTAAGATTGGAGACCAAGTCATTGCATTTGGTTCACCACTCGGCTTAGACCACACCGTAACCAGTGGAATTATCTCTTCTCTTAACCGTCCAGTAGTTACTGGCGATGGCGTAACTTCTACGGAATCTTATGTAGATGCAATCCAAACAGATGCCTCAATTAATCCAGGAAATTCAGGTGGCCCACTTACTGACTCACTTGGTCGCATGGTGGGCATTAACTCAGCCACAGCAACACTTGGCTCGCTTACCGGCCAGATCGGATCAATAGGTTTAGGTTTTGCGATTCCAATCAATCAAGCTCTGCGAATCATGAATGAGATTATTGAGACTGGAAAGGCAACCAGACCAATACTCGGTGTCTACTTTGACAATAATTTCACTTCAGGAAATGGCGC
Organism: Actinobacteria bacterium UBA3028; assembly: GCA_002367715.1. Classification (GTDB taxonomy): domain Bacteria; phylum Actinomycetota; class Actinomycetes; order Nanopelagicales; family Nanopelagicaceae; genus AAA044-D11. The sequence goes on from DFDL01000018.1 coordinate 21,526, forward strand.
CAAGATTTCTAGCTTGGTACCGGGCGAAGCTGCCGAAAGGGCGGGAATTCCTGCTGGCGCAGTTATCACCTCAATTGACGGTATAAGAATTGCAGATTATCTCTCAGCAATTGTCCGAATCCGCTCTTATGCACCTGGAGCAGAGGTAACAATTACTATGACGATGCCTTCGGGCGCGAGCAGGGACTTCACACTTAACTTAGGCTCAGCGCCATCTAATTAGGTTAGAAACTAATTAGTTTAGAGTCGACCTAAGCTAAATCTCTTGATTTCAAAAAGGCTTATGGATTAGCCATAAGTGTTCTATTATTTTGCAATGGAGATTTTTGACTTGCGCGTTACAGTAGAGGAAATTGGTGGGCGTTCAGTTTGTGGCCTAAATCCAGGAGACTATTTTGAAGTCACAAATAGTGCCGAACTCCATATTCCAGATGGTAAGCATTTCTGTATGTATGCAATAGCTTCAATACTTCCGCTTCTGCCTGCTAAGCAACGTAAAATGGCTGAAGATGATTGGCTTGAACAAGATTCGTTGGTTGCTTGCCCAGATCCCGAAGAAAAATTAATCATGAGAATCGAACGTATAAGAACCGTCAAACTTAACGCAGAAGATCTAACTTAATTATTATTGGTGTGCATGATATTTCGGTGCTCATCATTATATCTTTCAAGATAATAAATTGGTCCAGACGGGCCCTTTGCTCGAGCAAGAATCTCTGCAATTGATCTAACTTGTGAATCTGTAAATTTTATTTCAGGAATACGTAAATTTGATTCTAGATGTGAAAGATTACGCGCTCCAACAATAACTGCTTTAACACCAGGGCGATTTAGAATATAAGCCGAAGCCACGGTTCCGATATCAGTACTGTGCTCACCTGCAATCATCGATAAGACTTTAAGTAATTCTTGAAAAAGTTCCCAGCCACCGAACTCCTTAATGATTAATTGATATTTTATATTTGAGCGCGTGGCAAAATTAGTTGGTTCATCCTTCCCAAGGAAGCGTTCAGAGAAAAAGCCGCCAGCCACTGTTCCATAGCAAAAAATTCCAATGCCATTATCTAAGCAATATTGAGCCATCCCTGATTCGGCCCGTGCATCAAGTAACGAATATTGGATCTGGATACTTGCTGGTTTAAGCCCAGCATCTACCATCTCGCTCAATCTTTCAACATCAAAATTTGTTACGCCGACATGTCGAATTTTCCCTTCAGCTTTGAGCCTAAAGAGCTCTTCCATCGCAACTAAATAATTCTTGGCCGCGTATCTCCACCAATGGAATTGAACTAGATCAACCTGATCTACACCAAGACGCTTTAGCGAGCGATTTACAACTCTTTCGACATCTGTCCTATCGAATTTATCTAACTCGTTCTCGTTTGGTACATACTTAGTTTGTAGCTGAACCAAATCTCGAGCGTTATCACCATGGGTTTCTTGCAACTTCAAGATAGCTTTACCAATTAGCTCCTCTACGCCAGTGTAAATATCACCAAAATCTAAAGTTGTAATTCCTGCTTCAATAAATTTGGTGGTATCTAAAATTGCCCCAGCATCTTCAATTGTTTGGTCCAGAGAGTGACCAGAGCTTAATTGCCATCCCCCCTTAATTACCGGAGAAATTTCGTAGCCTGGAACAAGTTGAATCATCTTCACGATTGAATCACTGCTTCAGCTTCAATTTCAACTAAATACTCATCACCAATCAATTGAGCGATAAACATAGTGTTTGCAGGGCGGATGTCTGAGAAGCGTTCGCCGTGAGCTATTGAGATCAATTCCCAGTCCGCTAAATTGTTCACATAAATTCTAGTTCGAACAACATCTGAAAGTTTTGCCCCGAGAGATTCGAGCGATGCTTCGATTTTATCGATTATAAAATGGGCTTGAGCCGCAGGATCATTTTTCCCAATAGCTAGTGCACCATGGGTGGCGGTGGTTCCGGAAACTAAAACTCGATCACCTATACGCATTGCCCGCGAGTAGCCTGCGAGTGCCTCCCATGATGTACCAGAATCAATCCGCTCATTAGTGGCACTCTTTATGACTTTATATACTGGCGGAAACTCCTCAAGGTGATGACTTAGATCTCCGGATGCAGTTAGATATGGAGGCTTGCGGTACTCGTCACCACAATCACCCGGGATTGGTTCTAATAAATTTAAGGCCACCGCAATTTCATGGCGTTGTGCGTTATTTAAATCAAAGGTAAAAAGCGAGAGAGTATCTTCGATGTGAGCATTTTCTCCCAGTCGAGCTCCAATAATCACGGCACCCACTGCCTTTTGTGCAAGTTGATACTTGCTAGCTATTGTAGAAATGGAGCGATTTGTCTCCTGGCCAACCTTATTTAAGGTCTCCAAAATATTTTGAAATTTCTCCCAGCCGCCAGCTGTATCAATAAATCTCTTATATTTCATAAGCGACCAATTCGCTAATGAATCAAGATTAGGCTCACTCTTACCCAGCCATTTTCTGGAGATGAAGCCGCCACACAAAGTTCCATAAGCTAAAATCGCAATTCCATGCTGATCGCAGTAATCAGCCATCTGGCCACCACCTCTATGATCTATCAGCGAATACGAAATTTGATTTGAGACTAGATCCACCCCACTTGATTTTGCGATTCTGAGGTGGGCAGTATCAAAATTAGTAGCGCCGAGAGCTCCGATAAGTCCTTCATCTTTTAACTCTTGCAAATAAATTAAAGTATCTAACCAATATGGATTAGAGAATTTCCAAGCATGGTATTGGAGTAAATCGATTTTTTTACTCTGCAAACGATCTAGTCGATTTTGTACGGCTTCGCGTACCTGGTCACGTGTGACAGGTCCAGGTTTTGGGACCCACTTTGTTAATAATTTTGCGTTGGTACCCTCAGGATGGTTATTTTTAAAAGTTCCGGCAATAATTTCAGCAGATCCATAGTGATCAGCCATATCAAATGTGAATAATCCAGATTGAGCATAAGGCACCATGAATTTTGATGCGCTGATTGGATCTAATGTATTTCCATCCTTCTCCATGTCAGCAATCTGCCAGAGTCCAGTAATTGCTCGAGAGATTTCTAAACCCTTTGCTATTTTATACTTTTCAACTTTTTGAATTGGCATCGGGTACCTGCTCTTCTCTCTCAAGAATTACTGTGAATTTGCAAACCCTTTAACAACTTCTAGGAACTGCCTCAGGAGCACATTAAAGCAAGTGGATATTAGCATGTGGCTAATTCGAAGTGAATAAAAATTTAACTCAATTCAGAATAACCTGGGGCAGGTTTTCCATCTGGGTAATAAGCGGCTGCCGGTGAGCCCTCAGGTCTAAATATTCCAAGAATCCATAAATCCTCATCAGAATTATTGACAACTGAGTGGAGCAACCTTGGCACGACCGCAAAAGTTGAACCTTGGGATATTTTCTGTGAGTGATCTCCAACTTTAAATTCACCAGAACCACGAACTATGTAGCAGATCTCGTCGTATAGGTGATAATGAGAAGGTGCACCAGATGGTGGTATAAATCCTATAAACATAGTAGCGCCAGATGAACCACTGGTTGAATCAATTAGAACCTCAAACTGTCGATCACTTGTAGCATCATCTTTAAGTGAATCACCTTGTACAACCAGACGCTTGAAAGTATTTACCTCAGTCTTCTCTCTTCGCGCGTATGGTCCACTTGTATCAGGAATAGTTACTTCAAGGGCAATTAAGTTATCTCCATGTGCCCAGAAGTAGCTCTCACCACTTTGAATATGAACAGCTGAGCCAGAACTTACTTGGACGCTGTTATCAACTTCACTTCCAATAATTTCCAAACTTGCAGTTCCGAACCTAACAAATATTAAAGTGGAACAATCCTTGGAACCTTTAGGGGAGGCATTTCCTGTCAGGTGAATCTCAGTGGCAGTCATCGCTTCAGCGTATGAACCAGACTTAATTAACGAGTAACATTGCCCCTGACCCCTTACATAAACATCTTCAGGAGCTAAAGTGTCAGCATAAAAAACTTTGCCAGGTTCCATAACTTGAAAGGTAGCGTAAAAATGAAAATATTTAAACATGCAAGTGCGATTTGGAATGGTACGGGCCCAGCAGGGACTGGCTCTATGACCCTAGGACGAACCGGAGAGGTTCTTCCCTTCTCACTAAAGTCGCGAATCGGAGATGTGCCAATGACCAATCCTGAAGAGTTGATTGGCGCAGCACACGCAGGCTGTTTCTCTATGGCACTCTCAAGCTTGATCGAAGAAGAAGGCAAAGTTCCAGGAACGGTTGAGACAAGCGCTAAGGTAACTCTTGAACAACGAGATGATGGATTTTGGATAACTGAAATTAACCTAACCACGAGAGGTTCAAATCAGTCACTTACTTCTGAAGAATTCATCACCCTTGCTGAAAAGGCTAAAGAGACTTGCCCAGTCTCAAAGCTCTACTCTGCAGCGACAATTACGCTAGACGCCGCTTTAAATTAAGTAAGAAATTATCCGGTGATAAGGTAAACCAATGAGCCAATCCAATCCAGGAATCAGATTTCGCAAAGCCCTTGCCGAGGAATCACCACTCCAGATCGTTGGCACAATAAATGCTAACCACGCTCTACTAGCTAAGCGTGCTGGATTTAAAGCGATATATCTTTCGGGCGGCGGAGTAGCGGCAGGATCATTAGGTGTACCTGATTTAGGGATTACTGGCCTAGAAGATGTATTGATTGATGTTCGTCGCATAACAGATGTTTGCGACACTCCACTTTTAGTCGATATTGATACTGGCTTTGGGGCGTCCGCATTTAATATTGCAAGATCAGTGCGTTCAATTAATAAAGCCGGAGCCGCGGCAATTCATATTGAAGATCAGGTTGGTGCAAAGAGGTGTGGTCACCGCCCAAACAAGGAGTTAGTAAGCAAAGCTGAGATGGTAGATCGAATCAAAGCAGCGGTAGATGCTCGGATAGATGACTCATTTGTAGTAATGGCACGAACTGATTCCCTAGCCGTAGAAGGGATAGATGCTGCTTTGGAACGGGCTCATGCATATATAGAAGCTGGGGCAGATGCACTTTTCCCGGAGGCAATAACAGATTTGGCTACATATAAGAAATTCACAGATTCAATAAAAGTTCCAGTCTTAGCAAATATAACCGAATTTGGGATGACACCGATTTTTACAACCGATGAACTAGCAAAAGTAGGAGTAGCGATTGTTCTCTATCCACTCTCTGCATTTAGGGCGATGAATAAAGCTGCCGAAAATGTCTATGAAACAATTCAAAAAGATGGATCACAGAAAGCAGTACTTGATACCATGCAGACAAGAGAAGAGCTTTATCAAAGAATTAATTATTATGAATATGAAAACGCACTAGATAATTTATTTGGCAATGGAGAAGTTAAAAAATGATAGCTGAGCCAACTAAAATTGAGTTTAAGCCTAAGAAATCGGTAGCACTTTCTGGGGTAACAGCCGGATCTACCGCTCTCTGCTCCGTTGGTAAGAGTGGAAATGATTTACATTATCGCGGGTATGACATATATGACCTAGCTTCGAAGTGTGAATTTGAGGAGGTAGCCTTTCTACTAATTCATGAAAAATTGCCAAGCAAGAGTGAGTTAGTGGTCTACAAGGCTAAATTAAGATCTCTACGAGGACTTCCAACAACAGTTAAAAAAGTTTTAGAGGCCTTACCAAAAACATCCCACCCAATGGATGTAATGCGAACCGGGGTGTCAGCCCTAGGGTGTGATTCTCCAGAGGCCTTGATTCATACGCAAGAAGAGGCGCGAGAAATCGCAGATCAGCTCGTAGCATGCTTCGGCTCAATGCTCATTTACTGGTATCACTTTGCAAATAGTGGAAAAGAGATAGAGGTTGAAACTGATGACGATTCAGTAGGCGGCCACTTCTTACACATGCTCCACGGCACTGCGCCAAGTGACGAATGGGTTAAAGCCATGCATATCTCGCTAATTCTTTATGCAGAGCATGAATTCAATGCTTCAACTTTTACCGGCAGGGTAATCGCCGGAACAGGGTCAGATATTTTTGCCGCAATTACAGGTGCAATTGGCGCACTCCGAGGACCAAAACATGGCGGTGCCAATGAGGTAGCACTTGAGATCCAAGAACGGTATTCAAACCCAGATGAAGCTGAGAAAGATATTCTATCTAGAATTGAAAAGAAGGAAGTTGTAATCGGATTTGGCCATCCGGTATATACCATTTCTGATCCTCGAAATAAGGTTATTAAGTCGGTAGCTCATGATTTAAGTAAGACAGCTAGAGATATGAAACTTTACGATATAGCTGAGCGAATCGAATCAGTAATGTGGGATGCGAAGAAAATGTTTCCAAACCTTGATTGGTTCTCTGCGGTTGCCTATAAAACTATGGGAATCCCAACAGCATTTTTTACTCCAATATTCGTAATCGCTCGCACAACAGGATGGTCTGCTCACGTGATCGAACAACGAATCGATAATAAGATTATTCGCCCAAGTGCGGATTACACAGGTCCAGAAGATCTGGAATTTGTGCCAATAGAGAAGAGATAGGTTCCTAAGTGTCAGCCAATATTACAAAAGTTAAACAAGAATTTGATAAAGAGATTATCGATATCGTCGATTATGTAGAAAATTTTGAGATTAAATCTGAGGTTGCATATGAAACTGCCTGGAATTGTCTTCTAGATACGCTTGGTTGTGGGCTTGAAGCTCTGGAATATGATGAATGTAAAAAATTGCTTGGCCCAATAGTCCCAGGGACTGTTGTTACCAATGGAGTTAGAGTACCCGGAACAAATTATGAACTCGATCCTGTTCAAGGTGCATTCAACATAGGTGCAATGATCCGCTGGTTAGATTTTAACGACACCTGGCTCGCTGCTGAATGGGGCCACCCATCTGACAACCTAGGTGGAATTCTTGCTACCGCCGATTGGCTTTCAAGGGCAGCAGTTGCTGCAGGCCGTGCTCCACTAAAAGTTCATGATGTTTTGACTGCAATGATTAAGGCACATGAAATTCAAGGTTGTATTGCACTTGAAAACTCTTTTAACAAAGTTGGATTAGACCATGTAGTACTCGTAAAAGTCGCCTCAACGGCGGTAGTTGCAAAAATGCTGGGCCTAACTAGAGAGCAGACACTAAATGCTGTCTCACTTGCCTGGGTCGATGGACAGGCACTTCGCACATATCGTCACTTTCCAAATGCGGGGTCTCGTAAATCATGGGCTGCTGGAGATGCAACTTCACGGGCAGTAAGACTGGCTTTGATCGCGAAAACAGGAGAAATGGGATATCCATCAGTCCTTACCGCAAAGGTATGGGGATTTTATGATTCACTCTTCCGCGGTAATTCATTCAAATTCCAACGAGCATATGGTTCATATGTAATGGAAAACATTCTTTTCAAAATTTCTTTCCCAGCGGAATTCCATTCACAAACTGCGGTTGAAGCAGCAATGACAATACATAACCAGATGAGAGATATAGGCAAGTCAGCAGAGGATATCAAGAGTGTAAAGATTCGAACTCACGAAGCTTGTATAAGAATTATTGATAAAAAAGGCCCGCTAGGCAATCCCGCAGATCGAGATCACTGTATTCAATACATGGTTGCGGTCCCATTGATTTTTGGTCGCCTAACAGCACGGGACTATGAGGATGAGATTGCCTCTGATCCAGCCATTGATGCACTGCGCGAAAAGATAATTTGTTCTGAGGATCCAGCATTTACTGTCGATTATCATGATCCGAGCAAACGCTCGATCGCAAATGCATTAACTGTTGAGTTCAATGATGGAAGTAAGTTTGATGAAGTCATAGTCGAATATCCAATTGGCCATTCGCGTAGGCGTACCGAAGGAATCCCGTTATTAATTGAGAAGTTTAAAATTAATTTGGCTCGAATTTTCAACTCGGATCAACAGAAGAAAATTTTAGATGTTTCCTTGGATTATGCGAAGTTATCGCAGATGTCTGTAAATGACTACTTAGACCTCTATGTAAATCAGAGCTATATAGCCAAATAGTTTATTTCTTCTTCGCTGGGTTTTCCGATTTTTTAATTAAATCACCGCTTGCAACACTATGAAAATAGTTCAAAGCAGGGATAGCAAGAAGATCGTGGATTCTAAAGAAGCTTTCAGTAGCAGTGAAGCCCGGCCAAGACTTTGGGAGATATTCTGCAGGAAGTCCTGGATCAAGGTAAGGGACATGTCTCCAATTCGTTAGGGCTTTTGTGTAATCGATAAAAGCGGCTCTAGGATCTGGTTTCACAAGTTTTTTTGTAAACCATTTTCTGATTAAAGGCTGAACCGTGGCACTGAAAGATTTATACATTATTCCAATGTCTTTTAAATCCCACCATTCTGCAACAGCGCTCGGTGTAGTTTGGAAGGCAAGGTGATGGGCAGAAAAAATATTCATATTCTTTTCTATATTTAGCGATTTAGCTAACGCTGTTACATCAACGGTAAGTTGGCGAGGAGCAATCCAGAGACCACCTGCTACCTGTGCAAATCCAACTCGAATCAATCTAGAACGCAGCTGGTACCTAAGCTCTCGTTTCTGTTCTGGAATTGAGAAGGCTACTAACACCCAGCCCTCATCTCTTGGGACTTCTCTACGTTCAAGAACTCGAGCGTCACCAAGCTCAAAGGTCTTCCTCGCCTCTAAGCTAAGAGCATATCCCTGAACTCCATTTTGTAATTTAGATATCAGAATTCCACGACGTTTAAACCTAGAGAGCGCACTTCGGACCGACGGTTCATCAACATCTAAATCGGCACAAAGTGAAACAATTGCACTAGCTGATAACCAGCCGCCTAGAGAGCGACTATAAGCACCATAAATTGTAATAATTAGCGATTGAGGGCGACTGGATCGATCAATTAAATCTTTAGCCTCACCTGCAAATATGCTCACCACAGCAGCAATGCTAGTAGGGTAATTTAGAGAAAGAGAAGAGCAAAGGAGCTAAAAATGGCCGGTGCCAGTATTGAGATAACTAGATTTCTTGAATGGGCTGAGACTGATGCTGCAGGGCATCAACACTACACAAGCGCATTTCGTTGGGTTGAAGAGTGCGAAGCAGCGCTTTATCGGAGCGTAGGACTTCCCTCAACGCTATTTGGACAGATTCCAAGAGTTAGTGTTCAAATGGAATATAAGCGACGAATATATTTCGGTGAAGAAATTAAGACCCGACTTGAAGTCACACGGCTCGGTAACTCATCTGCCGAATTAGCTTTCACAGCACATGTAAAAGATGAGATAGCAGCTATTGGAAAGTACGTGATTGTTCATTCAGTAAATAAAGAGACTGGTGCTCAGAGATGGCCAGATGATTGGCGAGTAAAACTATTTACTTAGTAAATTCGCAACCATAAGCCCACTGCC
>DFDL01000037.1:0-8439 GCA_002367715.1 Actinobacteria bacterium UBA3028
TATGACGAAATGCGCGTTGAATTAATGGCCGGACAATATTTAGATGTTTACGAACAAGCTCTTGCCACTAACTCTGTAGCGAGATCGCTAAAAGTTGCACGCTATAAATCTGGAAAGTACACGATTGAAAGACCGCTTCATTTTGGCGGTGCCCTCGGTGGCGCAAGTCAATCACTTCTTGATTCATATTCGGGATATGGCCTGCCACTTGGTGAAGCATTTCAACTTCGTGATGATGTTCTTGGAATTTATGGGGACCCGAGCGAGACTGGTAAACCAGCCGGAGACGACCTTCGTGAAGGAAAGCGGACAGTTTTAATCGCCAAGACTTTAGAGCTTGCCGACGCTAAATCGCGCGAGCTAATTAAGGCAGCTCTTGGAAAGCCAGATTTAAATGCGGCAGATGTAGATTCCATCCGTGAAATTATCGTAACCTGCGGAGCCCTAGCCCAGCTCGAAGTGATAATCGATTCCCTTACTTCCAGCGCGCATTTAGCCCTTGAACATGGTGAAATTGACCCCTTGGCCAAGTCGGCAATGACGCAACTAGCCACGATCGTTACCAAGCGGAAGCTTTAAAATACTATTGAATTTAGAATTGTGATTAATTTCAGGAATGGATGAAGATGCCAGCTCGCGTTAAAGGTCCAACTGATCACGTCGTTATTGTCGGCGCTGGTCTAGGTGGCTTGAGCGCGGCTCTACGCCTGGCCGGAGCTGGTCGGAAAGTGACAGTTGTTGAAAGAGAGAGTGTGCCTGGCGGTCGTAATGGTCTTCTAAAAACCGATGGCTACTCATTCGACACTGGTCCATCTGTTCTGACGATGCCAGATTTAATTCAAGATGCGCTCTCATGCGTTGGTGAAGATTTGAAGGATTGGCTAGAGCTACTTCCACTAAAGCCGCTCTATCGGGCATTTTATGATGATGGCTCAACTCTCGATGTGCATGCTGAGACGGGACGGATGCAGGAAGAGATTCGCAATGTCATTGGTCCAGAAGAGGCAGCAGGATATGGACGTTATGTAGATTTTGTTACCAAACTTTATAAATATGAGATGAAAGATTTCATAGATCGAAATATAGATTCACCTTTAAACTTATTGACACCAAACCTTGCCAAACTTATTGCACTTGGTGGCTTTCGCCGATTAGCGCCAAAGGTAAATGACTTTTTAAAAGACCCACGTACTCAGAAGGTCTACTCATTTCAGGCGATGTATGCCGGAGTAAGCCCACAACAAGCCTTGGCGATATATGCAGTAATTGCTTATATGGATTCGGTAAATGGCGTCTTCTTCCCTAAGGGTGGAATGCATGCTGTACCAAGGGCGCTAGCCGGAGCTGCGGCTAAGCACGGTGTTGAATTTAAATACAACCAGACAGTCACATCAATCGAGCATTCAGGTGGCAGAGCGCGAGCAGTAATCACAGCTAGCGGAGATCGAATTGAATGCGACGCCGTAATTTTAAATCCTGATCTTCCTGTGGCTTGGCGTGAGCTTCTTGGCCGAACTCCCCCTTCAGTCAAACGCTTAAATTACTCACCATCTTGCGTAACGCTACTAATTGGCTCTAACAGGAGTTATGACCGCCTAGCTCATCACAATATTCACTTTGGCAAGTCTTGGGATGGCGTCTTTGATGAATTAATCAAAAAGAAGATCTTAATGACTGATCCGAGTCTGCTCGTAACAGTTCCTTCGCATGATGATAAATCACTAGCGCCTGCCGGGAAAAACTCATATTACGTATTATTTCCAACGCCTAATCTCTCTGCTGATATTGACTGGAAAGTTCAGGGTCCGAAATATCGCGATCAGATGCTCCGCACGATGGAGGAGCGAGGTTACGAAGGTTTTGCGGATTCAATTGAATTCGAACGCATGACAACTCCCCTTGATTGGCAGGAGCAAGGAATGGAGCAGGGCGCACCATTTGCTAGTGCACATACCTTCTTCCAGACGGGCCCATTTAGACCAAGAAATATGGCAAAGGGTTTTGAGAATGTGGTCTTCGCTGGCTCTGGAACACAACCCGGTGTTGGAGTTCCAATGGTGCTGATCTCTGGTCGTTTGGCAGCTGAACGAATTGTTGGACCAGTTAAATAAATGGATGAGCTAACTGCAGCCGGAATAACCGACCCTGCACTTCGCGCTTCTTATGCAGAATGTAAGCGGTTAAATTCGCTACATGGAAAGACTTATTACCTAGCAACACTTCTACTTCCACCTGCGAAGCGCCCCTTTGTGCATGCACTTTATGGTTTTGCGCGCTTCGCAGATGAGATCGTTGATGACTTGAATTCAACGCTAAGCGATGAAGAGAAAGCAATCGAACTTACTACTTGGGGCAATCAAGTCTTACAAGATCTTAAAGATGGAACTAGCTCTGACCACATTGGTCGAGCTTTAGTAGATACGGTTAATCGCTTTCAAATTCCTATCGAATACTTCGAGGCCTTCTTGAATTCTATGGCCATGGATTTAACGGTAAGTGAATACCAGAGCTTTGATGATCTAATGGAATATGTTTACGGTTCGGCATCTGTAATCGGACTGCAGATGCTGCCAATCCTGGGAGTGACTAACTCAGAGGCCTATGCGGCGGCCGAGAAGCTTGGGACCGCATTTCAACTTGCAAATTTCATTCGAGATATTGGCGAAGATTTAGATCGGAGTCGAATCTATCTTCCAATAGCTGAGCTAAAAGCACATGGTGTAGACCGCGAAATGTTAGAGGCACGAATTCTTACCCCACAAATTAAGGCAGCTCTTGTAGATCAGATCGCAAGGGTGCGAAGGATACAGAGCGAGGCCGCCGCCGGAATAAAGGCGCTGGCCCCAGAGTCGCAGGCGTGTATTGAAGCGGCATCCGAACTCTATTGTGGAATTGTTGATGAAGTTGAACGGATTAATTTTGAAGTCTTTAACATCAGAGCAAAGACATCTACCTGGCGCAGAATCAAAGTAGCCGTGCCAGCTCTGATTAGAGCACAGCGTGCACGGAGAATAAAGTAGGAGATAGAGTCAAATTGGGTTAGCTAATTTTGTTTAGTTTGCTAGCCTTGTACTTAGCGGGAGCCGAGAAATTGGCTGAGAGGATCTGAAATTCAGATCGACCGTAAAACCAGTTCGGTAATGCGAATTGGAAAGGGGTAAGTGCATGAATTTAATGGTAACTGTCTTAACTGCTTGGGGATATGAATTATCGCTGCTTGAATTAATCGCCTTCATCACCGCTGTTATTGGTGTGGGCCTTGGAGTATTAGGACCTCGCAAAACTTGGCCCTGGTGGATTGTTAGCTCACTTCTCTACGCGGCGCTCTTCTTTCAATGGAACTACTACGCAAGCGGATTTTTACAATTCATCTTTGTCGCTGGCGCTATTGCTGGTTGGTTTGGTTGGGGGCCGAAAGGTGCGATACCAAAGCGTCTCTCAAGGCGTGAAATACAGATCTGGGGCCTGGCTTATCTTCTCGCCTGGTTCTCACTCTATCCGCTACTTAAATCCATCGGCGCTGCCGCCTCACTAACAGATGCCTTTGGTTTTGTAGGTAGCTGCATTGCTCAGTTCTTAATGGTGCTTCAGCGATATGAGAGTTGGATTATCTGGTTTGTTGTCGACGCGGTATATGTCTATCAATACTGGAACGGTGGGCAATACCTGACAGCAATTCTCTACTTTATCTTTGTCTTAATTGCAGTCGCGGGCTGGAAGCGTTGGCTTCGTGAAGCAAAATCTAATTCAATTTGATTCGATCTTGCCCACGTTGGTTCCAAGATGTGGGCAGAGCGTTCTCATAACTATCGACGGCCCTGCCGGCTCAGGCAAGACCACGCTAGCTAATTCACTTGGGGCAAAATTAGCTTCAAGTTATACGGTTCATATGGATGATTTATATGAAGGTTGGCAATCCACGCTTACTCCAGAATTAACCATAAAACTTAATTCCCTATTAGCCAGGATCCGAGATAAGTCCCAAGTGGCTTTTAGGCCATATGACTGGCAGAAGAATGAACTATCTGAACCAATTAACATTCCTGCGCCGCAATATTTAATCCTCGAAGGAGTTGGGTCAGGTCAGGGCGCAATACGAAAATTTGCCTCTCTGGCGCTATGGATTGAGGTGCCAGAATCTCAGGGCTTGGCCAGAGTTATTCTTCGAGATGGTCCACAAGTAGCGGATCAAATGGTGGGCTTTCTCGCGGTCCAGAGCGCATATTTTTTGAAAGAAGATCCTAAGAAGAGCGCGGATTACCGCTTAAGTGGGCTTGAGACTGTCTAAGATTTAAGTGTGTCCGACTTAACCGGCGAAATCATAGATAACCGCTACCAACTACTGAAAGTAGTTGGTACTGGCGGGATGGCTACTATTTATCAGGCTGTTGATTTGCGGCTAGATCGCCCAGTGGCTGTAAAAATAATGCACTCACATCTGGCAAATGATGAGGGCTTTGTAAATCGCTTTATTCGTGAAGCTAAAGCTGCTGCAACTCTGACCCATCCAAATATTGTTGCGATTCAAGATCAAGGATGGAACGAGGGCGGAGTCCCTGCGGTATTTATAGTTATGGAATACATTGAAGGTTTCACGCTTCGTGATGTCATTAACGACCAAGGAGCGCTAGGCACTACTGAGAGCCTAAGATATTTTGCACCGGTGCTTGCTGGAATGAGCGCGGCACATAAACATGGAATTTTACACCGCGACATTAAACCCGAGAATATTTTAATTTCAAAAGATGGGCGCATAAAGATTGCAGATTTTGGGTTAGCTAAAGGACCAGAATTAGGAGCATCCCTCACAATTGAATCTAGCGTTATTTTGGGCAGCGTCTCCTATCTCTCTCCTGAACAAGTTCAACGAGGTGTCTCAGATTTTCGAAGCGATGTTTACGCACTTGGCATAGTTCTCTTTGAAATGCTCACAGGCAGAAAGCCCTTTGATGGTGAGAGCCCAATTCAAATTGCTTATATGCATGTAAATGGGAATATCTCGGCTCCATCCTCGGTAAATTCGAAGGTTCCACCAGAGCTCGATGAGATAGTCCTAAAAGCCGCAGCCAATAATCCAGATAAGCGTTTTAAAGATGCCGGTGCTATGCAGGAAGAGATTCAAGCTCTGCTTTCAAAATTAGACCCAAAGCGGCGCCAGATGAGCCTAGAGCTAGATATTCCCATCCCTAAATCAGTGGCTCAAAAAAAGCGAAGAAGTAAGATAGAGATATTGAAAAATATAACAACCCAGCTGGATCTAAAGAGGGGCAAAGAAATGGCCGAGAGATCAAACTCTGCTAAAAAGAGTAGCAAGAGCGCTCCTCCACCAGCGAAGCGGAAACTATCAAAACGAGTTAAGCGCAATAGAGCGACCGCTCTACTTATGGTGCTCGCAATAATTAGCGGGATTTGGTATCAAATTTATGGACCTGGCACCAAGATCTCCATTCCATCACTTGCAGGCATGACACAGAGCCAGGCCCAGATAACACTGGATGAGCTTGGGTTAATGGCTGAAGTTAGAGAGAGCATCTTTAGTGAAGATATCGCTAAGGGTAAAGTTATTACTTCAGATCCGTCGGGAGGTGGCCGAGTTTCAATTGCAGGCACCGTAGGTTTAATTATCTCAAAAGGAAAAGAACGGATAAAGGTTCCGGATTTATCAGCTCTATCTATCGATGATGCAAATATAAAACTTGATGCGAGCCTCCTAAAGTCCGGACGAGTAATCGAGAGATTTCATGCAGAAATTGAAGCTGGGTTTGTAATTCAGACCAATCCAGCTATTGGTACTCGAGTTCGTAAAGAGAGCACCGTGGATTTAGTAGTAAGCCGTGGTGTGGAACAAGTGGATATAACAGATTACAAGGGAAGAAGTAGCGATCAGGCTTTGAATGAACTTACCGATGCTGGACTGCAAGTTGAAGCTACCTATGAATTTAGTGACACGGTAGAGATAGGAACTGTGATATCACAGGTTCCAAGTGATGTGACAACGGTTGCTAAGGGCGACATAATAACCTTAATAATATCAAAGGGTCCCTCAATGATTGCGGTACCAAATGTTTATTCGCTTTCGAAACTTGAGGCAACAAAGATTCTAGAGGACCTTGGATTTAGCGTAGGTTTCAAATATATCGGCAATAAAACTAAGGTCACAAATATTTCACCAGACTACAAGACCATGGTCTCCCCTGGGTCAACCATTACTATCACCTTAGGTTAGATTTTGACGGGTAATTCTTGACTCATATGAGTTAGGGTTGCGAAATGTCTAGCACCCGAAAGCTTCCACGCTTAGGCGCCCATACCCCTACATCCGGCGGCATGGCTAAACGATCGATTGCATATGCCCAAGAAGTTAAGGCTGAAGCAATTCAAGTCTTTGCTTCAAACCCAAGAGGGTGGGCGATGCCAGATGCCAACTTTGAAGTAGATAAATTATTTCGAGATAAAGCGCTAGAACTAGATATTGAAACTTATGTCCATGCGCCATTTTTAATTAATTTAGGTTCACCAACACCGGCTACATATGAGAACTCATTAGCCTCTACCGCATACTCACTAAAGCGAGCTAGTGAAATTGGCGCGAAAGGGGTCGTTGTACATACTGGTTCTGCTGTCGATTCCACTTACGTCGATAAAGCATGGAAGCAGATCAAGAAGGGCGTAGTTCCAATCTTAAGCAAATTATCGCAAGATGATCCGTGGCTACTATTAGAACCAACTGCAGGACAAGGTCAGTCTCTTGTAAAAAAGTTGGATGATCTACTTCATTATTTTGAAGCACTTGAATGGCACCCAAAGGTCGGAGTCTGTCTCGATACCTGCCACGTATTTGCTGCCGGACATGACATTGCTAAAAAAGGTGGCATGACGCAGACGCTAGATTTACTTGTTGAGCTTGTGGGAATCGAGCGAATAAAACTTATCCACGCAAATGATTCGATGGATGTCTGTGGGGCGCTAAAAGATCGCCATCAGAATCTAGGTGATGGTGAGATCGGGATAAAGCCATTTGAGGAGCTCTTGGCCCACCCTGCAGTTAAAGGTGCTCCCCTAATTCTAGAAACACCTGGCATGGAGCCAAAGCATGGTGAAGAGATTGCTCTACTTTCAAAGATGAGAGCAAAGATAAAGTGAGAGAGAGCAAATTATTCTCAAGCCTTCTACTCTTAGCGGTATCGGCAATCTGGGGCGGCGCCTTCGTGTCGATGAAGGGTACCTTAGAGCGCTTAGATGTTAACTCATTTTTAACTTGGCGCTTCTTAATTGCAACGCTCTTACTAATTTTCATTAGACCAAAGGTTCTGAAGAAATTTAACCGTGAGCTCATTTTGAAGGGCGCACTTGTTGGATTCTTCTTGGGTGGTGGCTATATTTTTCAATCCTTTGGCTTAACGCTTACTACCGTATCTAACACCGGCTTTATAACTGGGCTATATGTCGTAATTACCCCCCTCATTGCCGCACTTGTTTTAAAGCGAAATATCTCAGGGTTTGAATGGTTTGCTGTAGTTCTTGCAACTGTTGGACTGGGGCTTCTCTCTCTAAATGGCTTTAGCTTCGGGCTTGGCGAAATGCTGGTACTCGTGAGTGCTCTCTTCTTCGCACTTCACATTATCGGCCTCGGACAATGGGCATCTAGCCTGGACACATACGCCCTTACCGTCTTGCAACTAGGCACCTGCGCACTGATGGCTTTCATTGCAAGTACCAAGAGCGGCTTTAACGCCCCGCCCGATTCTGGTGTCTGGTGGTCGATTATCTATACCGCGCTCTTTGCTACGGCTCTTGCTTTCATAGTTCAGACTTGGGCGCAGTCATTTATTAGACCAACAACTGTCGCCGTAATCCTTGCTATGGAGGTGGTATTTGCTGCAGCCTTTGGCATCTGGCTATTAACCGAGCCACTGACTATCCGGATAGCTCTCGGTGGAATATTGGTTATAGCGTCGATGTACCTGATCATTTTTCTAGAGCAACGTAAGAACCAGAGAGCGAAAATTTCAAATGGCTGATTTCAGATCTGACACTGTCACGAAACCTTCGCCCGAAATGCTTGCGGCTATGCTCAAAGCAGATCTTGGTGATGATGTATATGGCGATGACCCAACTGTAAATAATTTTGAGAAAGACCTCGCAGAAATGTTTGGAAAGCAGGCTGCTCTCTTTACCCCTACTGGATCTATGGCAAATCAAATTGCGATTCGCCTTCTAGTAAAGCCAGGTGAAGAGTTACTAACTGAGACAAATTCACATATCGTCCGGGCTGAACTTGGCGCGGCCGCCACCTTTAGTGGAATTACTACGCGAACCTGGCGCGCCGATCGCGGCTTACTTCATGCCGCTCAGGTTATGGAGATTGCTGCTCCAGATTCTGGTCCATATTTAGTTTCGACCAAAGCCATTGCTATTGAAAATACCCACAACTTTGGT
>DFDL01000037.1:8651-41427 GCA_002367715.1 Actinobacteria bacterium UBA3028
TTGAAAATACCCACAACTTTGGTGGTGGCAGTGTCCAAGATTTGAAGCAAATTCTCGAGTTACAGAAGCAGGCTGCGCCGCATGGGCTCAAACTGCATCTCGATGGTGCCCGCATTTGGAATGCCCATATTGCAACAGGTATTGCACTTAATGAACTTGCAAACAGCTTTGACACAATAAGCGTCTGCTTCTCAAAGGGGCTAGGAGCTCCGGTTGGTTCGGCAATAATCTCTACAAGTGAGCGGATTGAAGAAGCTCGGATTTGGCGCAAAAGATACGGCGGTGGAATGCGACAGATCGGCCTACTGGCTGCAGCAGCCGCTTATGCCGTTGAAAACAATATTTCGCGCTTGGGTAATGATCACAAGATGGCGAAAGAGATTGCTATTGCTTGTGCACAAATTGATAGTTCGATAATTAATCCTGATGAAGTTGAAACCAACATCGTTGCCCTAAATCTTGCAAAGTTTAATATTTCGGCCAGTGAACTGAGCCAAGAATTAAAGATTGAAGGAATTTTAACTGGTGCACTCGGGCCTAAATTTCTGAGACTAGTTACTCATCTTGATATCTCACAAGCTGATATGGATAAAGTCTTAACTATTTTGCCACCGCTACTCAAGCGCTCCCTCGTGGCGAAGTAAATATTCTTTAATCTTTAACCCATAACCATAATTTCCAAGAGCGCCACCGCTCTTTATCACTCTGTGGCATGGAATTATTGGTGCAATTAGATTTTTCGCACAAGCTGTACCTGCAGCTCGAACAGCGCTGGGAGAACCAGCCCGCTCTGCTAAATCTGCATATGACCAAGTCTTTCCAGCGGGAATTTTACGCATCGCCTTCCAGGCATCTTGAGAAAACTCTGGACCAGGTTGGCGAACTTTTATGCCTCCCAGCGCAGTTAAATCCCCCATGAAATAATCTTCGATCAAATCACTAATTATTGGAATTTGCTTTACCTTTTTAAATTCACGTTTATTGTCAGTTTTATCCATACGCGAGATTAAATCCTGATGGCTTTGAAATCCAGCCGCCAGCAAGATATGTTCATCGCTGACTAGAAAAAGCTCACCAGCTGGCGTCTTGTGAATTGCTTGGAGAAGCATCCGACAACACTATTGCGAAATCAGTGATCGCGTAACATCTCTGCAACTAAAAATGCGAGCTCGAGGGATTGGGTGTGGTTTAGACGGGGGTCGCAGGCGCTCTCATATCGTGTGGCTAGGTCAGCCTCTGAAATTTGTTCACCGCCGCCAACGCATTCGGTAACATCATCGCCGGTAAGTTCGATGTGAATCCCTCCAGGATGTGTCCCAAGGGCCTTGTGTACCTCGAAGAATCCACGAACCTCATCTATTACATCATCAAATTTACGCGTCTTATAGCCGCTTGGAGCCTCATAAGTATTTCCGTGCATAGGATCGCAGACCCACAGAACTTTCGCACCAGATTCAGTGACAGCCTTAACTAGAGCAGGGAGCTTCTCTCGGATCATTCCAGCGCCCATCCGAGTAATGAAGGTTAGTCGGCCGGGTTCATTCTTAGGATTCAACATCTTTATCACTGCAAGAGCATCTTCAACCGTGCTCTTTGGCCCAAGTTTAATTCCGATTGGATTTTGAATCTTAGAGGCAAAGTCCATATGTGCGCCATCTAGTTGTCTGGTCCGCTCACCAATCCATAGAAAGTGAGCTGAAACGTCATATGGAAGGTCTGTTCTGGAATCAATTCTGGTTAGCGCCTTCTCGTATTCAAGGATTAGCGCCTCGTGAGAAGAGTAAAAATCAACGGTCTTAAAAGAAGCTGGATCGACTCCGGCAGATGCCATGAAATCTAATGAACGGCCAATCTCATTAGCCATCTCTTCATAACGAGCGCCAAAGCGAGGATCATTTGCAAATCCTTTATTCCATTCATGAACATATCGGATATCTGCAAAGCCGCCTTGAGTAAAGGCACGAACTAAATTGAGAGTAGATGAAGATGTGTTGTAAACCTGAACTAATCGCTCTGGATTAGGCGTACGAGCTTCAAGAGTAAAGGCGAGGTCATTTACTGCATCGCCGCGATAAGCCGGAAGTGTTACATCGCCTCGAGTCTCATTATCGCTACTTCTTGGCTTTGCAAACTGACCAGCCATGCGACCGACCTTAATAACTGGCAGGCTTGCAAAATATTGCAAGACTGCTGCCATCTGCAGAATTGTTTTAATACGATTTCGAATTGAATCTGCGGTTGCCGCTTCGAATGTCTCAGCACAATCTCCACCTTGTAGCCAGAATGCTTTACCTTCTTGAGCTACTGCGATCTTCTCTTTGAGGCTGTCACATTCGCCAGCAAATACCAGTGGTGGCGCCTTGCGAAGTATTTCAACGGCTTTAGTAACTTGTGGGCCATCAACGCCACCAGGCCATTGTGGTTGCTGGGCAGCTACAAGGCCTGGAGTAAATAGCGATTCGATGTTCATCATGTCCTTAAGTTTAGAGAGGTAGGGCTAAGCGGTGCTGGGTAATTATTGAAATTATCCGAAGAAGACTTGTGCCTCTGCGTACAAATCAGGAGTAACCAACTTAAGTTGGGTGGTCGCAGAAGCTAGTGGTACGCGCTCAATTTTGGTTCCATGAAGTGCGACCATCTTTCCAAAGTCACCCTCATGAATTGCTGTAATTGCGTGTAGTCCAAATCGAGTTGCTAGTACTCGATCAAAGGCAGTTGGAGTTCCACCGCGTTGAATGTGCCCTAGTACTGAAGTGCGAGCCTCTCTGCCGGTCTTCTCTTCAATCTGACCTGCCAGCCACTCACCAATTCCAGATAATTTAACGTGACCAAATGAGTCCAGAGTCTGATCCTTTACGACCATGTCGCCATCTTGTGGGATTGCTCCTTCAGCGATGACAATAATTGGTGCAAATGACGATTCGAATCTTGAATTAACCCATTCGCATACCTTCTCCACCGAGAATTTAATTTCTGGAATCAAGATACAAGAAGCGCCCCCGGCGATTCCGGCATGAAGCGCAATCCAGCCAGCATGACGTCCCATGACTTCAACAATTATTGCACGGTGATGTGACTCTGCTGTTGTGTGAAGGCGATCGATTGCTTCAATAGCAATATTTACAGAGGTATCAAAACCAAATGTGTAATCAGTATTATTTAAGTCATTGTCGATGGTCTTAGGAACTCCGATAACTTTAACTCCGAGAGAATCTAACTTTGTAGCTACTCCGAGCGTATCTTCGCCACCAATCGCTACAAGAGCATCAATATTCATCTTTGCAAGATTTTCTTTAATTCGTTCTACGCCATTTTCGATTTTGAATGGGTTAGTTCTAGATGAACCAAGAATTGTTCCACCACGAGGCAAAATACCTCTAGTTGTCGCTAGGTCAAGAGGCATCGTAAGGCCCTCTAGTGGCCCTTTCCATCCATCGCGGAAGCCGACAAAGTCATACCCGTATTCCTTTACACCCTTACGGACAACAGCTCTAATTACAGCATTTAGTCCGGGGCAATCTCCGCCACCTGTTAGGACACCAATACGCATCATTTACTCCTGATTTAATAATTAATAGCGATAAAAACTATTTAGGGGTGGTCAACTTTGACTAGGAAAGTCTACCCTCCGCATAGAGGTGGTTAAATCATCCCCTAAAGACTGGAGCACAATTTTGAGCCGACTGAACCAAGAAACTAGGTTAGTTGCAGGTATTGATACCTCTACCCAGTCCGTTAAGGTAGTAATTCGCAGCGCCGAAACAGGTGAATTAATCCGCGAAGGACGCGCAGCTCACCCTGATGGAAGTGAAGTCGATCCCGCTCTCTGGTGGGCAGCTACTCAGGATGCAATAAATATGGCTGGTGGCTTAGAAGATATCGCTGCGATTGCAGTTGCTGGCCAACAGCATGGCATGGTTGCGTTAGATAAAAATGGAGCAGTAATTCGCCCAGCACTTCTCTGGAATGACACTCGCTCTGCAGCTGAAGCAACAGAGTTGAACAACGAATTAGGTGGCGGCTCTGGTATTGCAAATGCTGTTGGATCAGCGCTAGTTGCATCGTTCACTGCAAGCAAAGTTCGCTGGCTAGCTAAACATGAGAGTAAAAACGCTGAGAAGGTTGCAGCTATTGCACTCCCCCATGACTGGATTTCATGGAAGATTTCTGGAAGTAATTCGATAACAGATCTATTTACCGATCGTGGTGATGCGAGTGGAACTGGATATTTTGATAGCGTCACTAACGAATACCGTAAAGATATTTTTGAGTTAGCAATTGGTTCAAAGCAAGAAATTGTATTCCCTCGAATTGTTGAGCCAAGAACCTTTGCGGCCAAAACTCCGACTGGAATTCCAATAGCAGCAGGTACTGGTGATAACGCTGCAGCAGCAATTGGCGTAGGTGCCGAGCCTGGTGATGTAGTTGTCTCACTCGGGACAAGTGGAACTGCCTTTGCGGTATCAAAGACACCAACACATGATGCCAGTGGTGAAGTTGCAGGCTTTGCAGATGGAACCGGGTATTTTCTACCGCTAGTCTGCACGTTAAATGCAGCTCGAATTTTGGATGCAGCGACTCGAATTCTCGGGGTGACTCATGACGAACTTGGCGAGTTAGCACTGATTGCAGAGCCCGGAGCAAATGGCTTAACACTTCTCCCTTATTTTGAGGGTGAGCGAACTCCTAATCGACCAGATGCAACCGGCGTTTTTTCTGGCATGAACCTTGCAAACTCAACTCGCGCGGATTTAGCTCGAGCAATGATTGAGGGAATGCTCTGTGGTATGGCAGATGCCGTTGCCTCACTTGAGAAATTAGGAGTTGAAGTAAAGCGAATTCTCTTAGTTGGAGGAGCAGCAAAAAATCCTGCAGTCGGAAAGATTGCATCAGCCCTCTTTGGCCGTGAGGTATTAATTCCGCCACCTGGTGAATATGTAGCTATTGGCGCGGCAAAGCTTGCTGCTTGGGCACTTCTTGGAACCGAGCGTCCGCCAAAATGGAACCTAGGCGAAGTTACAAGTATAAAAGAGCGTCCTACTCCTGAAGTTTTAGCCAAGTATCGCAAGCTACGTGATCAGACTGAGGGTTGGTAACAATGGCTATAAAGCATGAACTTGTTGATTATTTAACAGCGCGTAGTAATAGCTCGCTCCCTGAAGTTTGGCAGGCACCGATTTCAGAGCTTCGAAAGAATTTAGAGAATCGAGCTCTCCAATCAGGAGAACCAGAAAATATTTTCGAAGTTAAGCATAGATTTATACCAGGACCTACGAGTGATCTACCGATTCGGATATATCGCCCAGTTAAAGGGAGCGTACTGCCAGCACTCGTATTTTTTCATGGAGGTGGTTGGGTTCTAAACAATCTAGATAGTTATGAGCAAGCTCTGCGCTCTCTTGCCAACAAGGGGAAGTTTGTAGTTATTGCAGTTAACTATCAAAAGGCACCAGAACAGCCCTTTCCGGTTCCATTTGACGACTGTTATGCCACCTTAAATTGGGTGTATGAAAACTCTGCGCAACTTGGAATCAATGAGAGTCAGATTGGAGTTGGCGGTGATAGCGCCGGTGGCAATCTTGCTGCAGCAGTTGCAATCAAGGCGCGAGATCAGGGTGATTTCAACCTTGCCTTTCAACTATTGATCTACCCCTGCAATGACAATGAAATGAAATATGACTCTGCCTACAACAATGCAGTCGGATATGGGTTAAGTACTCAGAGCATGGAATGGTTCTGGAAGCAGTACCTCTCAAGGAAAGCTGATGCTAAAAATCCATATGCTGTTCCGGCGGCAGCAAAAGATTTTAGAGGTTTGGCACCTGCGATTATCACAACAGCTGAATTAGATCCCCTATTAGATGACGGCTATAACTATGCAGAGCTACTGCGAAAGTCTGGGGTTGCAACCGTATACCGAGAGTATGACGGTGTTATTCATGGCTATTTTACTTTGGCGGCAATCACACCAGAAGCTCAAGTTCTTCAACAATTTGTTGTAGACGAGATAAATGCTCTACTCCAGCGTTAAATTCAAAATTTTGATTTAAACCCTACTTAGTAGAAACTGAGCTAATGTCCCGGCGTAACTGGCTTCTCTTTCTCTTCGTTGGCTTCATCTGGGGTATTCCATACCTGCTTATTAAGGTGGCCGTCGAAGAGCTCTCCCCTCCTGTAATTGTGTTTTCACGCGTCGCCATCGGATCACTTATTTTAATTCCAATCGCGATGCGTCGAGGTTCATTGAGACCAGCCCTTAAAGCTTGGCGCTATGTAATACCTTATGCGGTTGGCGAGATGGTAATTCCGTGGTTCTTGATAACAGCCGCAGAAGTGAAGATGAGTTCTGGACTTGCTGGACTGCTTGTTGCAACGGTACCAATCTGGGCAACAATAATCGCATCACTACATGGTGATAAAACTGTCTGGCATCACAAACGTCTACTTGGAATTTTGATTGGCTTCATTGGAATAATTCTTGTAGTCGGAATTGAGAGCTTCTCTGGGCGACAATCAATTGTTGCAATTTTGATGATTTTAGTCGCTTCAATTGGCTATGCCTGGGCGGTAACTATGGTTACCACCAAAATTCCTGAAATCGATCCAATCTCAATTAATGCAATAGCTATGGCTTTTACTTCAATCGTATATCTCCCGCTAGTTGCGATAAATCTTCCAGACCAAATGCCAAGCGCAAAAGTATTAACAACAATTCTCGCCTTGGGGCTCTTTCCTACGGCACTTGCATTTATTTTATTCTTCCAACTTATTTCCGTAATCGGGGCAGCTCGTGGCTCGTTAGTTACCTACTTGAACACCGCATTTGCCGTAGTCCTTGGCGTAATAGTTTTAAATGAACCTTTTACCCTTGGTATCGCGCTTGGTCTACCACTTGTGCTTATTGGGTCGTATTTTGCTGGGCGAAATGCCGTTATTTCTGTTCAATAAATCCGAGTTTAGTTAGAGCCTTCGCATCTCGCTGCCACTCTTTACTGACCTTTACGTGTAACCCTAAATATATCTTTGCATCTAGGAAGTTTTCGACAGTTGCTCTCGCCCGAATACCGATGTCCTTTAGGCGAGAGCCTTGCGGGCCGATCACAATTGATTTCTGGCTATCCCTCTCAACATGGAGAGTTGCATGGATATCATAAAACTCTTTACCTTCACGCTTTGACATCTCATCAATTGTTACCACTATTGAGTGTGGAACCTCTTCATACAGATTCTCAATTGCTGCTTCTCGGATGAGCTCAGTTATCGTCATCTCACTTGCTTGATCAGTTGTGATGTCCTCTGGATAGAGTGAAGGCGAAATCGGAAGCTTGGCCGCTAGAAGCTCTAGAAGTAAATCGGTCTGATCCTCATTCTTTGCCGATATTGGAACTATTTCAGCAACGCTTAACCCAATATTTTTAGCAAACTCTCCGACTTCGATTAGCTTTGCAAGTAACGCTTCTTGCTTAACGCTATCAATTTTAGTTATAGCGATTAATATTCTCCGCTGGTTAATAACTTGCTTGGCAATAAATTCATCTCCGAAGCCAATCTCTTCGTCGGCTGGCAGACAGATCAAAACTGCATCTACGGATTGTAGGCTCTCATTAACCATTGCATTTAACCTAGAACCTAAGAGGGTCTTTGGTTTATGAATTCCGGGGGTATCTACAACTATCATTTGAAAATCAGGCTTTGAGATTATTCCTCGAATTGGATTTCTGGTTGTATTTGGATGCTTAGAGGTAATTACAATTTTGCGTCCAACTAGGGCATTTACGAGAGTGGACTTACCAACGTTAGGGCGCCCAATGATTGCGACAAAGCCGGCCTTATGTTCAACACTCATAAATCAATTCTCTCACTTAATGTCGATTGGCTTCACCAACTCTATGACTTCAGAGATTGATGTGACCAATTCCCCAACGCGTTCAACTATTAAGCGGTGGCATCCTTCACTTGTTGGCGAATTAATCGGACCTGGCACTGCCATTACTGGGCGGAAAATCTCAGCAGCATCGCGAGCAGTCCTGAGTGAGCCACTTCGAAATGCTGCTTCAACCACAATCGTCGCCTTGGAGAGCGCTGCAATCAATCGATTTCTAGTTAAGAATCTATGTGGAATCGCAGGCACATCAGGCATTACCTCTGAGATAAGCAGACCTTCTTCGCAAATTTGTGAAAATAATTTCTCATGTGAACCCGGGTAGCTCTTATTAAATCCACCGCCAAGAATTGCGGCAGTTACACCTTCACCTATAAGTGAACCTCGATGTGCGGCTGCATCAATCCCAACAGCGCCCCCACTGACTACAGCCCATTCGTAATCGGCCGCTCCGGCGCCAAAATCTCCTGCTACTCGAACTCCATACTGAGTTGGATTTCTGGTCCCCACAATTGAAATTGAATTAATCAGGCTAGACAATCTTTCGCGCTCCCCCTTTATTAGCAGGGCAATCGGAGGCGCTGCTAAATCTGTAAGAGAGGTTGGCCAATCGAGATCACTGGGAGATAAGAAGAAAGCACCAGCCACTTCGATCTCTTCAAGGATTTGATCACCTGAAATGCTTGATATTCGGGAGGCGATATTTTTAGCAGAACTCTTTGTCTCGCTATATCCGCCATTAACCAATCGATCTCGAACTTCAAGGGCCCCAAACTCAATGATTTGCGCACTCCAATAAGGAGAGCCACCTTCAATCGCCGCAAATAATTGGGCTCTGGCAAGTCGCTCTTTCATATCAATGTTCTCCTTCACACAAGCAGCTCCATGCCTTCACGTAGCGCAAAGGCCATTTCAACATCGCTTCGACTAGGAATTACATGCCCATTTGAATCTGCAATACTCCAAGAGATACGGAGAACTTTGTGAAATCCTCTAGCACTTAGCCGTTCATTATCTAATTCGCTATGTAAGAAGCTCATTGCCGATCGCTCTGCTCTAAATCGCTTTCGAAGTTGGCTCGGTGGTATCTGAGAATTTAACTTCCAAGTGCAATCTTGGAATCTTTCGTCAGCCGTTTTTCGAGCTTGGATTACTCGCTCACGAACAGTCGCACTAGATTCTCCCAGCTCCTCACTTGCTAATTCAATTCGGCTTGGTGAATCAACAAAGACTCGAAGGTCGATGCGGTCTAGTAGTGGCCCTGAAAGCCGTTGCCGATAGCGTCTAATAGCAATCTGGGTACAAGTGCAGCTTCGTCCTCTGCCACTAAATCGACCACAAGGGCAAGGGTTTGCAGCTAAGACCAACATAAACCTTGCTGGGTAAGTTATTGAACCAATTGCTCTAGAGATAGTTACGTTGCCAGATTCAAGTGGCTGTCGCAGTGAATCGAGTACTCCTCTTGCACATTCCGGGGCTTCATCAATAAATAGAACTCCTTGGTGCGCCAGAGATGTAGCCCCTGGGCGAATTGCATGTGTGCCACCACCAATCATTGCTGGCGCAGTAGTTGTGTGATGTGGCGCAACAAATGGCGGCAATTTTGAAAGTAAATCTCGATCCAAAAGTGTTCCGGCGATCGAATGAATCGCAGTTACTTCAAGAATTGAATCCTCAGTTAGCGGTGGAAGGATAGATGGAATTCGCTCTGCCAACATGGTCTTTCCGGTACCAGGCGGTCCAATAAAAAGCAGGTGATGCAGACCGATGGCGGCGATCTCAAGTGCTTTTCTGGCACCCACCTGGCCTGCAACATCGCACAAATCTAGGAAGTAATCGTTCTGTGCAACGCTGCTTGTATCTGGAAATATTGGAGTTAGCTCGCCTCGCAGGTAAGCGATTGCCTCATTTAGCGAAGTGACAGGTACAACTTCGATTCCAGATATACATCTCGCTTCGGCATAATTTTTAAGTGGAACTAACGCTCTCTTAAAACCGCTCTTCTTTGCCGACAACACAGCAGGTAGGACTCCGCGTACCTCTCGTACCTGGCCATCTAGTGAAAGCTCACCTAAATAGATTGCACTTTCTGGTTCATCTTTTGGGATTCGACCTTGTGCCATAAGAATTGTTATCGCAATTGGAAGGTCAAAAGCCGATCCACTCTTTGGTAGCCAAGCTGGCGAGAGTGAGACTGTGACTTTCTTATTTGGCCACGACTCTCCACTATTTACTAGCGCCGCCCGAACTCGATCTCTAGATTCACTGAGCGCTGCATCTGGTAGACCGAGAAGAATGTAACTTGGTAGCCCATCGGAGATATCTACCTCTACCTCAATTAGATTTCCAATTAATCCGCTAAGTGAGATGCTCGAAGTTACGGCCAACGCCATCAGAGAACTGCAATTCGATAATCAATCTCGATCTTCTCGCCCTTTGAAATTAAAACTGCTGCGGCATCAATTCGGTATTCAAAGCCCCATTTATGGTTGATTGTCAGCCAAGCAAGCGCAAGTCTCTGCAATCGATAGGCTTTCTCCTTTGTTATTGCTTCAAGCGGGTGGCCAAAGGCGACACTTGTTCGAGTTTTCACCTCAACAAAAACTACAACTCCAAATTCGGTTATTGCTACTAAATCAATTTCCCCCTCTTTGATGCGCCAGTTTCTATCTAGAATCTCATAATTTCGATTTAAGAGATACTTGGCTACAAAATCCTCACCAAGTGCTCCTATCAATTGTTTTGTCCCCATAGTTGGGAGAGGTTAGATTAATTCTAAATATCTTGAGCGGCGCTTTACTACTGCTGTGGGGCTGGCCTACTTGTTAATTATGGCTCTGATATTCGCGAAAGATTTGCGATGAATCTCGCTGACACCAAGTTTGGCTAAAGCTTGGGAATGCCCAGCTGTTATATATCCCTTATGTTTTGCCAGGCCATATCCCGGATAGAGCTTATCTAGCCTTATAAGTTCGCGATCGCGATAAACCTTTGCCAATATTGATGCTGCGCTTATAGAAACTGCAACTTGATCGCCCTTCCAGACTGCAAGATTTGGAATCGCCAGTCCTTCGATTGCATATCCATCGGTTAGAACATATTCAGGTTTAATTTCGAGTGAATGGATTGCCCGTCTCATGCCCTCTAAATTAGATTTGTGGAGGCCAAATTCATCAATTTCTGTAACTGAGATTTCAACTATTGAATAACTTAAGGCCTCTTCAACTATTACATCGAAAAGCTCTTCTCGTACCTTTTCAGATAGAGATTTGGAATCTGCAACTCTGGTTAGTTTTGGCGAAAATGGATCTCTCAGAATAACAGCGGCGATTACAAGTGGCCCGGCACAAGGACCTCGTCCTGCTTCATCAACGCCGGCAATCTGCCTTATACCTGCTGCAACTAGGGTGGTTTCGATCTGCTTCAAAGTCTTCTAACTACTTACTTTTAGTAACTGCTACCTCTGATAAATCGCCACCGACACTTAAGAATTTAAGGTGGTTAAATGGCCACACAACGAAGGTTGCTCTACCAACTACAGATGAAAGCGGAACCATTCCTTGGTGAATATCATCGGTATGAAATCTAGAGTCAGCACTTGCGCCTCGATGATCACCCATAACCCAGATAAAACCATCTGGAATATCCACATCAAACTCTGCGCTACTTGGTTTATCTCCTGGAAAGATATACGGCTCTTTAACTGAGACTCCATTGACTACTAGGTAACCTTTGCTATCACAACATTTAATGCTGTCGCCCGCTACGCCAATGGTCCGCTTGATTAGATACTGTTTTGCTGGATCTGGAAGTACGCCAACAGCTTCTAATCCGCTCTTTATTATTTGAATTGCTTTGGGATCGGTGTTAACGCTTGGAGCTCCGAGCCAATCAGCAGGATCGCGAAATACAACTACCTCCCCGCGCTTGATTTCGCTGAAAAAACTTGCAAGTTTATTTACTGCAATGCGGTCGCCAACTTGCAGCGTGTTCTCCATCGATCCTGATGGAATGAAGAAAAAGTGGAGAAAGAAGGTCTTTAGAATCACTGAGACAATCAAAGCCGAAACGATGATGATTGGTAGTTCGCGTAACAGCGAACCCTTCTTTGGAGCACGCATTTAAATTAAACGCACTTAGATTTTAATTACGCTTCTGGAGTTGTTTGCGCAGCCGATTCAACTGTTTCAGCGCTCTCAACAACTTCAACAGTCTCAACTGGCGCTTGCTCTGCAACCGTTTCAACTACTTCGTCGATAACTACTTCATCAATAACTTCTGCAACGACTGGCGCTGCAACGACTGCGGCAGCTGCAACCACTGGCGCTGCAATAACCTCTTCAACAATAAATTCGCCGCCAACTCCACGACGCTCTTTAATTTTTGCTGCCTTACCGCGAAGATCGCGTAGGTAGTAAAGCTTTGCGCGACGCACATCTCCGCGACGAACCATCTCGTATTTTTCGATAACTGGCGTGTGAACTGGGAAGGTACGTTCTACTCCGACACCGTAAGAGAGCTTGCGGATTGTGAAAGTTTCGCGAACGCCAGATCCCTGGCGACGAATTACTAGACCTTGGAAAACCTGGATACGGCTCTTGCTACCTTCGATAACTCGAACGTGGATCTTGATTTCGTCTCCGGAACGGAAGGTTGGAACATCGGAGCGAAGTGAGGCGGCATCAACCGCATCTAACACGTTCATGGCATTTCCTTTTCTTTAGTGAAACCTGAGCTTGCTTGATCTTGGGCTAAGCCTTGTATATCTTCCCAAAGGCTTGGCAGAGCCCGTATCTTGCCACAGCCACCCCATTCCGACCAATTCGCTCTCTATGGATAGAGTAGATAGGACCGATAGAACCGAGCTATCCGATCTCGGAGACCAGCCTCGCGTGGAGATGTGGGCCTGCTGCAATCACCATCTCTTTTCCAGCTGGTTGGCCATTTCGCCCGGTAACAAGTGCGCCAGCTTCTGTTGCGATTAACCCACCTGCCGCTAAATCCCATTCATTTAATCCGAGCTCATAGAAGGCATCGAGTCTTCCCGTTGCAACTAGACAGAGATCCGCGGCGCCAGCACCAATCCGGCGAAGGTCACGAATTTCAAGAAGTAGTTTGGATGCAATCCGGGCTTGATCGGCGCGATCTTTCAAATCATAAGAGAATCCAGTTCCGATTAGTGCGCGATTAAATTCGACCGGATTGTTGCAACTAATCTTCTTTCCATTACAACTAGCACCACCATCTTTTGTTGCAGCCCAAAGTGAGTTTATAGATGGGGCATAAACAACTCCGACTTGAACGCCATCACCATCTTTTGCGGCGATACTCACATTCCATCCTGCTATCCCATAAAAATAATTAACAGTTCCGTCCAGTGGATCAATTACCCAGGTAACTCCCGATTTCGAAGGTATCGCAGATCCCTCTTCGCCAATAATTCCATCATCTGGTCGGGCTTCTAAGATTTTAGCAACAATCAATTTCTCACTGGCTAAATCCATCTGAGTGGCAAAATCGATTGCTGAGGACTTCATCTCTAAATCAAAGACATCAGGCCGAGCCATAAGCAGATCTCCTGCTGCTTTGGCAATATCAGTGGCCAGATCTAGAAGTTCGGCTTTAATTTCACTCTTCATTAGAGAATTTAACCACTCGTTGCTACCCACATTTTCCCACCCCCTGTGGCAGAGTTACACCCGTGAGCGATGAAATATCTCGAAACCCAGCCGAGCTTAAATTAGTTGGCCGGTCGTCAAGTACTCCCTCAATAGAGCTGGTAGACGCTCAAGGTGAAAAATTTACACTTCCAATTACTGAAGATTTAAAGTCAGCGATTACGGCGCCAAGGTTGGTCTCGGTTCTGCCCATAGACGAGCGCCCGACTTTTAGCGTTAAAGAGATTCAGGCCAGGCTCCGCGCTGGCGAGAGTATGGGTTCAATATCTAGAACTACTGATTGGCAGATAGAGAAAATTGAGAAATTCGCCGGACCAATTCTGCAAGAACGCGCATATGTAATTGAGAACGCACTTAAATCTAATCTCAGTCGCGAAGCAAATTCGCCAATTCTTGAAGATGCCGCGTTTATTCAGCTCTCAAACCACGGCGTGGATATGGAACTTGTCGAATGGAATAGCCATCGAAATGTTGATGGCACCTGGAAAATTGTTCTCCATTACCCAAATATCGATGGTACGGCGCAGGCAAATTGGAACTTTGAATTAGGAAATCGAATCCTTACCGCTCTAGATGATTCTGCAAGATGGATTGCTGGGGAAGCAAAAGAATCGCGCCCCAAGACGCAGACTCATGGCTTTGTAAATTCAAATCAACAAACTCCATTTGCTCCTACTACCCCGCCATCTCTTGCCCCTAGATTAGTTGCAGTTCGCCAAGAGGTAACTGTTACCGAAATAACAACTCAAATTGAGAATGAAATTGGAGAAGATGAAGAGTACTTTGCAGAAGAATTAGATATTGACATCGTTGATGAATCAGACCCGGCTAAAGATGGAATTGTGACCAGGCCAAAATTGCCATCTTGGGATGACATTATGTTCGGTGGCTCAAAACCTGAAGACGAATAATTCGCAAAATTAATTCTGGTGCGAGAAGAGCGGAATATCTACTTCTGCCGCTTCCAACCCGCCGTGATGGCCAACCATCTTGCTCTCTTCTTTTATGCGAGAAGGATCGATCAGGATTGCCTCCCCCTTCGCAATCGCGATTAGATCTCCCATCCGCTCGCTGCTATCTATTGATGTAACTCGGCCAAATAGATTTGCCGATATTGCCTCATCGCGACTTAGAACTTCAGCCTTTGAACCTAAGAACTCACGCCAAATTGAAACTGTCTCACCAATCGCGCCATTTTTTACATAGATGTGTCGCGCCCTAGGTTCACCACCAACCAGAGTGACGCTCTGCATTAGTTCATTGTCTTGACCCAGAATTATTTTCTCGCCCACATTTATCATTCCGTGGTCGGCGGTCACCCAGAGTCTTGTCCCCTTAGGTAGGCGATCTCGAAGTCCTGTTATTAATTCTGCAACTATAGATAGGGCAAGCAGCCATTTCTCAGAGCCGACTCCATCGTCATGGCCTGCGGCATCCAAATGATTGATATATACGTAGGAGAACGCTGGCGCGGGCTGCATTGCTGCAACAGTATTCTCAATAATTTCAGCAATCTGATTAGCGCCAAGATACTTTGCCCCACGCAGCGCTGCTTGGGTGAAACCAGAGCCTTCATATCGTTTCGCTGCAATATGTGAAACTACAATTCCTTGAGCTGTTGCGCGTTCGAAGAGCGTTGGGACTTTCTGCCAAATTACTGGATCCACGCGCTCATCCCATTTAAGGGAGTTGAGCAGGCGCCCTGGTTCACCACTTCTTGGAACTCGAACTGTGTAACCGAGCATTCCGTGGACTCCAGGAGGAGCTCCAGTTCCAAGTGATGAGAGATTTGTTGCAGTAGTTGATGGGAAGTGTGAGCCCAAATTAGGAAGCGATTTAAGTTCATTGAAGATTGGAAATTGTGCGCCATACTGTTTTATGAGCTCGCTACCCATTCCATCAATAAGCAATAAGCATTCACGGGCGCCAGGATTTTCAGCAAAACCAAGTTCATTTGATGTGCCCGCAACTTGAAGGGAAGCGAAAATGGAATTTGATAGCGCTGCCAAATTCCGTGGATTCATGGCGCTATCTTGCCCTAACTTGAATACCCCTGTTTAACACCTGCCCAATTGCCTGCTGTAATCTGCCCTGGTGATTAAATATTCGAAGGAAGTTTCCGCCGCCAAGAGTCAGGGCCGGCCAATTGTTGCTCTCGAATCCACAATTATTTCGCATGGTCTACCCCGTCCGACAAACCTTGAGGTTGCCAGAGAAGTTGAGGAGATTGTTCGAAGCCAGGGGGCAACGCCAGCAACAATTGCGATCATTGATGGTGAAATCTTCGTTGGCCTGGAAGCAGATCAACTCATTCGCATTGCAAATGATGAGAATATTGTGAAAGCTTCAACTAGAGATCTTGCAATAATTTGCGCAGCGGGTAGAAGCGCAGCCACAACAGTTGCTGCCACATCTCATATTGCACATCTTGCAGATATTGATGTTTTTGCAACTGGTGGTCTTGGCGGTGTGCATCGTGGCAATCTTTATGATGAGTCTGCTGACTTAACTGAATTGGCAAATACCAAAATTATTATTGTGTGTGCGGGAGTTAAGTCAATTTTAGATGTTGCAGGAACCCTTGAACGGTTGGAGACCCTTGCAATTCCAGTTCTCGGCTTCAAAACTAATAACTTTCCTGGTTTCTATCTCACCGATTCTGGATTCACAATCGAGCACCGAGTCGAGAGCGTTGGCGAAATTGCAAGAATTTGGGGGCTCCGCCAGAACTTAGCTACAGATTCCACGGCGATTATTGTCGCCAATCCAGTTACGAATCAGATGGATTTAAAATTACATAATGAAATTTTGGAGAGTGGTTTAACCCTCGCAACCTCTGGGCATGTGACTGGTAAAGAGGTAACTCCATTTCTACTTGAGCATTTCCATACAACCAGTAAAGGTGAGTCTCTGCGAGTAAATATCGAAATAATCAGGGCTAATTCGAAGCTAGCCGCAGAGATTGCCTGCGCCCTCTAGGTAACAATGTCAGCTAAGAAAATTCTCTGCATCGGTGACATTATGTTGGATGTAATCGTCCTACTTAATCGCCCAATCGTTGAGGGTTTAGAGACTAGGGCGAGGATTTCTACCCAAGGCGGCGGTGCTGCCGCGAATGTTGCCTCCTGGCTTGCTTACAATAAAACACCTTCTTACTTAGTGACGAGAATCGGTGATGACGCTGCTGGGCAGACTCTAATTTCTGAGTTGGATGCCTACGGCGTGGAGCACTCTTCGAAAGTGATCAATAATATGAACACCGGCGTAGTAGTCGTAATTGTTGGCAGCGAAGGCGAGCGAACAATGTTTCCAGATTCTGGAGCAAATGCCGGCCTCGGACTCTCTGACTTACCTGATCTATCGCAATTTACTGCGGTATATCTCTCTGCATATTCATTGATTAATCCCAGTTCTCACGATGGCGTAATGCAAATTATTCAAGCGGTAAAGAGCGCTGGTCTTCCCATTATTCTCGATCCCGCAACAGTTGGCGTACTAATGGATGTTGGGGTTAGCCCAGCTAATGAATGGCTTGAATTTATTGACACAATTATTTTGAATGAAGAAGAGGCGCACTTCTTGACTGGTAAAGAAAATCCGATAGATGCAGCTTCGCAATTACTTAGTAGAGTAAATACTGTTGTAATAAAGCGGGGATCTAATGGTGCGCTCGGACAAAGTCGAGGTGGCCAATTAATTCAAGTTGAGGCGAGGAAGACAACGGTATTAAACACAACTGGTGCTGGCGATGCCTTTGCTGCTGGTTTTATTTCGATTTGGGCTAATAACGGGCCGCTAATTGGCGCTTTAGAATCTGGAGCTGACCTTGCAGGCAAATGTGTCGCATTAGTTGGAGCCCGGCCCTTTCTTTAACCCGAGTCGCTACCGACTAATTCCGTAAATCATTGGCAAGATACGCATCATGGCAAAAACTCCAAAAGCCGTTCTCCCGAAACCAGGTGAGAACCCAGGTCGAATAATTGATATTGATGTCTCAACTGAGATGTCGGAATCATTTCTCGAGTATGCATACTCCGTTATTTATTCCCGTGCACTTCCTGATGCCCGCGATGGCTTAAAACCAGTTCAACGTCGCATCCTTCATCAGATGTCTGAGATGGGACTTCGTCCAGATAAGGGCCACGTAAAGTGTGCGCGAGCTGTTGGTGAAGTAATGGGTAAGTTGCATCCACATGGTGATAGCGCAATTTATGATGCAATGGTTCGAATGGCTCAGAGCTTCTCAATGCGCCTTCCGCTAATTGATGGCCACGGAAATTTTGGTTCACTAGATGCCGGTCCAGCTGCAATGCGTTATACCGAATCTCGTCTCGCCGCAGCTGCAATGGCAATGGTTGATGAATCCGATGAAGATACTGTTGATTTTGGTTCAAACTACGATGGCCAAATTCAAGAACCACAGGTGCTGCCAGCGGCATTTCCAAACCTTCTCGTAAATGGAGCCACTGGTATCGCTGTAGGAATGGCGACAAATATGGCGCCTCACAATCTAGGTGAGGTAATTGCAGCTACAAAACATTTAATTAAAAATCCCAAAGCTACCCTTAAAGCGCTAATGAAATTTGTGCCGGCTCCTGATTTCCCAACTGGAGGCGAAATAGTTGGCAAAGAGGGCATCGTTGATGCCTACGAGGGTGGTCGCGGCGCATTCAAGGTTCGGGCAACAGTTGCTATTGAGAAAGTCACTGCCAGAAAACAGGGGCTAGTCATAACCGAACTCCCCTACAACATCGGACCAGAGAAGATTGTTGAGAAGATTGCAGATTTAGTTAAGGCAAAGAAGATCCAGGGTATCTCTGACATCGTTGACCTATCCGATGGTCAGCAAGGGACCAAGGTTGTAGTAGAAATTAAGAATGGTTATGAGCCAGAGGAAGTCCTTGCAAACCTCTTTAGATTAACCCCGATGGAAGATCAATTCTCCGTCAACGCCGTTGCTCTCGTCGGTGGAAAGCCACTTACCTTAGGGTTAAAAGAGTTACTCCAGGTCTTCATAGATCACCGAATAGAAGTTATTCGTCGCCGATCTGAATTTCGTAAGGCCAAGGCCGAGAACCGCTTGAATTTGGTTGATGGATTATTAAAGGCGATTATCGATATCGACAAGGTAATTAAGTTGATCCGAGCTGCCCAAGATGCACCTGAAGCTAAGGCGGCTTTAATAAAGGCCTACAAGCTCTCTGATGAGCAGGCTACCTACATCCTTGATATGCCACTTCGTCGCCTAACTAAGTTAAGCAAGCTAGAGCTTGAAACTGAGCAGAAAGATCTTAAGGCGATTGTGACAAAGCTAAAGACGCTACTTGCCTCAGAAGAGGCAATAAAAGCTCAGGTCTCACTCGAACTAGATGAGGTATCCAAGAACTTTGCAACACCGCGCCGTACACGTATTGCCTAGGACTATATGAAAGCAATTCAGATCTCAGAAGTCGGTGGTCCTGAGGTTCTGCGCTTATCCGAAATTGATCCTCCCACTATTACGGCAACTCAAGCGCTGATTAAAGTTTCTATAGCAGGCGTTAATTTCATTGATATCTACCATCGCCTTGGCAGATATCCGCAGAGCCTCCCATTTACTCCAGGTGTTGAAGGTATAGGCACAATTTCTGAACTTGGAGCAGATGCAGCAGAAGATTTACAGATTGGAATGCGAGTTGGTTGGGTTATGGCAAGTGGCGGATACGCGGAATTTGCTGCGATTCCAGCGGCCAGTTTGATTCCGATTCCAGAAGATATTGCCGATGAAGATGCTATTGCGCTCCTGCTTCAAGGAATGACTGCGCATTATTTGACCAGAGATTCATACAGAATTAACCCAGGTGATACAGCCCTTGTTCATTCAGGTGCTGGCGGTGTTGGATTATTGTTAACACAATATATAAAGTCACTTGGCGGCCGAGTAATTGCCACTGCATCTACTGCGGCGAAGCAAGACTTAGCAAGATCTGCAGGAGCAGACTTAGCAATTGGCTACGAAGATTTTGCAATTCGCGTGAAGGAATTTACTGATGGCAAGGGTGTGAACGTTATCTACGATGGTGTAGGACAGAGCACCTTTGAACAAGGGTTGCAGGCTCTTGGCCGCAGAGGAACATTTGCTATTTTTGGCGCTGCAAGTGGCCAAGTCGAACCCATCGAGATAATGAAAATTTCTACTGGTTCGATTTTTTTAACCAGGCCAACCCTCGCTGATTTTGTTGCCACCAGAGAAGAATTACTCTGGCGCGCCAATGACGTCTTCGCTGCCTTTCTGCGTAATGACTTAAAAATTGCAATTGTTGCGAGTTACGCCCTAAGCCAGGCATCTGATGCGCACTTAAATTTGGAGAACCGCACATCTACCGGCAAGTTGATTCTGAAAATTCGGTAATGTTGCTCCGTGGCATATAAAGATGCAAGTAGGGAAGCCCACTTCCCCGCAATCGAAAGACGCTACGGCGAAAAAATGGCCTACTGGTTTAAGGTAATGGCAAAGCTCTCTGATGCTAAGTATGCAGAACAAATTGCCCACCTCCGAGAGAACTTTGGCTTTTCACAAGCCCATGCCAACGCTCTCGTTATGCATTCCCGTGGCTCGAAATCGGCAAAGCGTTTTGAAACTCAAACGGCCTTTAACAAGTCAGTCACTTCAGAACAAGCAAGAACCATACGTGCAATTTTCAAAGTGATTATCAATAAATACCCACAGGCTGAACTTGTAATTGCTTGGAATCAACCAATGCTGCGCATTAACGGTCAATATGTATTTGGGGCTTCGGCTTCAAGTAAGCGAATTTTGATATCGCCGTGGAGCGCAAATGTAATTGCTGATTTCGCGCCTAGGATGAGTGATTTAGTTGTGCTCAAGAAAACTATCGGAATTCCAAATGACTGGAAAGTTGATTCCAAGTTAATCCTGTCACTTGTTAAAGCTCGATTGGCTGAAGTTAAATGAGTGTTATCCAATAGGTTGCACTAAGATTTTGGTGTGTCTAATTTATTCGATCCACTAACTCTGCGCTCAGTTAAATTCGAAAATCGAGCATGGGTATCCCCGATGTGCCAATATTCGGCCAAAGATGGCCTCGTGGGTGAATGGCACCGAATCCATCTTGGTTCTCTTGCAAGTGGCCGACCAGGTTTGCTAATGGTTGAGGCAACTGGAGTAGTACCAGAAGGTCGAATTTCAATTGGCTGTCCATCTATTCAAGATGATTCACATGCCCAAGCATTTAAACCAATGATTGATTTCGCCCACTCGCAGAATGTAAAGATTGGAATCCAACTAGCCCATGCCGGCCGGAAAGGTTCAACGATGTTACCTAACGATGATCATCTAATGGCTTCACCTGAAGAGGGCGGCTGGCAGTGTGTCTCAGCATCAGCGATTGCTTATCACGGCTATGCCGTACCTCGAGAGATTACAGTTCCTGAAATAAAAGTGTTGGTAGCCGAATTTGTTGAAGCTTCAAAGCGTGCAATATCCGTTGGTTTTGATGTAATCGAAATTCACGCTGCCCACGGATATTTATTCCACCAGTTCTACTCACCTGTCTCCAATAAGCGGAGCGATGAATATGGTGGAGATTTTGCAGGCCGCACAAAGTTCTTACTTGAAACTGTCGAGGCAGTTCGCATAGCAATTTCGGATAAAGTTCCATTATTTGTGAGGATCTCGGCATCTGACTGGGTTGAGCATGGTTGGAATTTAATTGATTCTGTCGAGCTAGCCTCGAAGCTAAAGGAATTGGGCGTGGATCTTATTGATGTTTCAACTGGCGGAAATATTCATGGCGCCCCAATTAAGCCAGCACCTGGCTTTCAAGTTCCATTTGCAACCGCAATTCGCAGTGAAGTTGGAATCCCAACGACCGGAGTTGGCTTAATAACGGAACCAGATCAGGCTCAACATCTAATCGAATCTGGTGAAGTTGATGCAGTATTTCTTGCGCGAGCGATGCTTAGAAATCCAAGGTGGCCACTCTTTGCAGCAGAAAAACTGGGTATAAACATTCCTTGGCCAGAACAGTTAGAGCGCGGCCGAACTCTTTAAGCGTCGATTCGATCTCTGGCAATGTCAGCGGTGGAGATAAATTCTTTGCGAGGTGCAACCTCGTTGCCCATTAAGAGCTCGAACATGGCCTCTGCTGCCGTTGCATCATTCATTGTGATGCGACGCAGGGTGCGATGTGCGGGATCCATTGTGGTTTCGCGAAGCTGATCGGCATCCATCTCGCCCAGACCTTTG
The DNA here is from genome assembly GCA_002367715.1 of Actinobacteria bacterium UBA3028. Taxonomy (GTDB): domain Bacteria; phylum Actinomycetota; class Actinomycetes; order Nanopelagicales; family Nanopelagicaceae; genus AAA044-D11. Next base: position 30,460 of record DFDL01000037.1, read on the forward strand.
TAACGTTGAATTGGTTCCTTCCAACGTTTTCCGGCTTTCGTTAAATCTGCATTCAGCTTCTTCCTCTCATCATCGGAATACGTGTAATGAACTTCCCCACGCTTGCCGCCAACAACTTCGATTCGATGCAGAGGAGGCATCGCAGCAAATACGCGTCCATCCTCTATTAATGGACGCATATAACGTGAGAGCAGAGTTAGAAGTAGGCAGCGGATATGTGCACCATCTACATCAGCATCAGACATCAGAATAATTCGACCGTACCGGGCATCTTCTAAGGTAAATGAACGACCAGAGCCGGCGCCGATGACTTGAATTATTGACGCGCACTCATTGTTCTCAAGCATCTGCGATAGCGAAGCTTTCTGAACATTTAGAATCTTTCCACGAATTGGCAAGATTGCTTGGAATTCTGAGTTACGCGCTGCCTTCGCAGTGCCCAGAGCTGAGTCGCCCTCAACGATATAGAGCTCGGTGCGATCAGTGTCATCGGATCTGCAATCTGAAAGTTTTGTTGGAAGCGATGAACTTTCAAGGGCATTTTTGCGGCGCTGGATATCTTTATGGGCTCGAGCCGAGATACGTGTTCTAGATGCACTAGCGACTTTCTCTAGAGCCACCTTTCCAGTGGCTTTATCAATTCGCTTAGTTGTTGCAAAGAATTTCTTCATCTCCTCGGCAACCACAGTAGCCACAATCTTGGTCGCAGCTGTAGTTCCGAGTACCTCTTTAGTCTGACCTTCAAATTGTGGCTCTGACATTCGAACCGTTACAACCGATGTTAAACCTTCAAGGACATCATCCTTAATTACATCAGCCTCGTTGTTCTTAAGCGTCTTAGTTGCACGAAGTGCGTCATTAAATGCTTTGGTGATAGCGCGCTCAAAGCCTTGAACATGTGCCCCGCCCTTAGGTGTAGCAATAATATTTACAAAGCTCGACATGGTGTTCTCATAGCCATTGCCCCATTGCAGCGCGATATCAACGTCCATCTCACGGCTAACCTCTGTTGGCATCATGTGACCTTTTTCGTCAAGCACCGGAACCGTTTCGGTATATTCACCTGAGCCTGAAAGTCTAATTACCTCACCAATTGGATCATCGGGGCGCAAGAAAGAACAGAACTCGGAGATGCCGCCTTTGTGAAAGAATTTCTCTGAACTCTTTGTCTTGCTCCGATTATCGTTTACGGTGAGCGTTAGCCCAGGCACTAAATAAGAAGTTTGACGGGCGCGAGCGTGAATATCTTCAATTGCAAGTTCGGCCTCTTTCAGAAATATCTGACGATCTGCCCACCACTTGATTCGTGTGCCAGTTACCTTTGTACTAACTTTTCCAATAACTCTAAGCCCTGAAGATTCAGTGAACAAAGCCTTTGGGTCGTCGCCCTCAAAAATTCCCGCATTGCCGCGTTGAAATGACATCCAATAAATTTTTCCATTACGATCAACTTCTACATCTAGCCTTGAAGCAAGCGCATTAACTACAGATGCACCAACACCGTGCAATCCTCCGGAGGCAGCATATGAGCCGCCGCCAAATTTTCCACCAGCATGCAACTTGGTCATAACAACTTCGACGCCAGTTAGACCAGTCTTTGGCTCTTTATCAACTGGGATCCCACGACCATCATCGTGTACTTCGACCGAGCCATCTGATTCCAGATTAATTTCAATGTTCTTGCAGTGTCCAGCGAGAGCTTCATCTACCGAGTTATCAATAATCTCCCAGAGGCAGTGCATGAGCCCGCGGGAATCAGTTGTTCCGATATACATTCCAGGGCGCTTGCGTACTGCATCTAAACCTTCAAGGACCGCAAGATCTTTGGCGTTATAGCCATTCTCAGTAGTTGATGCAAGATCGTCGGTAGCCACGGAGATGAAGGTTATCTTGTAAAGGGTGATTTTCTTGGTTGATTGCAATACCTTGGGCCAGAATTATTTAATCAGGCCATTTACGGCAAATTATGTGGGATTTATGACACGCCCGAGCGTGAATTTAACAAATTAAACGAGCGGGGAATAAAGGTTTAGTGGTTTGATGTTCCCCTAGGTAATTAACTCCGGTTAATTAAAAAGAGCTAGCACTAAAAAGGAGCGAAATGACCGAGCAACTGATTCTCGAAACCACACCGCTCAATGCTGTTGATCGTTGTGATCGCTGCGGAGCCCAGGCATATGTTCGTGCCGTACTGCTAAACGGTGGTGAGCTCTTGTTCTGCGGACATCATGCTAAAGAATATGCTGAGAAGCTAAAGCCAGTTGTCAAAGTTATTCAAGATGAAACCGACAAATTATCTGCGGTCTCATCTAACACCAACTAAAAATTTACCTACTTAATTAATTGCCAAGGCCTTCGGAGGCCTCAAAATTTCCATTGTGTGAGCCGTCGCAAAATGGCTTAGTTTTCGATAGCCCACAGCGACACAATGAGAAGTCAGATTTACTCTCAATGACCTTGCCTTGCGCATCAACAATATCGACGCTGCCACTTACTCTTATAGGACCATTCTCTTTAAATCTAAGTTGGACTTTATCGCTCATGTTTCTCTCTCTTAATCTAGGTAATCACGAAGGACTTGCGACCTTGATGGGTGTCTAAGTTTGGACATTGTCTTGGATTCAATTTGGCGGATCCGCTCACGGGTAACGCTGTAAACCTTACCGATTTCATCCAAAGTTTTTGGTTGGCCATCTGTAAGTCCAAAGCGCATCTTTACTACGCCGGCCTCACGTTCCGATAGCGTTCCAAGAACTGAGTGAAGTTGTTCTTGTAGCAAGGTAAATGAGACTGCATCTGCAGGAACAATTGCTTCAGAATCTTCAATCAAATCACCGAACTCTGAATCACCTTCTTCGCCAAGTGGTGTGTGCAGTGAGATTGGTTCGCGACCATACTTCTGAACTTCAACAACCTTCTCCGGGGTCATATCTAGCTCTTTCGCTAGCTCTTCTGGTGTTGGTTCGCGGCCAAGATCTTGAAGCATCTGGCGCTGTACGCGCGCAAGCTTATTAATTACTTCAACCATGTGGACTGGAATACGAATAGTTCTTGCTTGATCAGCCATCGCACGAGTAATTGCTTGGCGAATCCACCAAGTTGCATATGTCGAGAACTTATAGCCCTTGGTGTAATCAAACTTTTCTACAGCGCGGATTAAACCGAGATTGCCCTCTTGAATTAAATCCAAGAACAACATACCGCGACCGGTATAGCGCTTTGCAAGTGAGACCACTAGGCGAAGGTTTGCTTCAAGTAAATGATTCTTGGCGCGCTTTCCATCTAGTACTAATTGCTCTAATTCACGCTTATATTTCCGATCAATCTTCTTCTCATGCTTAATAATCTCTTCAGCGAAGAGGCCAGCCTCAACACGTAGCGAGAGATCAACTTCCATCTCAGCATTTAGAAGTGGCACCCGACCAATTAGCTTTAAATAATCCTTAACTGGGTCGGCAGTTGCACCAGCTGTCAGAACCGTCTGAACCGGGGCATCATCTTCTTCAGAATCCTTAATTGTGAATGCGTTTGCTTCATTCTGTGACTCTTCGGCGACATTTACGACGCGAATTTCACTCTCTTTCTCCTCTTCAATAATCCCTTTAACTTCTTCAACGAGTGTTTCAACATCTTCGAGTTCAACATCTTCGAGTTCAACATCTTCGCCATCAATCTTTGTAACAATTCTCTTACCAGCTTTTCCTTCAACAGGAGTTTTAATCCCGAGCGCCGCCATTCGCTTGGCTTCAAGTTCGGCCTTAGTTGGAAATAGTTTTCTCCCACCGGTTTTTGGCGCAGATTTCTTCTCGCTCTTTGCAGCTTCTCCCAACTTTAAGGCTTCGAGTTCAGCCTTCGTTGGAAAGCGACGAGATCCGGCTGACTTCTTTACGATTTTTTTAGTTGTAGCTTTCTTTGCAGTTTTTTTTACGGCAGTTTTCTTAGCGGCAACCTTCTTGGCTGCAACTTTCTTACTACTAGCGCCGCTTTTTTGCGCACGAATTCCAGCCACAATTTATCCTTTGGTTTGCCTGGCCTCTGATCGGGCCAGCGAAACTTGCTTGGGTATATTATAAATTGTCCACAGGCATTTATGCACATCGCAAAACGCTCATGCCTAAAATCTATTTTCCTAAATTCTTCCTAAATTGCCCTTAAGGCCGATGGCGAGCGCATCTCTGAGGACATTTCCGACAGTTTCGACCTCAATAAGAAAGCCATCATGGCCAAAAGGTGAGGAAATAGTCACTAATGGCAGCGCGGTAGGGGTCAATTCAACAATCTCTTCCTGTAATCGCGGCCAGAAGAGGCGATCTGAGTCGATTGAGATAACAATGACTGGGATCTTTATCGTACTTAGCGCTTCCGCTACCCCGCCTCGATCCCGTCCGACATCATGTGAATTCATCGCCTCGGTTAGAGCGATATAGGTATTGGCATCAAATCTCTTTGCCAGCTTTGAGGCCTGGTGATCAAGGTAGGACTCAACGGCATAACGCCCAGTGTCATCTCCCTGAAGCTCTCGGCCAAAGCGAACATCCATCTCGGTCTCAGTTCGATAAGTTAAATGGGCAATTCGCCTAGCAATTCCCATCCCCTCAGTTGGTCCTTGCTCTTGCCCATAATAATCACCGCTTTTAAAGTTCTGATCAGATTTTATTGCTCTAATTTGAATTGAGGCCGCGCCGATCTGATCGCCGGTCGCAACGGCCGATGAGCCAATTGTGCAGATCGCATTGACTCTTGTTGGATGTTCGATTGCCCATTCAAGAGCGCGCATTCCACCTAGTGATGGACCTACTGCAAGTACATAGTGCGAGATACCGAGGGCATCTGTGAGTGCAAGTTCGGCTGCGACCATATCTCTAATCGTGAGCGTTGGAAATCTCGAACCCCAACGCTCCCCATCTGGCGCAATAGTCGATGGGCCAGTACTTCCCTGACAGCCACCAATTACATTAGGACAGATGATGAAATATTTATCGCTATCTAATGGCAGACCTGGCCCTACCATCGAAGGCCACCATGATGGAACATCAGACCAGCCAGTTAAAGCATGATTGACCAGAATTGCATTATCACCAGCAGCGTTTAACTCTCCCCAGCTCTGATAGGCAATAGTTGTGTCTAAAAGTTTTTCACCAGATTCAAGTTCAAGGTCCCCAACTTTTAGAAATCGCCGATCACCAGGGCTATGGGTTTCAAGCCACGCCCCAGTGATATGACAATTACAGTCAGATTCCATGAAGTCAGTTTCGCAGATTATTTATTTTGCTGCGGCGAAACCATCGGTGATATCAGCTTTAATATCTTCGATGTTCTCTATTCCTACAGATAATCGGATAAGTCCTGGCGTTACTCCAGCAGTTAATTGCTCAGCAGGAGATAGCTGTGAGTGAGTTGTCGAGGCTGGGTGAATCACAAGTGAGCGGACATCACCAATATTGGCAACATGTGAGTGCAGCTTTAGCGCCTCTACAAACTTTTGACCAGCCTCGATACCACCCTTGATTTCAAAGGAGAGAACTGAGCCAGATCCTGTTGGCGCATACTTAGTTGCCAATTTGTGCCAAGGTGAAGATGGAAGTGATGCGTAGTTAACCTTCTCAACTTGTGGCTGCTTCTCAAGCCAAGTGGCCAAGGTCTTTGCATTTGAAACATGGCGCTCGATGCGAAGTGAGAGAGTTTCAAGTCCTTGCGCCAATAACCAAGCATTAAATGGGCTAACAGCAGCGCCAGTATCGCGGAGAAGTGTCAGACGGATCTTAAAGATGTAAGAGAGGTTGGCGCCAAAGGCTGATCCAACGCCAAGTGCTTGGGCATAAACCAGGCCGTTGTAGCTAGGGTCCGGCTGATTGAAGCCTGGGAAGCGATCTTTATGCTGGGCATAATCAAACTTTCCGGCATCTACGATCGCACCAACTACCGAGTTTCCGTGACCTGATAGGAACTTTGTTGCAGAGTGAACAACTACATCTGCGCCGTGTTCTATTGGGCGGATAGTAAATGGTGTAGCGACTGTGTTATCGACAATTAGCGGTACGCCATTTTTGTGAGCAATATCTGCAATGGTCTGAATATCTAGTACATCATTCTTTGGATTCGCAATCGTCTCACCAAAGAAGGCTTTGGTATTTGGCCTTACAGCAGCTTGCCACGAAGCAGGATCATCTGGGTTTTCAACAAAAGAAACTTCGATGCCGAACTTTGGAAGTGTGTAGTGAAATAAGTTATAAGTTCCGCCGTAGAGACTTGGTGATGAAACAATATGGTCGCCCGCTTCGGCAACGTTCAATACTGCATAGGTAGTTGCGGCAGAACCTGAAGCTACGAGAAGTGAGGCAACGCCACCTTCAAGTGAAGCAATCCGTTGTTCAACAGCATCTTGAGTTGGGTTCATGATGCGGGTATAGATATTTCCTAGCTCGGCTAATCCAAATAGATCTGCTGCATGTTTTGTATCGCGGAATTGATATGCAGTTGTTTGATACAGCGGCAATGCGCGCGCACCAGTTGTTGGATCAGGAACTTGCCCAGCATGAACCTGACGAGTCTCAAATGAAGCTTTATCTAGTGAAAATGACATTACAGACCTCCCAGAAATTAAGGGGGTAGCGTTATTTATTCGTTACCCACGCTTGCCAATTGCAATTTGCAACTGACCTGGTCTTCACCCGGAGCACCCCACCGTGGTGGAGGGTTGCCGTCCAGTAAGCCGGGGCTAAAAACTGGAACTCGTGACCTTGGACAAATACTAAATAAGTTTATGGCAATTGTCTAATTGCGCTCACGCCAGGCAGAGGTAATCGGCAATCTGCGATCTCTCCCAAAGGCACGCTTAGTTATCTTTGTGCCCGGTGGATATTGGCGGCGCTTGTATTCAGAGGCATCGACCATGCGGATTATCTTGGTGGCTAGTTCTAATTCAAATCCAGCAGCCAGAACTCCAGCTAAGCCCAAGTCCTCTTCAATATAAATATGGAGAATTTTATCTAAGGTTAAATAATCTGGAAGTGAGTCAGTGTCCCTCTGATCTGGGCGAAGTTCGGCACTTGGCTCTTTGGAGATCGAATTCTCGGGAATTGGCGCAATGTAGCCATTCTTAACTGCCTGGCTATTTCGCCATTTTGCCAGGGACCAGACTTCAGATTTGAAGAGATCTTTGATTGGTGCATATCCCCCAACAGCATCGCCATACAAAGTTGAGTAGCCAACTGCCAGTTCAGATTTATTTCCGGTGGCCAAAACTAGATGGCCCTCTTGATTTGATAGGCCCATCAAAGTAGTTCCGCGAACTCGGGCCTGAAGATTCTCTTCAGCAATCCCGGTGAGTCCAAGTTGAGATAGGAAAGTAGCAACCATTGGTTCAATCTCAATAACTCGATAACTTAGCCCAATATTTTTTGCTAATTCAGCAGCATCACTTAACGAATGATCAGATGAGTATCGACTCGGCAGGCCAACTCCGAATACTCGTTCTGCGCCAATCGCATCTGCTGCAATAGTTGCGACAAGGGCCGAGTCGATTCCACCAGAGAGGCCCACAATTACACTCTTAAAATTATTCTTCTCAACATAGTCACGTAATCCAATTACAAGTGCCTGCCAACTCTGCGCCGAATCGCTCATTGGATGGGCTATCCCATGGGTAATTTTCTTGTAAGGCTTGAGTGGTTCTTGACTTAGGACTACATCAGGATTGCTAGTCGCAACTTGGAGATCTAAATCTACGACCATAAGGCCATCAAAGAACTGTGGGGCTCTTGCAAGTATCTTTCCATCAGCAGTTGCCACAGCGCTATCGCCATCAAATACAAGATCGTCTTGGGCACCTGTCATATTTACATAAACAAGTGGCGCACCAATATCTATTGCGCGCCTTCGCACAAGGAGTTGTCGGACATCTTCTTTGGCACGTTCAAAGGGACTGCCATTTGGGACTAGAACAAGTCCAGGAGTTCGCTGCCTTAACTCTGCAACTGGTCCACCATCGACCCAGATATCTTCACAGATGGCCAGACCGATATCTATGCCGTGCAAGCGAACAACTAACGAGCGATCACCTGGAACAAAATTTCTAAACTCATCAAAGACGCCATAATTTGGGAGATGGTGCTTGACATATGTTGCAACTATTTCACCACGATAAATTAGAGCTATTGCATTTTGTGGTCGGCCCTCGAGACTGGCATCCAAATATCCGATCACGGTAAGAATCTCACCGCCGCCTTGATTTAGTAGGCGTCCTGCAACATCCAAAACCCCCGCTTTGCTCGCCGCTCTAAAAGTTTGACGCAGCGCTAAATCTTCGACTGGATAACCAGTTATAACCATCTCTGGGAAGATCAGAACATGCGCACCTGCCGCCTCTGCCTTGCCTGCATATTCGCAGATCAGATCGCTATTTCCAGCTAAATCCCCGAGCGTTGGATTGACCTGGGCAAGGGCAACTCTAAGTTGACCAGTTTCATATCTGCCCGAAGCGCTACGAAAAAATCCCATGTGACTAGCCTACCTGCATCAGATTTGGTTAGACTTTGATACGTAAGCAAATTTCGACCAGGGACCGAAAGCCGGCCTTGAGTTCGCATCTTTGTAAATCAGGAGCTCAGCATGACTCTAAATAATCGTATTTCTATTTCAGATCTAGCAGGCTACAAGAGTCGAGGGCAGAAGTGGGCAATGCTCACTTCATATGAACAGATGACTGCAGAGATCTTTGACGAGGCCCAGATACCAGTACTGCTGGTCGGGGATTCTGCCGGCAATAACTTCTTCGGAGAAGTCGACACAATTCCGGTGACAGTTGATGAACTTATTCCACTGGCCCGAGCCGTTGTTCGTTCGACCACTAGGGCCATGGTTGTTGCAGATCTTCCATTTGGCTCTTACGAATCTGGACCAGATGCCGCTCTTGCTACCGGGATTCGATTCTTTAAAGAGGCTAAGGCCCACGCCGTTAAATTAGAGGGCGGCACAAAAGTTGTCCCCCAAATAGAAAAATTAATTAGTGCAGGTATTCCGGTGATGGGACACCTTGGTCTGACCCCACAATCAGTACATGCACTTGGTGGTTTTAAAGTCCAAGGGCGCGGTGCTGATGCAGCTCGGATTATTTCAGATGCAAAGGCGTTAGAAGCTGCCGGAGTCTTTGCCTTAGTACTTGAACTTGTGCCAGCTGAGCTTGCTACTCAAATTACAAAAGAGCTATCAATTCCAACTATCGGAATTGGCGCTGGTGCCGGCTGTGATGCCCAAGTCTTGGTCTGGACGGATTTAATGGGGATCACGAAATCTGCGCCTAAGTTGGCAAAGGCCTATCGAAATCTCCGGGTAGAGATGACTGAAGCTGCCAAGGAATTTGCTGCTGATGTCTCCTCTGGACAATTCCCTGGCCCAGAGCAAACTTTTAACTAATTTCAAATTAGATTACCCCCCATGCTAAAGAAGATCTCAATGGATGTTTCGCCGCTGCGAAAATATCCCGACTTTAGGCGACTCTGGAGCGCTGGCTTGATTAGTTATTTCGGTTCGATGATCACCTACGTAGCCATTCCTTTTCAAATCAAAGAGCTAACCAACTCATATATCGCCGTCGGCCTAGTAGGAGCGATAGAGCTAGTCCCTCTAATAGTTTTTGGACTTTATGGTGGGGTCCTGGCAGATAGAGTCGATCGCCGAAAGATGATTCTCTTTACTGAAATTGCTCTGGCCTTGATGACGCTCTCGCTCTTTATAAACAGCCAACAATCCAATCCGAGTTTGGTCTGGATTTATATAGTTGCCGGATGCTTTGCTGCGCTAGATGGGTTACAACGACCAAGCGCCGATGCGATCTTGCCAAGGTTGGTTGGCCACGAAGACCTCCCATCGGCAAGTGCTCTGATGTCTTTGCGATGGCAGTTCGGAGTTATTACCGGCCCCGCACTTGCTGGGATTTTGCTTGCAACATCTGGCACGGGGCCTGCCTATCTCGTAGATGTCTGCACCTTTGTACTTTCAATAGTAATTATTCTCCGAGTTAAATCTGTTAAACCTACGGCAAGTAATCCAGCACCAACTTTCAGCGCAATGGTCGAGGGAATTAAATATGCAACCTCTCGCAAAGACCTACTGGGCACTTACTTGGTAGACCTTGCGGCAATGTTCTTTGCGATGCCAAATGCACTCTTTCCATTCTGGGCAGACGAGATTGATGCAACCTGGGCCCTTGGATTTTTCTATGCCGCCGGGACTATTGGCTCTGTAATAGTTACTTTGACTAGTGGATGGATAAAGAATTATCACTTCCATGGTCGGGCGGTCTATCTCGCAGCACTTGGATGGGGTGTCGCAATAACACTCGCCGGTACAACAGATTCGCTCTTCTTAATTTTTATCTTCCTCGCCCTCGCCGGTGCCTCTGACATGGTTAGCGCGCTTTTTCGAGGTGCGATCTGGAACCAATCGATACCGGATGAACTTCGTGGCAGGTTGGCCGGAATCGAATTACTCTCTTACTCTGTTGGACCACTTGGTGGTCAGATGAGGGCCGGAACTTTTGCGGCGGTTACCAACCTGCGCACTTCAGTAATAAGCGGTGGCCTACTTTGTATCGGATTTGTGTCGATAGCGGCCGCTGCAATGCCAAAATTTAGAAAATATGATGCCCGAACCAACGAATTTGCCGTCGAACAACGCCGAATTCGCGCTGAAGATGCAAAATTGCCAAAAAATCCAGATCCAAATCAATAAATTTCAATATTTTTTAAAAATATTCGCTAATTTCGCCGCAATATTTTGCGAAAATACATAAAAATATAAAAAAATAATGTTGCGACACGCAGGTAAAAAATCACGCAAAATAGTGGATACTTTTTGCATTTAATGACACGCTTATCCATGAACAGGTTCGGTGACGGATCGAACTATTCTGATTAGGAGATGTACATGGCCGCAGCTAAGAAATCTGCACCAAAGCGTCGCAAGAAG
>DFDL01000087.1 GCA_002367715.1 Actinobacteria bacterium UBA3028
CCTGAATATTGACCAAGTTGATCACCAAAGGCATAGCGCAGTTCTCGCAGCTCAATTTTTTTACAGACCGGGCAACTTCTAGTAGTTCTCTCGCCGTGATGTCTTGCAGCTCGCTTCAAATATGGATCGGCATCGCAAGCATCTTGTGCCGTAGCCGCGCCTCTAAATAGCGCAAGCAAGGTTGAGCGACGATCAAGTGAATAATCGATGTTATCTCGGCGGGACCACATAATGGTTAAGAATAACCCTGTTGGCTGATTACGCTTTGCTACATGAAGGCCCTCGGAAGATATACCCCGCCCCGTAACTTATATAAGTTGCTCTGGGTTCGATGGATGGGTCAAATTACCGATGGCATCTTTCAATCTGCCCTAGCTGCCTTTATTCTCTTCTCGCCCGAGCGGCAACCCGATGCCTTTAAGGCGGCGCTGGCGTTTGCAGTTGTCTTACTTCCATATTCACTTGTTGGTCCATTTGTTGGTGTTGTCTTAGATCGATTTAGCCGAAAGCGCGTAATTGCATTTGCAAATTTATTTCGCGCAACAAACCTTCTTGTAATTGCCTACTTAATTTTCTTGGGCTCTACAGGTATGACACTGACGCTCGTTGTTTTAATTGCCTTCGGCGCTAATCGACTAATTCTTGCCGGGCTTTCTGCAGGCCTTCCACTATTGGTTAAAAAAGATGAATTGATTACTTCCAATGCAATTGCTGTCACTGGTGGAACTATCGCGGTAGTTATAGGAGGTGGCCTAGGTATTGGGTTAAAGAATTTATTGGACACTGCATTCTCTGGCGATTTCAAAGATGCCGTTCTTATTCTAATTGCCGCTGGCGGATATTTGGCGGCCGCTCTCTTAACTTCTGGAATTGGCCGCAATGAGATCGGCCCGCAGGGCCATGAAGTTTCGCAAGAGGTAACTGGATTCGGTGAAGTTATAGAGGGATTTACAATCCTTAGAAGTCACGGGGATACACTTCGCGGAATCTTTGCAACCGGAGTTCAACGCGGTGGTATTACTGCGCTAACACTTATGGCTCTTTTATTAGAGCGAAATACTTTTAATCCTCCAGATGACCCAGATGCTGGTCTACGTGGTTTTGCCTACGCACTTGCGATTGCAGGTATTGGAATCGGCTTGGGTGCCCTTGCTGGACCAATTGGCGTTGCAAAATTTGGGCGTCATAAATGGATGCGCATCTCGATGCTCGCGCCCATTTCCTTCTTAGTCTTCTTTAGCTTCTTTAATAACGAAATTGTAATGATCATGACTGCGTTTTTTGTAGGAGGTTTTGGGCAGAGTTTTAAAATTACGAATGATGCGCTCGTGCAATCAAAGATTGCTGATGAGTTCCGAGGAAGAATTTTCGCTTTCTATGATGTAGCAGTAAATGGCGCAATAGTTTCCGGTGCGGTAATTGCCGCTTTAATTATGCCAATTAGTGGCCTCTCTATGGCCCTTCCAATGTCGATAGCTGGAGCATATTTGCTAACAGGATTACGACTACTTCGCAGAACTAAGTTTTCGGCTGATTCAAACTCCACCAATTGAGCAGTTCGGTCTTAGCTATATCTGCTCCTAGTGGTCCGCGATCCATTCGTAGATCTAATAAATACTTGTAGGCGAGTCCCACGATTGGCGATGGCTGGATGCCAAGAATTTCCATGATCGCTATTCCATCTAAATCTGGGCGAATTTTCTCTAACTCTTCCTCGGCCATTAACTTTACGATTCGCTCTTCAAGTGAGTCGTAAGTTTTGGCAAGGCTCTCGGCTTTGCGTTGATTTCTGGTAGTGCAATCAGCGCGCGTTAAGACATGCAGGTGTGTGAGTTGATCTTCAGCATCCCTGATGTATCTACGAACTGCCGAGTCAGTCCATTCTCCAGTTCCATAACCATGAAAACGGAGATGTAGAAAGACCAGTGCCGAGACATCGGAGATGATTTCATTGCTAAATCTCAGCCTCTTTAAGCGCTCTTTAGCCATTCTGGAGCCAACAACCTCATGGTGGTGAAATGAGACTCCGCCGCCCGGAATTAATTCACGAGTCTTAGGTTTGCCAATATCGTGCAGCAGAGCAGCAAGACGAATTACAAGGTTTGGACCACCTAAACGTTCTTCTAGCTCGATCGCTTGCTCAAGGACTTTAAGAGTGTGTTCGTAAACATCTTTATGGTGGTGATGTTCATCAATCTCTAATTTCAACTTAGGTACCTCGGGAAGAATGTAATCTGCGAGCCCAGTCTCAACTATAAGTGATAGACCAATTCTAGGATTATCAGACATCAAAAGTTTTATTAATTCATCTCGCACTCTCTCTGCAGAGATAATTTCAATTCGCTTTGCCATATCTGTTATTGCGCTGATTATTGCTGCATCAACTTCAAAACTAAGTTGTGCCGCAAATCTTGCAGCGCGCATCATCCTAAGTGGATCATCGGTAAATGAATCTTCCGGTGAACCTGGTGTTCGCAATACTTTTTTAAGTAGATCAGTTACACCGTTAAAATTATCAATAAAAGTTGGTGGGGTAGTGGTGAGTTCTAACGCCATTGCATTTACCGTAAAGTCGCGACGTAATAAGTCACCATCGATACTCTCACCAAATCTTACTTGTGGGTTTCTACTTTCACGATCATAAATTTCGCTTCGGTAGGTTGTGATCTCAACTGTAGTTTCACCAAATTGCGCAGCAATAGTTCCAAATTCACGGCCAGTTTCCCAGATTGAATCTGCACCCTTTTTAATAATTGATTTGGTCTCATCCGGCTTTGCATCTGTTGTGAAATCTAAATCATTTCCAAGGCGACCTAAGATTGCATCGCGAACTGGCCCACCTACTAGGGCTAATTTAAAACCAGCTTTCATAAATCGATCTGCCAGCTCGGTGACTAAGGGCCGCTCAGTAAGTGAAGAGCGCACAAGGCCAGCAGCGATAGATTTCGGATCGCTTGCGCTTAATTCGGGGTTCATTGTCACAGTATCTAAGGCTAGAGCAGTAACCTTGCTCCATGACCACGGCGCCTGGTGGCGGTGGCGAGGCTAAACGGAAAAAACGTCGGAGACGGCGTCCAAAGGGCCCAACCCCACCAAATTCAAATACATCTACCACCCCACAAAATAAACCCCCTGCCAAAAAAGCACCGCCTAAACGGGTTTATGCCAGGCGAGTTGATGAGGTAAGTGCAGGTGGCTTAGTTATTGATTCAACTGGCACCAAGGGTTTGCTAATTGGTAGGCGCGATCTTAAAGACCAGACCAGAGAGCGTCTGCTGTGGTCGCTACCAAAAGGACATATTGAAGAGGGTGAAACTCCCGAACAAGCTGCAATTAGAGAAGTTCAAGAAGAGACCGGAATTGAAAGTGAAATTGCTCGCGAGCTCGGCGTAATTGATTTCTGGTTTATGGCTGGTGGAAATCGAATTCATAAAACTGTTCACCATTATCTCTTTAAAGAGGTGGGTGGGAGCCTTGCTCCTCAAATAACTGAAGTTGATGATGTTGGTTGGTTCCCACTTGGTGAAATTATTGAACTACTTGCATACCCAGATGAGAAAAAATTAATTGCGAAGTCTGGCGAGTTGAGGATATGAGAAGAGTCCTGGCAGCGATTGTCGCAACTTTATTTCTATTTACTAGTTCGCAGAGCGCCACTGCGCTCGAAGTCTCGATATCTGTAAGCGAACCAAGCCATAGGCAGATGAATGGTGATTTTATTGATGATGGACTAGTTGAACATCTTGCTTTTGATGGGAAGTTAGGTGAGTTGGTATTTAGCCCTCCTCGCGGCGATCGAATCTGGTTTATAGATCCAGAATTAATTGAAGATATAACTGCAATGTCACTTGGCTACAAATTAATCAATGGTGATGACGGTGCTGGTGTTGAAGTGGCAACCGCTTGGTTAAATCAACTGCAAGCTATCACCCGTGGTGACCAAATTTCGGCTCTGCCATATGGCGATCCGTCCGGGTATTGGATTTCGAAATTACTGCCTGGAAAGAGAAGTTTTTATCTTGAGTTAGGAGCTAACCGCTTAACTGAGCTGCTCGGCCGTGAAGTAAATCAGATGCAAGAATTTCCAAGAAGGGACGCCCCAAAGGTAGATAACCTTGCTATTGCTGCATTTGAAGGCGCGCAGCGAGCCTTAAAAATTAACGCTCCCTACATGTTACTTGGGGATGTAGAAATTTTCCAAGCAAAGAGCGCATCAATATTTCATGTGGATTTAATAACTGCCCAACGCGCTAAATTACGTTTAGATTTAATGAAAAATACTGAACAATTAACTAGAAAAATAAGGCTGATCTCAGGAAGATTTACTATTACTTCCAATAAACAAGACTTGCCTATCACCTTAGTAAATGACTTTCCAGAAGCTGTAGAGGTTTCGGTGAGAGTATTGGCATCTAATGGAAAATTGTTAGTTCGTTCGGTTGCTGACCAAGTTATAGAGGGCAGTTCAAAGATTCAATTGATGGTTCCAGTTGAAGTTGTTACATCGGGTGAGAGTTCGATTCTGGTTTCATTGCGATCTAAAAGTGGAAAGTTGTTAGGAAAAGAGGTTCTCTTCCCGGTCAATCTGAGAGTAATAAGTCCAATTGCAACTTGGATTACTACGGGCGCCGCAATTATTTTATTTATATCTGCGCTCATTCAGAGCTATAGGCGGATACGGAGGAAACGATTATGAATAATAACTCGCTCTTAAAATCTTCGACTGTCATGGCGGCGGGCACCATAGTCTCGCGCATTACTGGTCTGGCAAGGGGCCTACTTTTAGTTGCAGTTCTTGGTACCACCTTGCTCGGAGATACTTTCAATGTCGCAAACACAATGCCAAATATTCTTTATAATTTAATAATAGGTGGCGCACTTACTGCGGTATTTGTTCCACAAATTCTTAGAGCCACAAATGATTCTGATGGTGGCAGCGCATTTATCTCTCGCCTGGTTACTGTTGTTTCGGTTTTCTTGGGCGCGCTTGTAATTCTCTCAATACTCTTTGCCCCAGTCCTGGTTAGGATCTTTGCTACAAGTTATGTCGGTCGCCCCGAGTTTGATGTAACCACTTTATTTATGCGCTTCTGCTTGCCACAGATTTTCTTTATGGGTCTCTTCGCATTGCTCAGCCAGGTTGCAAATGCCAAGGGCAGATTTGGCCCAATGATGTGGGCCCCGGTTTTAAATAACTTAATAGCGATTGGTGTCTTTGGTTGGTTCTTGAAGTATTCAACCCAACCTACCGTTGAGACAATTCCGACCTCTGAAATAATCTGGATTGGCCTCGGTAGTACTAGTGGTTATTTAGTTCAGGCTTTTATTTTGATTCCAGTAATTAGTAAGACCAAAATTAAGATTCGCCCTAGATTTGATTGGCGCGATTCAGAGTTGCGAAAATCTGTTCACTTGGCATCCTGGACCTTTATCTTTGCTGCAATTTCGCAGGTAAGTTATTTGGTCTCTGTGAACTTATCTACTGGCGCTGCAGTTAAGGCTGCAAAGGCTGGGATCGAAACCGGTGTTGGCTTTACCCCATTTAGTAATGCCTTTCTCGTCTTCATGTTGCCGCACTCGATAATTACAATTTCAGTAGTTACTGCGCTTCTGCCTATGCTCTCAAAGCTCGCCCACGAGAAAAAGTCAGATTTAATGCATGACCAATTAGTTAACTCGATGCGCCTTGTTGGGCTAATTACCGTCCCGAGCGCTGTAGCTTTCCTATTTTTTGGTCCATTAATGACAAGTTCGCTCTACTTTGGAATTTCAGCTGATGACTCAAATTACCTGGGCTATACACTCTCTGCGTTATCACTTGGGTTAGCTCCGATGAGCGTTAATTTGATTGCATTGCGCGGGCTAAATGCCTTTGAAAATGTAAAGCTACAAGTGCTGAGCAATACCCTGATGAATTTTGTGGCTGTTGTGCTATCAATTATTGCTGCCTTCGCCCTGCCTCCCAAATGGGTGACTGTTGGTTTGGCAGGAGCGCTGGCCTTTAGTTACTTCTTCGGCGCATGGAGCTCAATTCGTTTACTTCGGAGATATCAAATAAATATTTCAATCTCGGAAGTTTTTGGGTTTTACCTCAAGCTCTTCACGCTGGCGATTGCGGTTGCCGCTCCGATCTGGCTTCTTCGAAATGAAATTCCGGGTGGGAATAGCCTGCAGTTAATTTTGGTTATAACAACTAGCGCTGTTGGATACCTTCTTCTCTGCAAAATAACTGGTGTGGATGAGATAACTAGCGCTGTTCAAGTTCTTAAGTCTCGTAGAAAGATAGGCTAGCTAAATGAGTGAAATTCACGATCTTGTAATTGTCGGGTCTGGGCCTGCCGGATATACCGCCGCAATTTATGCTGCTAGAGCCGAACTTAAGCCAATACTTTACGAGGGTTCGGTAACAGCTGGCGGCGCCCTAATGAACACCACAGATGTAGAGAATTTTCCCGGCTTTCCAGATGGGATTATGGGTCCAGATTTGATGGATTTGCTGCGCAAACAGGCGGGGCGCTTTGGAACCAAAATAATTACAGATGATGTTGTAAAAATGGATTTAAGTAGTGAGATAAAAGTTTTAGTAGATGGTTCTGGAAATACTGTAAAGGCTAAATCTGTAATTCTGGCAACTGGTTCTGCATATAAAGAGATTGGTTTAACAAACGAGAAACGACTTTCAGGCCGTGGTGTCTCTTGGTGTGCGACATGTGACGGATTTTTCTTCCGCGAAAAAGTAATTGCTGTAGTAGGTGGCGGGGATTCTGCTATGGAAGAGGCAAACTTTCTTACCCGCTTTGCAAGTAAGGTTTATGTAATTCACCGTCGCGATACTTTGCGGGCATCAAAGATTATGATCGAGCGCGCAAGAGTAAACCCAAAGATTGAATTTATTTGGAATACTGAAGTTATTGATGTCTTAGGTAATGAGAAGGTTTCTGGGTTAAAACTCCGTGATTTAATCTCGGGAGAAGAGAGCGAGAGAGAGTTCGATGGTCTCTTTGTAGCTATTGGCCACCTCCCAAGAAGTGATCTATTGGTTGGACAGATTGACTTGGATTCTCAAGGATATGTAACCGTTGAAGCCAGCTCTACTAGAACTAATCAGCAGGGGGTCTTTGCTTGTGGCGATTTGGTTGATCACACCTACCGCCAGGCCATTACCGCTGCCGGCTCTGGTTGCCAGGCTGCTCTCGACGCTGAAAAGTTTTTAGCTGGGCACCAATAGGAATTTCCATTAAATTTATCCCATACAAATAACAAAATGGCTAAGAAATAGCCGAGAAACAGCAAAGAGGAAGAGGAACTATGAGCGCAGCAACTCCAGTAACGGCAGCCACTTTCGATGAAGAGGTTTTGAAGAGTTCAATCCCGGTACTAGTTGATTTCTGGGCGGTCTGGTGCGGACCTTGTCGCGCTGTTGCTCCAATCCTGGATGAGATCGCGGCTGAGTACGCGGGTAAAATTAAAATCGTAAAACTAAATACTGATGAAGAGTCAGCGATAGCGATTAAATATGGGATCACATCAATTCCAACACTTAATGTCTATGTAAATGGTGAGGTAGTTAAAACTGTAATTGGCGCAAAGCCAAAGCCAGCACTGTTAAAAGAACTAGCAGCGTTCCTCTAAATACATGTCGCCATCTGGTGCGCAGGCCGATGTTATTTCATTGGTCACAAATACTTTAGCCAGACTTGGGTTTTTGCAATCCCCCTCGGCAAACCTTGGTGAACTCGAACGAAATGGTCTGCGCGCTTTTCAACAAGAACGAGGCTTGATTGTTTCTGGCGAGATTGATGCTCCAACTCGCCGGGCAATCGAAGAGGCGCGTTGGAAACTTGGCGATCGAATTCTCTCCTTTCTTCCAGGAGGAGCTCTTCAGGGAGATGATGTTGCGACTTTGCAATCACGGTTAGTTGAGATGGGTTTTGATTGTGGTCGGGTAGATGGAATTTTTGGATCCCGAACGGATCTAGCTGTTAAAGAGTTTCAAAAATCAGTAGGTGTGAAGATTGATGGGGTTTGTGGTCCAGCAACGATTACCTCTCTAATGAGGCTAATTAAAACTGTTTCCGGAGGAGCGCCGACCCAACTTCGGGATAGTGCAAAGCGTGCTGTTCGTGGTCCAGCACTTGCAAATAAAATAATTGTTTTAGATCCAAGTTCACTAGATCAAGATCGTGAAATTACCTTTGATATCGCACAGCGTTTAGAGGGACGTCTTATTGCGCTAGGCGTGACTGTGTATTTATCTAGAAGCAAGGTGAAAGATCCGAGTGATATTGATCGTATTAATTTAGCTAATGAGTCTGAAGCAGATTTAGTCATATCCTTTCATACCGATAATTACAAAAGTGCGATCGCTCATGGTTTAGCTACTTACTACTACGGCAATGAATCCCATGGGGTGCATTCAGTTGTTGGCGAGAGGTTTGCGGCGCTGGTACAGCGTGAGATTTCGGCTCGCACTGATTTACTAGATTGCCGGACCCATGCAAAAAGTTGGGACTTGTTACGCCTTACTAAAGCACCGACGGTTCGAATTGACCTTGGGTATCTCTCAAATCCTGGCGATATGAAGCGGTTATCTGATCTCGCATTCCGTGAAACAGTCGTTGAGGCGATCATGGTGGCTATTCAAAGGCTCTATCTATCGGCCGAGAGCGATGCCAAGACGGGTGCTTTGAAAATCTCTGATTTGCGCCGGGCCGGTATTCGGCGGGATTAGTCCGAGGTAATTAAATTCGCCTTGTTCTTTAAATATGGCAAGATTGGTAGATGAATAACGAGATTACGCGAATACATACCGGTGAGGTTCAAAACCTATCCGATCGCTTCGCAAATCGTGCTGCAATGATGAAGCCGAGTGAGATTAGATCTCTATTCGCTGTTGCATCAAGACCTGACATTGTTTCGTTGGCTGGTGGAATGCCAAATCTCTCAGCTTTCCCGATGGAGATGATGGCAAATGTTGTACAGAAGTTAATTGTTGAAAATGGTCAAGAGGCGCTCCAGTATGGAAGCGGACAGGGCCATCCAAAGCTTCGTGAACAGATCTGTGATGTGATGGCTTTAGAAGGAATTCGTGCCCATCCTGATGATGTAATTATTACTACTGGCTCACAACAAGCACTGGATTTAATATCTCGAATTTTTATTGATCCAGGCGATGTTGTTCTAGTTGAAGCTCCGTCATATGTTGGCGCTCTTGGTACTTTCTACCAATACGAAGCTGAAGTGATTCATGTTTCAATGGATGACAATGGGTTGATTCCGATCGCACTGCGTGAGGCCATAACCGCTACCAGGACTACTGGGCGGAAGATTAAATTTTTATATCTGATTCCGAACTACCAAAATCCAGCTGGAGTTCTTTTAACTGCAGAGCGCCGCACAGAAATTCTCGAAATCTGCCGCGAAGAGTCAATCTTTGTAATCGAAGATAACCCTTATGGCTTACTTGGGTTTGATCGACCATCCCCAAATGCAATGCGGGCTGAAGATTCGGAGAACGTGCTTTATCTTGGAACTTTCTCCAAAACAATTGCACCTGGTTTTCGAGTTGGGTGGGCGCTAGTTCCACAATCATTAAAAGAGAAGTTGGTTATTGCAAGTGAGTCTTCGATTTTATGTCCCTCAAATTTCACACAACTAGCAATCTCTAGCTATCTCTCTGATCAGCCTTGGCGCGACCAGATTGCCTCTTTTACCCAGCTTTATAAAGTTCGTAGAGATGCAATGCTTGAGACTCTAGAGGAGACTTTCCCAAAAGGGGCTACTTGGACTAAACCAGGTGGTGGATTCTATGTTTGGATAACTCTTCCGCCAGAGATTGATACCAAAGCGCTTATGCCAAAGGCGATTGTCGCAAAGGTAGCTTACGTTCCAGGAACAGCGTTCTATGCCGATGGTTTTGGTAGTTGGTCTATGAGACTTTCCTACTGCTATCCAAGCCCAGAGCGTATTCGTGAAGGCGTTAGATCATTGGCGGGAGTAATTAATACAGAGATGCAACTGCGCGGCTTAAATTAATTTATTAATTCGCTCTAAATCTTCAAGTGTCGCGAATTCGATTGTTATTTTTCCTTTCTGTTTTCCAAGCTCGACACTAACTCGTGTATCTAGGCGATCTGACAAGCTATCAGCCAACTCTTTAAGGTGTGGAGATAATAATCTTCCTGCCCTAGGTTTTGCTCTCTTATTTGTTCCTTGATGAGTCGCAACAATCTCTTCTGTTGCTCTGACACTTAATCCCTCAGAGACTATTCGCCCTGCTAATTTCTCAATCTCGCTCTCATTGGTCAATGAGAGCAGGGCTCTAGCATGACCCGCCGATAAAATTCCTACTGCGACTCTACGTTGCACACTTGCAGGTAGATTCAATAATCGAATTGTGTTTGTAATTGCAGGCCGTGATTTTCCAACTTTTGAAGCGAGCTCATCATGTGTGTACCCAAAATCATCTAATAGATTCTGATACGCAGCGCCCTCTTCAAGTGGATTTAATTCGCTGCGGTGAATGTTTTCTAATAGCGCTTCTCTAAGTAATTCATTATCTGGAGTCTGGCGAATAATTACTGGAATTGTTTTTAGTCCAGCTAATTTAGAGGCGCGCAATCTGCGCTCTCCCATAATTAATTCGTACTTTCCATTTCCGAGATCTCTAACTACGGGAGGTTGTAAAATTCCCACTTCCTTTATTGATGAAGAAAGTTCGTTTAGCGCATCAGTGTCAAAATTAGTTCTAGGCTGTCTATGGTTTGGAATAATAGAATTAATATCTACTTGACCTTGGTCAGCGATCTTTACACCAGTGTTTGAAGTTATTGGATCTGAGAGCGATGTTGGAATTAGCGAATCTAAACCCCGCCCTAGTCCGCCTTTACGAGTACTCATGCTGTATGTGCTCCGTTGTTATGACCATTGATTTGGTGGTTTAATGTTTGATTATTTATCTCACTAGATCCACGCCGGGCAATCTCTCGCGCCACCGTCATATATGCGATTGCTCCTGGTGATGAAGCGTCATAAGTCATCACAGTCTGATTAAATGATGGGGCTTCAGATACGCGGACTGCTCTTGGAATCGGTACATCAATTAATTCATTTGGAAAATATTGGCGAACGTTATTCGCAACATCATTTGCAAGCCTTGTTCTGGAGTCAAACATTGTTAAGACAATTGTTGTTATCCGCACTCTTTGATTTAACATCTGTTGAACTTGTTGTAGAGTCTTTAGTAGAAGTGTTACTCCCTCTAGTGAGTAGTACTCGCATTGGATTGGAACCATTACCTCTTCGGCTGCTGTTAATGCATTTACTGTAAGTAGGCCAAGGCTTGGTGGACAGTCGATAATTACATAATCTATTCGAGTACCACTTGCCTCTCGTTCTGCTAAAAATTTCTCTAAAGCCAGCTTGAGCCTTGACTCTCTAGATACAAAACCGACCATATTAATTTCGGCGCCAGCTAGCTCTACATCTGCAGGAGCGCATTCAAGGTGTGGAAAGCCTGCAACTTTGGTTACTATCTTTGAGAGTGGTAAATCTTTTACAAGAACTTCATACATTCCAGAAATCCCATCGCGGTCGACGCCAAGAGCAGTACAAGCATTTCCTTGAGGATCGAGATCTATGACCAAAACCTTTAACCCTCCCATTGCTAGGGCTGCTGCGATATTTACAGCTGTTGTTGTCTTCCCGACCCCACCCTTTTGGTTTGCCACAGTAAAGACCCTGGTCTTAAGAGGTGTGGGCATCGGCTCTTTGAGGCGTCGGATTCCTACGACTTTAGCCTTTGCCTCGCCGGCAGTGGCATTGGTTTCACGTGAATCATTCACGTGCGTATCTAACCAGCCTTTTTGAGTTGAATTACTCGGGCTAATGGCAACTCGCCTAGGTTGATCTCATGAATCTCAGATAGGGCGACCTTTTTAAAGACTTTTGGAGCTTGGCTCTTTGCATCCTCTAGTTCGCTGGCTGCCGACTCTCCCTTCATTGCCAAGAGTGAGCCACCACCCACCACAAGGTGCCATGAGATGCTGGCTAGTTTTGGGAGTGGCGCTACCGCCCTGGCTGTTACAAAGTTAAATCCACCCTTGAAGGACTCTGCTCGCCCCCGTTTTACTGCGATATCAATCCCAAGTTCGGCCACAACCTCCTCAAGGAAATTGATTCGGCGTTGAAGGGGTTCTAGAAGGGTTACTTGAATATCAGGTCTCGCTAGAGCTATGACAATGCCTGGTAGCCCCGCTCCTGATCCGATATCTAAAAGTGAAGAGCTTTGGGAGAGAAGGGTGGTGATAGGAATGCAATTTGCGATGTGGCGATCCCAGATTCGATCGCTCTCTTTTGGTCCAATTAGGCCGCGCTCGATACCCCAGGTAGCCAGAATTTGCGCATATCTCTCGATCTCGCTCTGGCGCTCGCCAAAGTAGGTCGAGATAAGGGTTTCACGTGAAACGCTCACTTGTGAGTTATTTACTCAGGTAGAACAACTACACAACGATTTGGGTCTTCGCCCTCAGATTCGCTAGTTAGTCCAATTTCTTGAATTGTGTCATGGACAACCTTGCGCTCAAAGGCGTTCATGGCGCGGAGTTTTACCGATTCTCCAGAGGACTTGACCTGCTCAGCAACCTCGTGGGCTAGTTTTGCTAGCTCCTCTTTCTTCTTGCTGCGGAAGTTGTCGATATCGAGCATCAATCGCGAGCGTTCTCCTGTGGATGTTTGGACTGCAAGGCGGGTTAGCTCTTGAATTGCATCCAAGACCTCTCCTCTATCCCCAACTAGATGGCCAAGGGCGCCACCTGCAATTGAAAGGGAGGCTCGGTCATTTTCGACATCGATATCGATATCACCATCAAGGTCTGTGATATCCAGTAGCGCCTCTAAGTAATCTGCCGCTACATCACCCTCTTCTTCGAGTCGGGCCACCAAAGACTTCTTCTCGCTCTTCTCAACTACTTCACTCATTTTCTCTCCTTTTATCGATTAAATCTCTACTTGCTTCTCTTTTGACTGATATATCTGTTATGCCCGATATATCCGTTATTTCTTCTTTTTCTTCTTTTTCTTTGAAGGTTGTTGTCTTTGTTTCTGCTGGTTTGTTTCATCATCTTGATCTGGGTTCACATCCCCAGCCGCACTTCCATCCATACTTGGAAGCTCGCCGGTCTCGCTATTTTTAATAGCACGCTTTTTTATTAGCTCTTCGTATGCTGGTGAACCAGGTGTTGGATTTCGCTTGATTACATAAAATTGTTGACCAAAAGTCCATAGGTTTGTTGTTGACCAATAAATTAAAACACCAACTGGAAAGTTAACTCCGGTTACCGCGAAGATGACTGGGAAAACATAAAGCATGATTTTCTGTTGTTGCAACATCATATTGTTTGAAGAGTCCATTTTCGGCATCCCTTTGACCATTAACTGGCGTTGGGTTGTGAAGGTTGTTGCAGACATAAAAACAATTAGTGCAATGGTCACAAGTTTTGTCTGTCCGTTGGTGCCAGAACTCAAAAATGTACTAGAGAGGTTGGCTCCAAAGAATTCGGCTTTTTGTGCTGCGTTTAATAGATCTCCTTTTAAAAATCCATGTGGCACATCTCGAGCAATTCCATTTAATACTGTAAATAGGGCAAAGAATATTGGTGCCTGGGCAAGGATTGGAAAGCATGATGCAAGGGGATTGGTTTTATGCTCTTTATAAAGCTTCATCATCTCTTCGGATTGCTTCTGGCGATCATCCTTGTATTTTTTTTGTATCTCTTTCATGTGTGGTTGTAGAGCTGTAAGAGCTCTCTGACTCTTAATTTGTTTCACAAAGAGCGGAATTAAAATAATTCGAAGAACAATTACGAGCCCGATGATTGAAAGACTCCATTTAATACTTTCGTGTCCATCCTTACCAAAGATAAAACCAAAGAAAGAGTGAAAAGTTACCATCACCCAGGAAACGGCGTAGTACAAGGGGTTTAGGATCGATCCCATTAGTTAGCTCCAGTTTTTATTGGTTGTTTTGAATTCTTTGATAGGACATAGTCGACGCCACCATGTGACCATGGGTTGCACTTAATAATTCGCCAAGCTGACATAACAATGCCTTTGGCGCCATATTCCTCAATTGCATTAAGTGCATAAGTTGAACAGCTTGGGTAGTACTTACAACGAGGGCCGAAAGCTGGAGATATCCATCTTTGATAAAACTTGATCGCTTTGGAGAAGATTTTCCTCATGTGTTTGCTCTAAATTTGCTAAGAGCTTTGGGTAGCAACTCATTAAACTCATTCTGAAAATTTGGCTGGTTGCGAAGTACGCGAATCACAAGTTGAGTATTGGGTGGAATATTTTTTAACTCATTGGCTACAAGATGGCGAAGTTGCCTAGAAATCCTATGGCGCACAACCGAGCCACCGACCGATTTATTGACAATTAATCCCACCTGGGGCGCTAATGGATTATTTAAGTTGGCTCTTAGGTATAGAACAAGCGAGAGAGATGTTGCTCGAACTCCAGTTTTTGTAGTTAGGGCAAAATCTTTACTTGCTCGCAACCTGTTTTTGGTTGGTAGCACGGATATCGGCAATTATGCAGAGATGTTGGTGCGGCCTTTAGCGCGACGACGAGCAAGAACTGCTCTTCCGCCACGTGTTGCCATGCGAGCGCGGAAGCCATGCTTCTTTGCGCGTTTACGTACGTTTGGTTGGAAGGTGCGCTTTGACATAAATCTCTCCTTAAAACTTTTGGGAATCTCTCCATTAGGTCTACACCTTCTGGGTCACAACTATCACAGTTACTGTGAGGGGGTTAGGTTACGGCTACCTGTTGATAAGGGTCAAACCTGAGATCTAGTCGAGTTAGGTTTTAGAGTCCAATTTGAGTGGAACCTTGGATTTTAGAGATTTTAAAGATTTTAGAGATTTGTGGATAACCACTTGCGCTTTCTGATAAATACCCTTAGTTTCGCTCTCTATCCACATAATTGAACCCTTAAAAGGCTCAAGTTTTGGTTTAGACCACAGGTTGTGGATAACCCTGTGGATATTCAATATTTTGGTTTTTAGGCATTATTTGGATTAGGGGTTCTAATGGCGCTGCTCGAGGTTGATGAACTAATCGTTCTATGGGGAGCGGTAATTACTGAAGTCTCCATCGAGTCCCCCCAACACAGAGCTTTTTTATCCCTCACTAAACCCCTTGGTCTTATCCAGAATGAAGGTGGGGCGAACTTACTTCTCGCTGCGCCAAACATATTTGCGAAAGATGTTTTAGAGACAAGGTTGCGCGGGGTTTTAAATGAGGCGCTCTCTCTAAAATTAGATCAAAAAATAAATATTGCTGTAACTGTTGATGAAAGTCTTCAGGAAGTTGTTGATGAAAATATTGTCGAAAATATTATTGAGCAACAACCCAAGGTTGGAACTGGTCGGGACACAAGATCATCGGCCTCGGCCGAGCCAAGCCAACTAAACCCTCGTTATATTTTTGAAACTTTTGTTATTGGCGCATCTAACCGTTTTGCACATGCAGCTGCTGTTGCTGTTGCTGAGGCGCCTGCTAAATCTTATAACCCGCTATTTATCTATGGTGATTCTGGACTTGGCAAAACCCACTTATTACACGCTATTGGGGCTTACGCTAAGGAGTTGTACGGCAGTGTGCGGGTTCGCTATGTTTCTAGCGAAGAGTTCACAAATGATTTTATTAACTCTATCCGTGATGACAAAGCTTCGGTTTTCCAGCGCCGTTATCGTGATCTAGATATTCTACTTGTTGACGATATTCAATTTTTAGAGAACAAGGAGCGGACTCAAGAAGAGTTCTTCCATACTTTTAACACTCTTTATAATGCAAATAAACAAATTGTTATTTCCAGTGATAGACCACCAAAACAATTAACTACTTTAGAAGATCGTTTGCGTAGTCGTTTTGAGTGGGGCCTTATTACAGACATCCAACCTCCAGAGCTAGAGACTCGAATTGCAATCCTGCGAAAGAAAGCCGCACAAGATAAATTAAATGCTTCTGATGATGTGTTGGAGTACATAGCTAGCAAAATTTCTTCAAATATTCGTGAGTTGGAAGGTGCGTTGATTCGAGTTACTGCTTTCGCCTCTCTAAATAGACAAGCTGTAGATCTTGGTTTGGCTGAAATTGTTTTAAAAGATTTAATTCCTGAAGAGGGTGGTCCGGAGATAACCGCCACAACAATCATGGCTCAGACTGCAACTTATTTCAGCCTTACTTTAGATGACCTCTGTGGCTCTTCTCGCTCACGAGTTTTGGTGAATGCTAGGCAGATTGCAATGTACCTCTGTCGTGAGCTAACAGAGCTATCTCTACCTAAAATAGGCCAAACTTTTGGTGGCCGCGACCATACAACTGTTATGCACGCTGATCGCAAGATCCGCCACCTTATGGCTGAGCGCCGGTCTATCTATAACCAGGTGACTGAGTTGACCAACCGAATAAAACTTCAAGCTAGAAATTAGTTGGTGGTAAGAAGTTAATTATATAATTTGTGGGTAAGGTGTGGATAACTGTGGAAAAAGGGTTGGTTTGTGGTTGGCAAAGGGAGGAATGAGTGTGTTGTCCCTAGTTGTACACACTTCTTACACATAAAAAATAGAAATGTTTTAGGTTGGGGACCAGGGGTTTTATTGGTTATCCACAGGTTTGGGCTCTGGTTACTACGAATACTTATATTAAAGAGAGAAGGTTGGGGATTAGCGAACCAATTAAGGTTTGTACTTAGGCGACTACAAGAGAGGATACGGGGATGAACTTCATAGTCGAGAGAGATCCATTGATTGATGCTGTTAATTGGGTTGCCCGTAGTTTGTCGGCTAGACCTATACAAACAGCTCTCCTTGGAATCATAATTGATGTAACAGATGTAATAACACTTACAGGTTCAGATTTAGAGACTTCAACAAAAGCGAGTATTTCAGCAGATATAAAAAGCAAAGGAAAAGTTTTAGTTCCAGGAAGGTTGCTTGCTGAAATAGCGCGTTCCCTTCCCACAAAACCAATCTCTTTTACTTTAGATGGAACTCGGGTTTTAGTAAAAGCAGGAAGCGCAAAATTCACACTTCCCACCCTTCCTATAAATGAGTACCCAAACCTCCCAGAGCTTCCTCAAACAGCTGGATCAATACCAAGCGATGTTTTTACAACCGCAGTCCAACAAGTCGCAATCGCTGCAGGCAGAGACGACTCACTTCCCACTTTAACCGGCGTGCAAATAGAGATAAACAAAAACACAATCACATTGGCTGCAACTGATAGATATCGCCTGGCTGTCAAAGAGATTAATTGGTTACCAAAAGATCAAAACCTAGAGGCCTCAACACTTCTTCGCGCACGAACCCTTGTGGACGCAGCAAAATTATTGGTTGGAAGCGGGGAGATAGTTTTCGCACTATCCCCTTCAACCACAAACGAAAAACTTGTTGGGTTTATCTCCGAAGAGAAAAGTATGATCTCTAGAACTTTAGATGGGACCTTTCCACCATTTAGACACCTATTACCAACAGATTCAACCGCAGAGGCAACAATTGAAGTAGCGCCATTTTTAGATTCTGTTAGACGAGTAGCTCTAGTGACTGACAAAACAGTTCCTCTTCGTTTAATTTTTGCAAACAACACCCTGCAATTAGAGGCTGGAACAGGGGAAGATGCACAAGCGACAGAAGAGTTAAACATTAATTATTCTGGCGAAAATATAAATATTGCGTTTAACCCAACCTTTTTAACAGATGGACTACAAGCCATCAACTCGCCTTTTGTCCACATCTCATTTACAGGGGATAAAAAACCAGCGGTACTAACAGGAAAAACTAAGCCAGGAGGCGCTGTAAATACTTCCTACAAATATTTGTTAATGCCTATGCGCTACACCTCATAAAACCAAGTGTTTATCTCAAAACTCTCACTAACAACCTTTCGTTCCTATAATAATTTAGAGTTAGAACTAAACCCTGGCCTAACAATATTTATTGGTAGAAACGGTGAAGGAAAGACAAACATAGTTGAGGCGATTCTCTATCTTTCATTTCTCTCATCACATAGGGTCTCTAACGATCAACCCCTAGTCCAACTTGGAAGTGCAAGTGGTTACATTCGCGCCCAAACCAAACTACCTGACCGCGAAGTATTAATTGAGTTAGAAATAAATAGTGAAAGAGCAAACCGCGCTCGAATAAATCAAAATCCAGTCCGGAGCCAGAAAGAGATCTTTGGAATTATTCAAGCTGTTTATTTCTCGCCAGAAGATCTTGATTTGGTGAGAGGAGACCCAGGTGAGCGCAGGAAATTTATCGACCAGCTTTTAATTTTAAGATCACCCAGGATTGCCGGGGTTATCTCTGATTATGAAAGGTCGGTTAGGCAGCGAAACTCACTTTTAAAATCCAGAGCAAGTACAGAATCACTTAGCGCCTGGGATGAGCAGGTAGCAAATTTCGGTGGTGAAATAATCGCAACAAGACTCCAAGCGCTAAAAGATTTCGAACCAATCTTTCAAAGTGTTTACCGGGAAATCGCGCCCCAAAAAACCGCTTTTATTAACTATAAGTCAAGCATTGAAGAGCCAACCTTAAACACAGAAGAGAATAAAAATAAGATTTTAGAGAGGATGCACTTAACTCGAACCTCCGAAATTGAGAGAGGGCTAACCCTAACTGGCCCCCATAGGGATGATCTCCTTTTAAACCTAGGGGAGCATTTAGTTAAAGGTTATGCAAGCCACGGAGAATCCTGGTCAATCGCTTTAAGTCTAAAATTGGCCACCTATCAACTATTAGTGAATGATGGACTAAAACCAATTTTAATTTTAGACGACGTCTTCTCTGAGTTAGACGAAGAGCGGCGAGTGCAACTTATTAAGTTAGCCAAATCAGCGGAACAAACCTTTATAACAGTTGCCGTCGAAAACGATCTCCCAAAAGAGTTATTAGGAGATAAATTCTTAGTAAAATCAGGACAAGCTACAAAAATAGAAGTAGGTGAATAAATGAAGCGCGATCTAGCCCGAGAGTTATATCGAGCATTTAGAAATCAACCACGCAAAAATAGATTTGCTCAAAACCTTGAAACTAGATCACAGACGGATGAACCACAACAAATTGGATTAGTCTTAAATGAAATTGTAGAAGCGCGTGACTGGCGCCAGGGTTTAGCAGAAGGAAATATTTTCATGGAATGGGATAAAATAGTTGGTATAGAAATATCAACTCACAGCACACCAATCTCATTATTAGAGGGCAGGCTCACAATTCAAACCTCATCGACAGCTTGGGCCACCCAGTTAAATTTAATTTCAACTAACCTGCTAAAAATAATTAGTAGCAGCGCACCTGGGGCTCTAGTAGAAACCCTTACATTTATCGGGCCACACGCGCCGAGTTGGAAGAAGGGCCTTAGAACCATCAGGGGCGCCAAAGGCCCTAGAGATACCTATGGTTAAAACCAGGATTCAGTAAGTACCCACAACTTCCCTAAGATAGCCTCTCTAACCCACCACACAAGCCCATTTTGCGGTGGTTCAACAAAGGGTTAAGGACTAGGATTGAGGCAGTGAATTAACTAAAACGCTTGAGGTTAGATTCTTGGCCGTTTTATCTAAGTTAGACCAGCTGCTATTTGAAGCAGGTTAGAAGAAGAAGGGGGCTCCAAAATGAGCAAGAGTACTTATAACGCCTCCAACATAACCGTCCTAGAAGGATTGGATGCGGTTCGCAAACGCCCTGGAATGTACATCGGATCAACCGGTGAACGCGGACTCCACCATCTTGTTTATGAAGTTGTCGATAACTCGGTAGATGAGTCGCTGGCAGGATATTGCTCAGAGATAAATATTACCTTGATGCCAGATGGCTCTCTGCAATGCGTTGATAACGGCCGTGGGATTCCAGTCGATATGCACCCAGTTGAGAAAAAACCAGCACTCGAAGTTGTACTAACAGTTTTACACGCCGGCGGAAAATTTGGAGATGGTGGGTACTCCGTCTCTGGTGGGTTACACGGTGTAGGTATTTCAGTTGTTAATGCACTAAGCAAAGATCTTTCAGTTCAAGTGAAGCGAGACGGCTTTAATTGGTATCAAGAGTACAAATTAGGAGTTCCACAATCGCCTGTGCGAAAAGGTGAAGCTACATTAGAGACCGGCACAACCGTAACATTCTGGCCGTCATCTGAAATATTTGAAACTACAGATTTTTCATTTGAGGTTCTATCAACTCGATTTCGAGAGATGGCATTTTTAAATAAAGGACTTATTTTAACTCTGACAGATCTGCGCCCAGGCCACGTGGATGATAAAGGCGAGGCCCTGCATACTCGTTACCACTACCAAGGTGGAATTATAGATTTTGTTAAACACTTAAACCAGAGCAAGGGTGAGACTCACAAGTCCATAATCTCATTTGTTTCTGATGAAAATAAACATAAGATGAGTTTAGAAGTTGCAATGCAGTGGAATGCTGGATTTGGTGAATCGGTCTATACCTTTGCAAACACAATCCATACCCACGAAGGTGGGGCACATGAAGAAGGTTTTAGAACAGCGCTAACATCTGTTGTTAACAAGTTTGGTGAAGAGTGGGGATTTATTCGCAAGAAGGAAGATCGCCTAACAGGTGAAGATATTCGTGAAGGCTTGACTGCGATTGTTTCGATTAAATTAGCTGAGCCACAATTTGAAGGACAGACAAAAACCAAACTCGGCAACACGGCAGCAAAATCTTTTACGCAAAAAAGCATGAATGATCATTTAACCAGCTGGTTTGAGCAGAACCCAGGCGAAGGAAAAGATATTGTTCGAAAGAGTATTGATGCTGCAGCAGCGCGGGTAGCGGCGCGCAAAGCCCGAGACTTATCCCGCAACCGCAAAGGCCTTCTAGAGGGACGCGGAATGCCCGGAAAGCTTGCAGATTGTCAGTGGACCGAGCCGGAAAAATGTGAACTTTACATAGTCGAGGGTGACTCAGCTGGTGGATCTACAAAAGGCGGTCGCGATTCTAGATACCAAGCAGTACTTCCAATCCGAGGCAAGATTTTAAATGTTGAGAAGGCACGCATCGATCGCGTACTACAGAACAATGAAGTCCAATCTTTAATCACTGCTCTAGGAACAGGAATTCATGATGATTTCGATGTTGCAAAACTTCGTTATCACAAAATTATCCTTATGGCAGATGCCGATGTTGATGGCCAACATATCCGGACCTTGTTATTGACTTTGCTATTCAGATTTATGCGCCCACTAATTGAAAATGGATTCGTATACCTAGCCCAACCACCACTTTACAAACTTAAATGGGGCGGCAAAGAACCAGTTCAATATGCATTTTCAGATCGTGAACGCGACGGCTTTATTCAAATCGGATTGGATTCCGGCAAGCGCCTACCTAAAGATGATGGAATCCAGCGCTTCAAAGGACTTGGTGAAATGCCAGCAAAGGAACTCTGGGATACAACTATGGACCCGGCACATCGCGTATTAATTCAAGTCACCTTGGAAGATGCCGCGGCAGCTGATGATTTATTCTCGGTTTTAATGGGTGAAGATGTCGAACTTCGCCGAAACTTCATTCAACGTAATGCTAAAGATGTTCGCTTCTTGGATATCTAGGTAATTAAATATGGCTGAGAATATGAATCCTGACAAAAAGGCGGCACATGACCGTATTGAATCCGTCGACCTCCAAGTTGAGATGGCGCGCTCTTATTTAGATTATGCAATGTCGGTAATTGTTGGACGGGCGCTTCCTGATATTCGCGATGGGCTAAAACCAGTGCATCGAAGAGTTTTGTATGCAATGTATGACGCGGGCTATCGACCAGATAAGGGATACTACAAATCTTCTCGTATCGTCGGTGATGTTATGGGTAATTACCATCCACACGGTGACACAGCTATTTATGACGCAGTAGTCCGGCTCGCTCAGTTCTGGTCTCTGCGCTACCCACTAATTGATGGAAATGGAAACTTTGGTTCTCCAGGAAATGATCCAGCAGCAGCAATGCGCTATACCGAGGCGCGGTTAGCACCACTCGCAATGGAGATGATGCGAGATATCGACGAAGACACCGTTAATTTCATTCCGAACTATGACGGAAGATCACAAGAACCAACAGTTCTTCCTAGTCGCTTCCCAAATTTATTAGTTAATGGCAGCGCCGGAATCGCAGTTGGAATGGCAACAAATATCCCACCACACAACCTAAATGAAGTTGTAGAGGGAGTTGTCTGGTCACTGGAAAACCCATCGGCTGACCCCAAAGACTTACTTGAAAAACTATTAACTATTGTTAAAGGACCAGACTTCCCAACTAAAGCGCTAATTGTTGGGCACCAAGGGATTGAAGATGCCTATCGCACTGGCCGTGGTTCAATAATCATGCGCGCAGTTGTTGAGGTAGAAGAGATAAATAAACGCACATGCTTAGTTGTAACAGAGCTGCCATACCAAGTGAACCCAGATAATTTAGCTCTAAAGATTGCTGAACTTGTAAAAGATGGCCGCATAAAAGGAATTGCTGATGTTCGAGACGAGGGTAATGAGCGCTTAGGGCAGAGGTTAGTAATAGTTCTAAGAAATGATGCGATTCCAAAAGTTATCCTAAATAACCTCTACAAACACACTCAACTCCAAGATTCATTTGGCGCAAATATGTTGGCTTTGGTTGATGGCGTACCAAGAACTCTTCGAATTGATGAATTCATTAGGTATTACATAGAGCACCAAGTTGAAGTAATTGTTAGACGCACAAAGTATCGGTTGCGAGAACGGGAGAAGCGCGCTCATATTCTGCGCGGATACCTCAAAGCGCTAGATGCGCTAGATGCAGTCATTGCTCTTATTAGAGCCTCTATAACTCCAGAAGAGGCGCGTACAGGGCTGATGAAACTTCTAGAAGTTGATGAAGTTCAAGCAAATGCAATTTTGGATATGCAACTGCGCCGTATCGCAGCACTTGAGAGGCAGAAGATAAACGACGAATACGAAGGACTGATGGCTGAAATCATCGAACTAAATAGCATTCTGGCCTCAGAAGAGCAGCAGCGCGAAATTATTAAAGTTGAATTACAAGAGCTAACCACTAAGTATGGAAACGAGAGGCGCACCCAAATAATTGCTGGCGACTCTGATTTATCAGTAGAAGATTTTATCCCAGAGCAGAGCGTCGTTGTCACAATTACTAAAACAGGTTATTCCAAACGGACAAAGGCTGATTTATATCGCTCGCAACGCCGCGGTGGAAAAGGCGTTAAAGGCGCAGCTCTGAAACAAGATGATCTGGTCGAACATTTCTTTGTCGCCTCCACTCATGATTGGCTCTTATTTTTTACAAATAAAGGAAGAATTTATCGAGCAAAAGTGCACGAACTTCCAGATGCTGGGCGAGATGCACGTGGC
Organism: Actinobacteria bacterium UBA3028; assembly: GCA_002367715.1. Lineage (GTDB taxonomy): Bacteria > Actinomycetota > Actinomycetes > Nanopelagicales > Nanopelagicaceae > AAA044-D11. The sequence goes on from DFDL01000087.1 coordinate 23,427, forward strand.
CAACACGTTGCAAACCTATTGGCGTTTAAGCCAGATGAAATAATTGCCCAAGTCATCGCAATTTCAGATTACAAATCTCATCCCTACTTAGCCATCGCAACTCGTCGCGGAATTGTTAAGAAGTCGCCGCTTATAGAATACGACTCCCCCCGCTCAGGTGGCTTAATTGCAATTAATTTAAAGGATGGTGACGAGCTAGTGTCAGCAGCGCTCGTTAGCGAGAAAGATGAAATTCTCCTTGTATCTAAAAATGGAATGTCACTACGGTTTAGCGCAGACGAAGAATCAATTCGTTCAATGGGACGTTCAACTAGTGGAGTGATTGGAATGAAGTTCCGTGGATCAGACCAACTATTAACAATGGCGGCAATTACAGATATTAGTTCGCCAAAATTTGTCTTGACTGCAACAGATGGCGGCTATGCAAAACGAACACCATTAGATGAATATCGACCACAAGGACGTGGTGGGCTTGGAGTTAAAGCTGCGAAGATCGATGAGGGCTCGCGCGGAGTTCTAGTCGGCGCAATGATCGTTGAGTTAAGCGATGAAATTCTTGCAATTACATCTGGCGGAGTTGTAATTCGAACCGCATGTTCAGAAATCCGCGAGACCAGTCGCGACACCCTTGGAGTTCGATTAGTAAATCTTGATGAAGGCATTTCTGTCGTATCGATTACTCAGGTTAAAGAGTAAGAACTTTGCCGTGATTTTCCACCCTTTTGGCGCAGGCTTTAAAGTCGGGTAGCCTTCACCAGTTAAATTCTCGCGTTTGGGCCTTTAGCTCAGCTTGGTTAGAGCGCTTCCCTGATAAGGAAGAGGTCAGTGGTTCAAGTCCACTAAGGCCCACCAATTGCGATGAAATAACAAGATTTACCATTTTTACAGATTTAATAAGTGAGCAATCTTTAGATAAGGTTGCGCCACTTACCCGTTAAACACGGGGACCTAGCTCAATTGGTAGAGCACCGCCTTTGCAAGGCGGGGGTTAGGGGTTCGATTCCCCTGGTCTCCACAATTTCTTTACTATCCCATTACCAATCCACCATTTACATTAATTGCGGCACCAGTTACATAAGCTGAATCATTTGAAGCAAGAAATTTCACAACACCAGCAACCTCATCAGGTGTCCCAAGTCGACCAAGTGGAGTTTGTGCCATCCACTCATCCATCCGGCCAACAGATCGGACACTGATCATATCGGTATCAATTCGCCCGGGAAGAACAACATTAGCCGTTATTCCATTACTTCCTAGTTCTTTAGCAGCAGAATAAGTGAAGCCCAACAAGGAAGCTTTTGTTGCAGAGTAGTGCGCATGATTAGCAGAGCCCGTCTGTGCGACCTGAGATGAGATAGAAATAATTCTTCCCCAGTTATTTGCAATCATGCCAGGTATACATGCTCTCGTTAATTTGAAAACAGCAGATAAATTGACAGCAATAGTTTCATCCCACATCTCATCTGACATCTCAACTATCGAACTGTCAGTCATTACGGCTGCGTTATTAACTAAAATATCAATCGCACCTAATTCAGTATTAACTCGCCTAACTAAATCAGCAGGCATTTGCGGCATACCCAAACTCCCCTGAAAAGCTAGAGCCTTGCCACCACCCTTTATAATTTCAGCCACTACTTGATTTGCTGCATCAGCGCTCTTGTCATAGTGCACAGCCACAACTACACCACTAGCGGCTAATGAATTGGCTATGGCACGGCCAATCCCACGTGATGCTCCAGTAACTAGTGCAATTTTCATAACAGACCTCCAGATTTTAAAAATTGAGCAAGTACAACAGAGTCAGCAATACGACTTACCGAGTTGCCTTTTAGGATCTCTAAGAGGTCATCTACAACCATTTTACTGTGGTGAATTTTAACTTCAGCAGTCGACCCCGCAAGATGCGGACTTAAAACAACATTAGAGAGAGTTCGAAGTTTTGAACCCGAAACTAACGGCTCTTGCGGGTAAACATCTAACGCAGCGCCAGCTATCTTCTTGGCAGCCAGGACCTCATATAGCGCCTCATAATCCACAAGAGCGGCCCGGGCAGTATTTATGAAAAAAGAAGTTGGTTTCATGAGAGCGAAGATCTCACTTGAAAACATTCCAGTGGTCTCGGGGGTTACCTTTGCCGCCATTGAAATGAAATCCGAACAAGCCGCAACCTCAGCCAAATCCAATTTCTCAACACCGTGTTTGTTAAAATTTTCAACTGACTGAAAAGGATCAGCCGCTACAACATTTAAACCAAATGCCTTTGCGCGAATTGCAATCTGTTGGCCGATAGCACCGAAACCGACAATTCCAAGAGTCTTTCCAGAGAGTTCAACACCTTCAAATCTTTGGAAAGGCGCTCCTGGATCCAAACTCCATTCCGAAGTTATCTTCGAGCGCTCACCAGATTTATCCAAATAGCTTTGAGCTGTTAGTTCTTCGGTATAGCGAAGAAGGTGATGGGTCGTGGGGATATTTCTTGCTACTGCCAGCATTAGAGCGATTGTGTACTCGGCTACTGCTACAGCATTTCGCCCAGGAGTGAAAAGAACTGGAACCCCGATTTGTGCCGCGTAAGCCAGATCAATATTGGCCCCCGGCTCATTTCTACAACAAGCTAATAATTTAAGCTTCTTTGCAGAAGCCATTACATTTTCAGTGAGTGGTTCAAATTCAACTATGGCAATTTCTTTATCAGCTAACTCTTCTACCAACTCAGATTCAGATAGTTTCTGACCAGTCAGACCGTAACCAGAGGTTGTAATTTCAAATCCAGCGCTAGCCAATCTCTCTAAATCGACCGGATTCATTCGAGCTGTAACAAGAGCTTTCAAGAGTTACCTCCATATGTTGCTGATTTAGCAGACAGATCAAACTCATCTTTTAAACTTTCATATAACCCACGGAACCTCTGATATCTATCTGTGTAATAGATATGATTTTTCGAATTAGGCACATAACGATTGGCGATAAAAACTGCGTTAGTTACAGCGCTTCGAATGTCAGGGTATAAACCAAGACCTAAACCAGCAATGAAGGCGCTCCCAATTGGTGCTCCAATTGACTCCCTTAAAATTGCAACCGGAATACCAAGAACATCTGCCTTAATTTGATTCCAAAGCCCGTTCTTTGTGCCACCGCCAATACTTCGAATTTCATCAACAGGAAGCCCAATCGAACGAGCAATTTCAATATTGTGCAACAGGGCGAATGCAGTTCCCTCCAAAACAGCTCTAACCATAGATTCTGGAGTTGTTGTAAGGGAGAGACCGAAAAATACACCGCGGGCATTTGTATTCCAGATTGGTGATCGCTCACCCATCATGTACGGAAGAAATAGAAGCCCATCGCTTCCAGGATTAACATTTTCTGCGCCCTTAGTAAGTTGTTCAATAGATATCTTGTTACCCAGAATCTTTTCATGTAACCACTGAACACTTGCTCCCGACGCCACCATTGCTCCAAGTTGAAGTTCGCGACCAGGTATTGCATGTGACATTGCGATGAAAGCCTCGCTTCTAACTGTTCCATCGGTTGGCATAATCAATACTGTAGAAGTTCCAGTCATCTCTGCAACTATTCCTGGGTCAATTGCGCCGGCTTCGAGAGCAGCGGATGCCCCGTCGACAGAACCAAAAAAGATTGGTGTTCCAGCCGGAATTCCAGATTCAATACTTGCTTTAGTGCCGACCTCACCCAACAGCTGCGAACAATCGCCAATTTCAGGAAAAAGCTCTGGGTTTACTCCAACAGTAGAGAGCAATTCCTTCGACCATCCATCTTGATCAGCAGTTCGTAATTGCAAGAGCGAGGCGTGAGGTTTATCTAGTCCAAACTTTCCAGTTAATCGAAAATTCAAATAGCCAGGAATCTGCAAAAAATATTTAGTCTTGGCATATAGTTCTGGCTCATTTCGAATAAACCAGAGAATTTTTGCTGCAACATAATAAGGATCAGCGCGATTTCCGGTTAGTTCTGCGATGTTTGGAATTTTATTTGCAATCTCTTGTGCTTCTTTTTCAGCTCGACGATCCATCCAAATAAGCGCTGGTCTAAGTGGATCCCCACTACTATCAACAGCTAAAAAAGTAGGAGCCTGTGAACTTATGGCAACACCCAAAATCTTTACACCAGGAACTTTTGCTACCGCTTCAAGTGTTGCAGAGCAAAGTGCGCGCCACCACTCTTCTGGATTCTGCTCTACCCAATTAACCGCCAAATGTTCAGTCAAATATTGCGCTCTTCCCTCGCTAATAACTTGGCCGCCAGGTGTAACAAGCACGGCTTTAGCTGCCGTTGTGCCAATATCTATACCGAGCAACAACGAGGTCATCGCACAATTTTCGCATAAATCCACCGGATTACTAGCCCCGGCATAAATTGCGCTAGCCTTCACCGATTATTGAAACTACCGAAAGGTCTTAAATGTCAACAGCTACTCTGCACACAAGTATGGGCGATGTAATCATAGAACTCTTCCCAAATCACGCGCCAAAGACAGTTGCAAACTTTGTCGAGCTAGCAACTGGCAAGCGCGAATGGGCCGATCCAATTACTGGGGAGAAGACAACTAAAAATTTATATGACGGAACAATCTTCCACCGCGTTATCGCAAATTTCATGATTCAAGGTGGCGATCCACTCGGAAACGGAACTGGCGGACCAGGATATCAATTCGCAGATGAATTTCATGGCGAGCTAGCTTTTGATCGCCCTTATATTCTTGCTATGGCAAATTCTGGGCCAGGAACAAATGGTTCACAGTTTTTTATCACAGTTGCCGAGACTGCTTGGTTAAATCGCAAACATACTATTTTTGGTGAAGTCAAAGACGAGGCTTCAAAGAAGGTTATAGATGCAATTGGCACAGTTAAGACCGGTGGACAAGATCGTCCAGTTCAAGCTGTGAAAATCAATTCTGTAACAATCTCAGAGTAAGTTATGAATGAGAAACAATCACTCACCACGAGTCTGATTGTTGTAATTTCAGGGGCATTTGTCCTGACCTATCTCTTTCCGAATTTACAATCAGAGCTAGCGCTTTTTTACGGCGGCGGTTATGCCAACGGATATTTTCCTGGCGTATCTACCGGCCAGTGGTATCGGATACTTACAGTTGCACTAACCCATGCGGGCTGGCTGCATCTAGCTTTTAACATGTTGGCGCTCTGGACAATAGGTACTCCGGTTGAGCAATATCTTGGAAAAGTCCGCTACGCAGTGCTATTTATTAGCTCTCTGATTGGAGCTTCTCTAGCATCGCTTTATTTTGGGCCACAAAATATTTATGCTGTCGGCGCATCTGGCGCTATTTATGGGTTATTTGGTGCACTCTTTGTTATTGGCAGGAAATCTGGCGCCAATTATCAGAATATTTCTGGGATTATTTTAATTAACTTACTTATGACATTCGTAATTCCAGGGATAGATTGGCGCGCACATGTTGGGGGACTAATAACAGGTGCGCTTATTGCCTACCCTTTAACGCTTCGCAGGAGAACTTGAGCAACATCTAGAACTCCGATATCTGAGCCTCTAGCGTCCATCCCATCACTAACCATAATTCGGCAGAATGGACAGGCAACAGCGACCTCTTTAACTTCGGTTGCAATAGCCTCATCAACTCGATTTAAATTAATTCGAGTACCAATTGTCTCCTCCATCCACATGCGAGCTCCACCAGCGCCGCAACAGAAAGAGCGCTCCTTATTTCGTGGCATCTCTGTAATCTCTACACCAGTCGACTCTAAGAGTTCGCGAGGTGGTTGATAAATCTCATTATGACGACCTAGATAACAAGGATCGTGATAGGTAAGAGCAGTGCCATTCTTGTGAGGCGAAGTCTTTAGTTTGCCCTCTTTAATTAATTGATTTAAGAGTTGGGTGTGATGAACCATCTGTAAATCGAAACCTTGCTGCTTGTAATCGCGACCAATAGTTGTGAAGCAATGTGGACAGGTAACAACAACCTTCTTTACCCCCCTTGAGCCAAATGTTTTCTGCAGAGTTTCAATGTTTTCTCGCGAAAGAATCTGATATAAAAATTCATTTCCAGCACGCCTGGCCGGGTCGCCACTGCAAGTCTCGCGTTCTCCCAATACTCCAAAGGTTGTTCCAGACATATAAAGAAGTTCAGCAACCGCTTTGGTGGTCTTCTTTGCTCGCTCTTCATAAGCACCTGCACATCCGACCCAGAATAAATATTCAATATCCTCTGGAATTTCATTCTCAATTACTGTTACAGGAAAGTCGCATTCAGCAATCCAGGCGTTTCTATCAGTGCGGTTAGCGCCCCAGGGATTGCCTGCCTTCTCTAGATTTCTAAAGGTCGCACTAAGCTCAGTTGGAAATTCGGATTCAACCAGTACTTGAAAGCGACGCATATTTACAATGTGATCTACATGCTCAATATCTACTGGGCATTCGTTGACACAAGCGCCACACGTAGTACAGGACCATAAAACTTCAGGTGAAATTATCTGTCCAACAATCGGTTCGTCACTATCTACATTACTTAGCGCATGATCTCGCATTGCCATAATTAGCAACTTAGGCGAAAGCGGTTTATCGGTATGCCAGGCCGGACATTGTGATTGGCAGCGACCGCACTCTGTACAACTGGCCATATCCAACAGGCCCTTCCAAGAGATGTCAGCGCTCTTTCCGATTCCAAAGACGTCATCCTCGTTTGGATCTTCAAAGTCAATCGGCTTGCCATGGGAAATCATTTCTGGCAAAGGTCCTAGTGCTGGTTTAGAATCTAGATTGCGTTTAAAGAAGATATTTATCGGTGCCAAGAAGCGGTGCCATGCAACGCCCATAGTTAAATCACTTGCTACGACAATGAACCACATAACTGATACGAAAATTTTAATTGCAGCTAGCGTTTGAATTGCGGTCGTATTTACATAATATTGGTGCTCATAGTAATCCAGGGCAATCACACAAATCACAACAGCAAGAATCGTTGCCTCAACGTAATATGCTTTTAAAGACCTGGAGCCCAAAAATCTTGATGTTCTACTCTTGTGGAAAAATTTTGTAGCAATCCGTATTGCAAACAAGGCAACAATTCCAACGCCAGTCGCCCAACCTATTGCGAGAACGAAGTAGCGATATGGCGCCCAACCTCCGATTACTGGAAGTAGAAAACCCGGATTAATTATCTGTCCATAAGCAGTAATTAAAGTTCCAAAAAGTGAAACAAATCCGATCATGACAAACCAATGAGCAATTGCCGAGCCAGTGAACTTAAGCATCTTGGTGTGGAGCAAGACTTCGCGAGCCATAGCTCTGGCCCTTGCGCTCTTATTTAGAAAACGAGCAGGATCGGCTTGGCCGGCTGAGATTCGGCGAAACATTTCTCGACCCCGCCAAGCAAAGGCGCCAACCGCGAAAAGGGTCAAGGTGTATAAAAATATGGCCAAAATACTCATGCGAGAAGGCTAGGGCTCAGAGGCAAGGCAGGCGGGATTTCGAGGATATTTCCGGGAATATCTCCCCTGGTGGCTGCGTTACCAAGAGAAGACAACTTGAGTCTGTTCGGCTCAATCTTTTGACATCGAGCGACTCAAGAGCAAGAATTCGGCAATAGCCGGCGAAGCGCCAGGCGATTTGAGCAAATTAAGGCAATAGGGATAAAGGGAGCAATAAATGGCAAGAGTAGTCGGAATCGATTTAGGAACTACAAATAGTTGTGTATCTGTTTTAGAAGGTGGTGAGCCATCTGTCATTACAAACGCAGAAGGCGCTCGCACAACTCCATCGATCGTTGCCTTCGCTAAGAATGGTGAGGTTCTTGTCGGCGAGGTTGCAAAGCGTCAATCAGTAACAAATGTTGAGCGCACAATCCGATCAGTTAAGCGCCACATAGGAACTAGCTGGAGCATGGATATTGATGGAAAGAAGTACACACCACAAGAGATAAGCGCTCGCATCTTGATGAAGCTAAAGCGCGATGCCGAAAGTTTTCTTGGGGAGAGCGTTACTGATGCAGTAATCACAGTTCCTGCATATTTTAATGATGCCCAACGCCAAGCAACAAAAGAGGCTGGCGAAATTGCAGGGTTAAATGTTCTGCGTATTGTCAACGAGCCAACAGCTGCTGCACTTGCATATGGTTTAGATAAGGGAAGCGCTGAACAGACAATTTTGGTCTTCGACCTTGGCGGTGGAACTTTTGACGTCTCACTTTTAGAAATTGGTGATGGTGTTGTTGAAGTTAAAGCAACCAATGGCGATAACAATCTTGGTGGCGATGATTGGGATCAATCACTGGTTGATCACCTAGTTAAGACTTTTGCTGCAAAGAACGGAATTGATTTAACTAAGGACAAGATGGCTATGCAGCGAGTACGTGAAGCTGCAGAAAAAGCAAAGATTGAACTATCTTCATCACAACAAACTTCAATAAATCTGCCATACATAACAGTAGATACCGAGAAAAACCCACTTTTCTTGGATGAAACTATTACCCGCGCACAATTCCAAGGAATGACTTCGGATCTTCTAGAGCGATGCAAGAAGCCATTTCAATCAGTTCTAAAGGATGCTGGAATTCCAATTGCGGATATCAATCACGTTGTTCTAGTAGGTGGATCAACACGTATGCCAGCAGTTGTCGATTTAGTTCGCAATTTAACTGGTGGCAAAGAGCCAAACAAAGGTGTAAACCCAGATGAGGTCGTAGCAGTTGGCGCAGCACTTCAAGCTGGCGTTCTAAAGGGTGAAGTCAAAGATGTTCTACTCCTTGATGTAACTCCACTCTCACTTGGTATCGAAACCAAGGGTGGCGTTATGACTAAGTTGATTGAGCGCAATACAACAATCCCTACAAAACGTTCAGAGATTTTCACGACTGCCGATGACAATCAACCTGCAGTACAAATCCAAGCCTTCCAAGGTGAGCGCGAAATGGCCGCTTATAACAAGCGACTTGGGATGTTCGAGCTGACAGGTCTTGCACCAGCTCCACGCGGAGTTCCACAGATTGAGGTCACATTTGATATCGATGCAAATGGAATTGTCCATGTTTCTGCAAAAGATCTTGGAACTGGCAAAGAGCAGTCAATGACAATCACAGGTGGGTCAGCGCTTTCAAAGGAAGAGATTGATCGCATGATGAAAGATGCGGAGGCACATGCAGAAGATGATAAGCAACGTCGCGAAGAGGCAGAGGTTCGAAACACTGGTGATTCACTTGTGTATCAAACTGAAAAGTTCTTGAAAGAAAATGCAGAGAAGTTTGCGGAGGGCGAGAACGCTGAGAAGCGCGGTGAAGTCGAAACTGCAATAACAGAACTTAAGACTTCACTCGAGGGAACTGATCTACCAGCAATCAAGAGCGCTACTGAAAAAGTTAGCGAACTCTCACAGCAACTTGGCGCAGCTCTATATGCAGAAAATGCTGCTGCGCAAGAAGCCCCACAGAGTGATGACGGCGTACAAGATGCCGAGATTGTTGAAGAGGCGAAGTGACACTAGAACCGCAAGATGATGCAGCTGAGGGCTCTGAACAAGAGCTCTCAGACGCTGTAAACGAGGCTCTTTCTGAAGTTGAGATTGATGAAGTAGCGGTATTAACTTCTGATCTACAACGCGTACAAGCAGAGTATGCAAATTATCGCAAGCGCGTGGACCGAGACCGCATTACTGCAAATGAAATTACTACGGCAATCGTTCTCTCAGAACTACTTCCAGTACTCGATGACATTTCACGTGCTGATGAACATGATGAGCTGACCGGTGGTTTCAAAGCGGTCGCAGACCAACTACTCGCAATCACAACTAAATTTGGGCTCTCACAATTTTCTGAAGTTAATGTCTCTTTCGATCCAAACATTCACGAAGCGCTAATGCATTCAACCTCGGCTGACGTTAGCGAAACTCTGGTAACCCAAGTTCTACAACCAGGTTATAAATTTAAAGAGCGAATTATTCGCCCAGCTCGAGTTGCAGTAACTGACCCAGAGAGCTAATTCAAGATGGCAGCCAAGGATTTATACGAGAAGGATCTCTATGCAATCCTCGGCGTTAAAAAAAGCGATGATAACGCTGCAGTAAAAAAGCAGTATCGCAAACTTGCCAGAGAGCTACATCCCGATAAGACCAAGGGCGATAAGAAGCTTGAAGAGCGATTCAAATCAGTCTCGGAAGCCTACGAAGTTCTTTCAGATGGTAAAAAACGCGCTGAATATGATGAGATGCGCGATGCTTTTAAAGGTGGTCGAATCCCACAAGGCGGGGCGAACTTTGGCGGTACGGGTGGATTTCAAGGCGGTGATTTCTCTGACCTTTTTGGTGGCAGCTCTCAAGATATTTTTGGAACAATTTTTGGTGCTGGTCGCGGACCAAGAAAAGGGCCAGATTTAGCGGTATCCACAACTATTTCATTTAGAGATTCAATATTTGGAACCGAGCTAGATCTTAAATTGGCGCCACAAGGCGGAAAAACTAATTCCATTACGACAAGAATTCCTGCAGGAATAACCGATGGCGCTAAAGTTAAATTGAGAGGTCGTGGAGGGCAAGGCCCTGCCGGCCCTGGCGATCTATTTGTAACTGTAAATGTTATTAAGCACCCAGTATTTTCTAGAAATGAATTGAATTTATTGATGGCACTTCCGGTTACATTTACTGAAGTCGCACTAGGAGCAGATATAAAAGTTCCCACTTTAGATGGCGATGAAGTAACTGTTCGTATCGCACCAGGAACTCCTAGTGGTAGGACGCTTCGAATTAAATCACGAGGAATAAAATCAGTTCACGGAACTGGAGATTTATTAATTACAGTTGAAGTGCAAGTTCCACAGCGCTTAGATGGACGAGCAAAAGAAGCGCTCGAAACATTTGCTGACGCTACGAAAGAATTTGATCCTCGCTCTGATTTAGCACAGAAGGCGAGGGCATAAGAATGAGTAATGATGAACATTCAGATGATGAAGCGGTCTATGTGATCTCGATTGCATCGCAACTTTCAGGAATGCATCCACAAACCCTAAGACAATATGATCGAATGGGGCTAGTTTCACCTGGACGCGCATCTGGACGTGGTCGCCGTTACTCACTCCGTGATATCGCATCCCTCAGAAATATTCAACGCCTTGTCGGAGAAGGCATAAATCTTGCTGGCATAAAGCGCGTCATTGAACTTGAATCAGCAGTTGCTTCAATGGCAGTTGAAGTAGCCAAATTGCGCACTGAAGTGAATGCACTCTTGGATGCAAATCCAGATAAGGCGCTAGTCGCTAAAAGCAAGAAAACCATCGTCGTTTATAAGAATAAGGAATAAGGTTCGCATATGAATTCACGGGATAAATTGCGAGAAGAGATTCTTAACAAGGCGGTCGTTCATGGAAAAGTTATTTTATCCTCAGGTAAAGAGGCAGATTATTATGTCGATCTTCGCCGAGTAACACTTGATTCAGTAGCCGCTCCACTTGTTGGTGAAGTAATGCTTGATCTAACTAAGGATTTGGATTTTGAAGCTGTTGGCGGCTTAACGCTTGGCGCAGACCCAGTTGCAACTGCAATGATGCATATTGCAGCTAAAAACGGTAGAAAATTGGATTCATTTGTAGTTCGCAAAGCCGAGAAGGCTCATGGGCTACAACGCAGAATTGAAGGCCCGGATGTAAAGGGGCGCCGGGTACTTGCAGTCGAAGATACTTCAACAACAGGTGGATCAGTTATGACCGCGGTGGAAGCGCTAAGAGAAGCCGGTGCAATAGTTGTTGGCGTAGCAGTAATTGTTGAACGCGGAGCTGGGCCATTGATTGCAGAAAACAATCTGGAGTATCTAGCAGCCTATCAACTTGCAGATTTAGGGCTCTAACCTAATTACTAAGTCAATTTAACTTGAGTGTTTACGGGTTCGTCGATCTTTAACAAACTCCCAAATTATTGGAGTTATCGAGACCAACACAATCAAACCAACAATCGGCAGAACATATTTATCGACTGATCCCTTTAGTTTTTCACCAAGGATGTAACCAGCCCAGATAAATCCTTGAGTCCAGACAAGTGCACTAAAAACATTCCAAAGGAAGAATTTTCCATAGGTCATACGCGCGATTCCAGCAGCCGGATTAACGAGGTGCCTAACGATTGGAATGAATCTTCCAAGAAAAATCATTTTGCCGATTCCGTATTTATCAATCCAGCTCTGCAACGATTTCAAACGATTGGGATTAAAGTATTTGGAATCTTCACGACTAAAGAGCTTGGCTCCATATTTATATCCAAGCCAATGTCCAAATTGTGATCCAGCAATTACAAAGATTGGGGCGCCTATTACGAGTTCACGCAGCGAAAGGTGGATTCGAATTACTTCACCTGTACCTGAAGCTGCCAGACCTGCCATAAATAGAAGCGAGTCTCCCGGTAGGCCAATTACAAAAGGCAGGCCAGTTTCAACAAAGAGGATGATAAAAATGCCCGCTAAACCAAAAGAATTGATCGCTGACTCGGCATTAAATGCGCTGAAGATATCCATGGAATGACAAATATACCCATTTATTTAAGCCTGATACCTACTTATTTGCATCTCTTAGCCCTGGTATGTGTAATCTTTCGCTTCTCACGAGTCCTAATAGATAGGACTCTGTGTTCAACGACGCACACTTATAGGAGATCTTCGTGGAAAATCTGGTGACTGTTACTGGCTCAAACCTGACCTACGTTTATGTGGTTCTAGGTATTTCATTAGTGGCACTTGCCATTGCCTACGCTCTTCGCGCCCAAGTTCTAGCTGCGGATGAGGGAACCGAGAAAATGCAGGA
>DFDL01000005.1:0-9065 GCA_002367715.1 Actinobacteria bacterium UBA3028
CTCTCCATAGAAAGTTGTGATCTAGCAAAAAAACGAAACTAGCGTTTATAGCTATTTCATTTCTAATTGTTTCTGTTTTGTACCCAATATCCGCAACCTTTTGAGGGGTTACGAAGTCCCGGAAATACAAAGGAATTTGGCACATTTTTGCTACGCCCTGAAAACAGGGGCAGCCCAATATGCGCCGATTGGCATTGATTTTTGCACGTTGTTGAGTTCTCAAGGTACGAGTGCACACCGGTCTCAGTGATTTCTCACCGATCGCAGGGCAGACCGCCAAACCTAGTGGAAGGCACACGGAAGAGCAAATCCGGTAGGTCCTTCATAGCGTTTGGGAAAAACATTCGTTGCTTGGCCGTAATAACCCCGTTTTTAAAGGGTTTTTCGTCCAATTCGCAAGCGAGGGGCAAAGATAGCCCATAGGCCGAAAAGGGTCAAATCCGCACCCCCAAAAATTGACTAAAAATGGCTATTTCCGATGCGAGGATTATCACCCCCCAAACCTCACTTTTTTAGGCTAAAAAGCCAATAAAAACTCTCAATTTTGAGCCCTGAAATGGTTCCCAGATGGCTCGCGCTGCCAAATTTATAGAGAATTTAGACTATTTCAACTGAAGCTAAATCGCGTTTGCCTTTTCGAAGAATAAAAAATCTGCCGTGAATTAAATCAGTCTTTGCTGGCGAGAAATCTTCGCCCGAAATCTTTTCATTATTTAAATATGCGCCATTCTCTTTAACAATTCTACGAGCAGCAGATTTTGAATCTACAACCCCAGTAGCTGCAAGAAGGTCTACCCAAGTAGGAATTATTTCACTTGCTTTAATCGTTACTTTTGGAAGTTGCGAAAGCGCTGCAGCAAGTGTTGCCTCATCTAACTCTCTTAGATCTCCTTGACCAAAGAGCGCCTTTGAGGCCGCTTCAACTTTCGCGCATTCATCATTCCCGTGAACCAGTGAAGTAATTTCCCGTGCCAATTCTCGCTGCGCCTCTCTTGCTCCAGGATTTACATTTACCGTTTCAATCAATCTCTCAATCTCACCTCGATCTTTGAATGAAAAGACTTTCAAATATTTAGCTACATCTTCATCATCTGTATTTATCCAGAATTGATAAAAAGCATAAGGTGAAGTCATCTCGCTATCTAGCCAGACCGATCCACCTGCAGTTTTTCCAAATTTACTTCCATCAGATTTAGCCATGAGAGGGATAGTGAAGGCATGTGCTGATCCACCTTCGACTTTACGGATTAGATCGAGTCCAGCAACAATATTTCCCCATTGATCTGAACCCCCTAATTGCAATCTGCACTTATCGCGTCGATATAGTTCTAGATAATCAAAGGCCTGCAAAACTTGGTAGGAGAATTCGGTGTAGGAGATCCCACCACTCTCAAGTCTCGACGAGACTGAATCCTTAGCCAGCATTTGATTAACGCTAAAGTGCTTGCCAATATCGCGAAGAAATTCGAGAGCTGAAACTGGTTTGGTCCAATCTAGATTGTTGGCCATTACTGCGCTGTTACTCTTCGAATCAAAGTCCAGAAATCTTTCGAGCTGACCCCGAATATTTGACACCCATTGCGTCACCACTGATTCATCATTTAACGAACGCTCTTCATTTCGGCCACTTGGATCTCCAACCAGTCCGGTCGCTCCCCCAACTAAAGCAATCGGAAGATGGCCTGCTAGCTGAAAACGACGCATCACTAGAATCACAACAAGATTTCCTACGTGCAAGCTAGCTGCTGTTGGATCAAAACCAATGTAGAACTTAAGTGGTGCAGTGTCCAAATCTTTCAACAGTGCTACGCGATCAGTTGTTTGTGCGATCAACCCACGCCATTCTAGATCTGCCATTAGCTCGGTGGTCATGGCTTCATCATGCCCGAAAAACCTTTGGCCGCGTTGGATATCCAACTCTTGACCACCTTCGTGGCAGCTTCTAGTTCGGATAGTTGCGCTAAAACACTTTCACGCGAGGTACCAAGTGATGAGGTTCGCGAAGCGATAGCCCCAGATACGGTCAAGACCTCACGCAGATCTAAACCTAAGGCGGGATGAATTTCTTGGAGTTCTGTCTCATTCAATTCATGTAACTGTTTTCCAGTCTCTTCACACTTCTTCACGCAAGCACCAGCCGCCTCATGTGCCTGGGCAAAGGGTATTGACTTCTTTGCTAAGTAATCTGCAATTTCAGTTGCTAACGCATATCCTAAATCGACGCCCTGGGAAATTCTGGATGCATCGAATTTAGCAGTCGCGACCATTCCAGTTAAAGCTGGAAGTAGAACCAACAACGTTTCAATCGAATCAAAGACTGGCTCTTTATCCTCTTGTAGATCGCGGTTATAGGCAAATGGCAACCCTTTCATGGTGGTCATTAGCGCTGTTAAATTTCCAACAAGACGCCCACTCTTTCCTCGAGCAAGTTCGGCAACATCTGGATTCTTCTTCTGCGGCATGATTGAAGATCCAGTTGAATATGCATCATCAACGGCTACCCACGAAAATTCTGTTGTACTCCAGAGCGTGAACTCTTCTCCGATTCGAGAGAGATGGATTCCTAACATCGCCAGAAGAAAGAGCGCTTCAGCCGCAAAATCGCGATCACTAACGGCGTCAATGCTATTGCCGAGTACCCCATTAAAGCCCAAGGATTCTGCGCTCTTCTCTGGATTTGGTTGCAAAGAACTTCCTGAGAGCGCCCCAGCTCCTAAAGGTGAATAGTTATTTCGCTCAAGCCAATCATTGATTCGATCTAGATCACGCAAGAGGCTATGAGAATGCTTTGCTAGTTCGTGGCTAAATAGGATCGGTTGGGCACGTTGAAGATGGGTAAAACCAGGCGCGACCACATCGATATTTTCCTGGCTCTGATTATTGAATGCTGTGATTAGCTCTGTAGTCTGCGTTGCGATTTCGAGTAGGTGATCCACTAAATATAATTTAAAGTCAGCAACCACCAAATCGTTGCGTGATCTTCCTGCACGTAGAGCTCCGCCAATCGCCCCAATTTTTTCAATCAATCCGCGCTCTATTGCACTGTGAACATCTTCATCTGTAGCGTTAAAGGTGAATTTTCCAGATTGAATCTCTGCTCCGAGAGCTTTAAGTCCAGCTCTAATAATCTCGCCATTGCCCTTTGCGATGACTCCAGATGCTACGAGGCCATCCAAGTGTGCGAGATTGACTCTTATGTCGTATGGCGCAAGGCGCCAATCGAAGGTAACGCTTCGCGAGAGCGCTGCAGCTGATTGCGCTGGTTCGTTAGAAAATCTTGCTCCCCAAAGTGCCACGTTTATCTCCCCTTTGCCTTAGATCTGGTTTTTGTGCCAACTTTCACATCTTGTTTCATACCTGATCCAAATGCTGAAATGGCCTTCGCCAACTGTGCGCCACCAGTTGCGCTCTTAGAAATGACTAAAACAGTGTCATCTCCGGCGATTGTTCCGATTACGCCTGCTAACTTTCCATTTAGCGAGTTACGATCGATAGCACTGGCTAAGAGCTGCGCTCCCCCAGGTGGCGTTCGAACCACGGCTAAATTGCCACTAGCTAAAACATTGAGAATTAAACCCGCAGTGCCTGCCGACCGGTTAGAAACCTCTTCATTTATGACATATTGAAACTCACCATTGGCATCGCGGACTCGAAGCGCACCGAGATCTTCTAGGTCTCTACTTGCAGTTGCCTGGGTGACCTTCACGCCATCGCGTGCGAGGAGTTTAACAAGATGAGCCTGTGACTCAACGCCGCCCTTCTTTATCAACTTAACAATTAGATCGCGACGTTGATTGGAACTTAGTACAGATTTAACGTTCATGGGTTGCTGCCACCTCTCTAAAGACTTCTACAAAATGTGAGACTTGCTGATCAGTAATAATTAGTGGTGGGGCAATTCTTATAACAATGTCAGAGGTAGCATTAACTAATAATCCCCGCTCTTGTAGCTGCGTGACTAGCGTTTTGGCAACAGGTAGTTTCAGTGTAATGCCCAATAGCAACCCAGAGCCACGAACTTGATCAACCAATGGCGACTTAGAAATTTCTAACTTCAAGGTTAGTTCTAGCTCCTTAATTCTTGGAAGAATATTTTGGTCCTCAATAACAGAAATTGCTGCCAAAGATGCAGCGCAGGCAATTGGACTGCCACCAAATGTACTTCCGTGCGAACCAGGACTGAACAAATCTGCACTCTCGCCAATAGCAATCATTGCTCCCAAAGGAAGCCCACCCCCCAAGCCTTTCGCCAAGGTAACAATGTCTGGAATAATTTCTTCATTCTCATAACCAAACCATTGCCCAGTTCTGCCCATGCCCGTCTGTACGCAATCTAGTGCGAGTAGGACACCATGCTTAGCCGTCAGCTCTCGCAGATACTTTAAATAACCAAGGTCAGGTACAACAACGCCGTTTTCACCTTGTATTGGCTCCACAATTACCATTGCTACTCTCTTATTGATTGCACGCTTGGCCGCTTTCAAATTATTAAACGCAATAAAATCAACGCTTTTAAGCAGTGGTTTAAACGGTTTTCGCTTTGCAATCTGACCCGTCATAGAAAGGGCGCCCATAGTGCGTCCATGAAACGAACCTTGCGTCGAGATAACTCTATTGCGGCCAGTCAATCTCGATAACTTAAGTGCGGCTTCATTTGCCTCCGCACCCGAATTGCAGAAGAAAGTTTTGGCGCGTTCTTGACCGGTAAAACTTTTAAGTTTTTCTGCCAATTCAATTGCAGTTGGGTGGGAATACAAATTACTTACATGCCCAAGGAGCTTTGCTTGAGCTGCAATGGCCTCAACAATTTTTGGATGGGCATGTCCAAGAATGTTGGTGGCAATTCCTGCTAGAAAATCAAGATACTCGCGCCCCTCAATATCCCAGACTCTCGCCCCATCACCCTTTACTAACGTTAAGCTTGGCGAACCATAATTATTCTGGAGCGCTTGATTCCAGCGATGCTGCATCTCAAAATTGGTCTGCATTTAGGCAACCACCAGAGTTCCGCCAGTATTAGCCAGAGCCCCTTGGACTCCCGCAACTGACCGGCCATCAAATACCCGAACAGATTTTGCCCCTGCCTTGATCGCTCTTATCGCAGACTGCGCTTTAGGAATCATGCCACCTTCAAATCCTCTGGCAATTTTAATTAATTCATCAACCTCTATTACATCAATAACGGAATCGACATCTGGCCAGTTGCGGTAAATACCGGCAACATCTGTCGAGAATAGAACACTGTCAGCAGCCATAGCTCCACCGATTGCTCCTGCTACCAAATCTGCATTCATATTCACCCCGATTCCTTCACGGGTAACACCCACAGGCGAAATAACTGGAGTTAGGCCCTCATTTAACAGTGTGAGCAACAAACTGATATCGATATCCGATACCTCGCCCACAAGTCCGAGTTCTGGATTGGTGATTTCTGCTCGAATCAAATTCCCATCACCGGCAGAGATGCCTATGGCATTTACGCCAAAACCAACTAGTTGATTCACCAAATTTCGCAGGACCTCGCCACTAAGTGTCCGCTGAACAACTGCAAAAACTTCTGGAGTAGTTCGTCGCAGACCAGAGAGCATCTCACTTTTGATTCCGTGAATTTCCAGTTCGCGATTGATTTGCGGTCCACCACCGTGCACCAGAACAATTCGCTCACCGCTGGCGATAGCTTTGGCCAGGAGCCCGAGAATGGGATCTCTCTGCTCTTTCTCTGAAATAGCGTGCCCACCATACTTAAAAACAATCATTACCTTACTCCAGAGCTAGGAAGTCCACGATCCTCTGGAAAGCCACACATCAAGTTGGCATTTTGAATCGCCTGACCAGCTGCGCCCTTACCTAAATTATCAATCGCTATTGAGATTACCAGGCGCTCAGTGTGATCATCGATTACAATCTGCATTATCGCGAAATTACTTCCTATGGTTGCGCTAGTTTGCGGCATCTGACCTACGGGCAATAACTTAACAAATTCACTCTTGGCATAATAAGACCCATAAATCCTTCGGATTTCTTCTATATTTGATGGTTTAACCAATTTTGCCGTTATTGTTGCAAGAATTCCCCTTGGCATTGGCGCCAGAATCGGGGTAAATGACAATTTAGTTGTGGCTAATTTGGAATGCGCAAGTAATTCAAGATTCTCTTCAATCTCAGGAATATGTTGATGAACTCCACCGAATTTATATGAGGTCAGATTATTTACCACCTCACTTGCGATAAGGCCTACCTTCGCACTACGTCCGGCGCCAGTAGTTCCACTCGCTGCTACTGCGACTAAGTCTGATGAATCAATCAAGCCGAGCGCCACCACCGGTGCACATCCAAGAATTATTGCCGTTGCGTAACATCCAGGATTTGCCACCCGAGAACTTTTACCAATAGCTTCCTTGTTTGATCCAATCTCTGGCAATCCATATTGCAGCTGTCCGGCATGTGCACCACCGTAAAAGGACAACCAGGAATTACTACTTGCCAATCTAAAGTCAGCTCCCAAGTCCACAATTTTTACACTCTGTGAAATCTGGGCGACTAAAGACGCAGATTCACCATGAGGCAGCGCTAAAAAAACCAAGTCGCATTTATTTATTTCTGCAATCTCAGTAGCGCTAAAGCGCTGGCCCTCGAAGGACACCAGATGCGGATGGACTGAAGTGATGAGCTCGCCAGCGCTCGTTCCCGCGCTTACATAGGTGATCTCGAAATCATCGTGATTACTTAGGAGCCTAAGAAGCTCACCACCAGCGTAGCCACTGGCCCCTACTATCCCGGTCTTCATCGTGGAATTAAACCATAATCTGTATATTTATGCAAGGTAATGCATATTTATACACGAACTTTAGCGCCACAGGCTTTGAGTGCGCTAGCGGCGGCCGCCTCACGATATTCTGAAACCTCTTGCGCCGTAAGTGTGCGGTCTTTGGCTCTAAAGACCAATGTGAATGCTAGGGACACCTTGCCATCTTCGAGCTTGTCGTAGCGATCAAAGAGAGTGATGCTCTCCAACAAATCACCGGCTCCAGCAATTAGCGCGCTTCGCACCGCATCACTAGGAACGCTTGATTCCACAATAAGAGCCAGGTCTTGAATAGCAGCTGGCATAGTTCGTAGCGGCTCTATGCGATGCTCCGGTAGGAAAGGCAAGGCGCTGAGCACAACAACAAATGCACATGAGCGTTCTGGTAATCCAAGTTGGGCAAGTACCTTTGGATGCAACTCTCCAGCATGAGCTACTGCCTTACCATCAACCTGTAACTCTGCGCAGCGCCCAGGGTGCCATGGTGCGAAATCAGAGCTAGTAACGCTCGCAACGCTACCGGTTGCTTCAATAATATTTCGGGCAAATTCAATAGCTTCAACCCAGGTAAATTTAGAAGGTTCGCTATGCCAGCTATCTGAGGCTAACTTTCCAGCAACTATTGCGCCTACATGCAATGGCTGAATAGGAACGCTGTTATAGATCAATTCTCGTGTTTTAGCATCTGGAACTTTGGTAACACTAATGTCGCCTGGAGTAGCTAGCTTCGCATTATTTCTAAATACAGATCCTATTTCAAAGATTGCTATATCTTGATTGCTGCGGCTCTGATTTCGAACAGCCGTCAAGAGCAATCCAGGCAGCAAGTGGGTTCGGAGATCTGGAAACTCTTCGCTCATTGGATTTGCCAATTTAAAACTCGCAGCCCGATCACCTTTCAATCCAAGTTGTGAAACAAATTCAGGATTTACAAATGGTGAGTTATAAACTTCGGAGAAACCATTCGCCGCTAGAAAATTCCCCACGTGGCGTCTGCGAAGTTGCGGGCCTGTTAGCCTCGCGCCTGCGCTTCCTGTTGGTAGTTTTGAAGGTATCCGGTCATACCCAATCATTCGTGCTACCTCTTCAACTAAATCAGGAGGCGAAATCAAATCTGCTCGCCATGATGGTGGGGCAACCTCCCAGAGCTCTGCAGATTTCTTCGTGATCTGACATCCAACGAGCAATAACTTAGCTTCAACTTCAGCGTGGTCAACCTCGGTGCCTAGGTACTCAGTTACAAATCCAGGGCTAAAGAAGGTAGCGGCAGCAAAGCGCGGCTCTCCGGATTTGCTGCTGCCAACATATTTAGCGCCGCCGATTTGAATCATCAAATCTAATGCGCGAGCCGAAGCAATCTGAGCCAAGGATGGATCTACTCCTCGTTCTAACCTTCGAGATGCTTCAGATGAGAGCTTGTGGAGCCTAGAACCTCTGGCAATACTGATCGGATCAAATCGCGCGGCCTCTAGTGCAATGCTCTTCGTCTGCGAAGTTACTTCAGAGCTTGCCCCGCCCATTACGCCGGCAAGGGCCAGAGCTTGAGAATGATCGGCTACAACTAAATCATCAGCTACCAGGTTACGTTCTTGTCCATCCAGAGTCTTAATTGTCTTAGTTTTTCCGGCTCGGCGAATTACGAGAGCCTTATCTATCTTCTGGGCATCGAAGGCGTGCAGTGGTTGGCCAAGCTCTAACATTACATAGTTAGTAATATCGACGGCTAGCGAGATTGAACGCATTCCACATTTCTCTATGCGCCTTGACATCCATAGCGGCGTTGGGGCCACGGAATCAAAACTGTCAATCGTGCGGATATAAACTACAGAGAGAGCGCTTGCGTCCTCTACTGATATTCCAATTCCATTAGTGTTTACCTCGTACTTATCTGTATTTATCTTCGTCGCAGGATCTTCAAACTTCAAATCCAAAGAGGCAGCTAGTTCTCGAGCTAACCCTCTAACCGAAAGTGCATATCCGCGATCTGGGTTAACGGCAATATCCAAGACTATGTCATTAATTTCTAGAAGGGCAACCGCATCGTCGCCTACCTTCGCACTCCCCTGAGCCAAGACAATAATTCCTAAATGCTCTTCGCTTATCGCAAGTTCTCTTGCAGAGCAGATCATTCCATTGCTTGTCTTGCCATAAGTTTCGCGTGCAGAGATCGCAAAGTCTCCTGGAAGCAATGCGCCCGGGAGGGCTGCAACAACTAAATCCCCTACTTCGAAATTTGTCGCACCACAAATAACATATCGCG
>DFDL01000005.1:9286-21054 GCA_002367715.1 Actinobacteria bacterium UBA3028
CCTACATATCTAATCGGCTTCTTATGGCCTGCTAGCTCCTCGATTGATTCAACTCTCGCGACTACGAGTGGACCCTTCAAGTCGCTGCCAGTCACCGCAATGTCTTCTACTTCAAATCCAACTCGAACAAAGGCCGACTCGAGCGTATCGATTCCAATATCAGTTGGTAGGTTTACGAATTCTCGAATCCAAGAGAGAGGGATTTTCATCGCGCACCAATCCCAAAGGAACGTGTGAAGCGGATATCTCCTTCAACGATATCTCGCATATCTGTAATTCCGTGTCGAACCATAAGTGTGCGCTCTAACCCCATGCCAAATGCAAAACCTGAGTATTTAGTGGTATCTATTCCGCAAACAGCTAAGACTTTTGGATTAACCATTCCACAACCGCCCCATTCAATCCAGCGGCCATTGAAGAAGAAGTCAACTTCAGCGCTCGGTTCTGTGAAGGGAAAGAATGATGGCCGAAGTCTAGTTTTTACATCTGGTCCAAAAATACTCTGTGCAAAATAATCAAGGGTTCCCTTTAGGTCAGCCATCGTTATGCCTTTATCAATCACTAAACCCTCGACCTGACTAAATACCGGAGTATGTGTTGCATCCAGTTCATCTGCGCGATATGTACGCCCAGGACAGATTACATAGATTGGAGGTTCATTCTCCAACATCGTTCTTATCTGAACTGGCGAGGTATGTGTTCGGAGAACCAATTTAGAGGCAAGCGGCTCAATAAAAAATGTATCCTGCATTGTTCGAGCCGGATGATCTGCTGGGATATTTAGAGCATCGAAGTTGAGCCATTCCGATTCAAGCTCTGGTCCCTCGGCGACACGATATCCGAGGCCTAAAAAAAGATCTGAAATCTCATTTGTAAGAATCGTAAGTGGATGAAGGCCACCTCTTGGAATATTTGTAGCGCGCAGTGTTACATCGACTCGCTCTTGTGTTAGAACGATTGAATCGTTCTCGCCCTCAAGAATGGCATAACGCGCGTCAAAGGCAGATGAAACTTCAGATTTTGATGCCCCAATGACCTTTCCAAATTCAGCTCGCTCTTCGGCGGCGATTTTGCCAAGTGCCTGACTCGCTCTTGCGAGTGGGGACTTCTCACTTAGGTGCTCGGCTTTAACAATCTTTAACTGGGCTAAATCCTTGGCCTGCGCAATCGCTGTTAGAGCGCTCTTAGTATCTTCTGCTATCTCTTCAACGCGTAGCGACATAATATGTAAATCCTACCGAATACCTATCTCAAACATGGCGATTGCTGCTGCGCTAGCCACGTTTAAGCTCTCAGATTTACCTTTCATGGGGATCGCAACTCGCGAATTTAGCCCCGAAATTTCTGGAAGTCCCCTGGCTTCATTTCCAAAGATCAGAATCGTTGAATCGACTCTTGGTAGGTCTAAAAGTGAGCCAACACCATCTCCGGCGAAGGCCACGGTGTTGAAACCCTCTGAATTCGCGAAATCCATCAGTTCGGCAATTTCGATCTCCTGAACGATTGGAATATGCCAGATTGCACCGACCGTTGCTCGCACTGTCTTAGGCGAATAAACATCAACGCTATTGGGAGAGAAGATAACCGCATCAAATCCAAGCGCTTCAGCGGTGCGAATTACCGTCCCACAATTTCCTGGATCCTGAATCTCCCAGAAATATGCGATCTTCTTTGGATGCGTTTGTTTGATTTTATAAAGGGTTATTTGGGTAAATTTGCATAGAGCGAGAATTCCTTGTGGCGATTGCGTATCGGCCATCTCATTCATTACTGCGTCATTTACATGAATTATTGGAAGATCTTGCAGAACGCTCTCTGAAATCTCTTCAGTCAACTTTATGTAACCGCGCTCGGTTACATATAGATTTATGAGTTTTGGCGCATCGGCAAAGCTGGGGTTTAGAAGCTCTCGAACGCTCTGTATTCCATCTACTATGAACTCTTTATCAGCCTGCCGAATTTTTTTGCCTCGAGAACCCAAAAGAGCCTTCACTCTCTCAACATGTGGAGAGTGAAGGCTCGTAATTTGGTTATTAGGCATTTACAACGTGCTTGCGGGCCACTTCAACTAGGGCAGCGAATGCAGCTGGATCGTTAGTTGCTAGTTCAGAGAGAATGCGGCGATCTACTTCAACACCTGCGCTCTTTAGGCCTTGGATGAATCGGTTATAAGTCATGCCATTGGCACGAGTACCTGCATTTATTCGTTGAATCCAGAGACGACGAAAGTCACCTTTCTTATCTTTACGATCATTAAATGCGTAAACAAGAGAGTGAGTTACTTGCTCTTTCGCCTTAGAAAATAGACGTGAACGCTGTCCACGATATCCGGCTGCGCGCGCAAGTGTTGTGCGACGCTTCTTTGCGGCATGAACACCGCGTTTTACTCTTGCCATGGTCTATACCCTCCTTCTACTTCAAGCCAAGCATGCGCTTGGCGGTAAATGCGTTAGGTGCCTTAGCTTCGGTATCTCCACTTAGGCGACGTGTTACTCGCGATGATTTGCGTTCAAGAAGGTGGCGCTTGCCTGCACGCTCGTGCATAACCTTGCCAGTTCCAGTTAAGCGAAACCTCTTCTTCGCGCCGCTATGTGTCTTCATCTTTGGCATTTCCTAACCTCCCAGTTAGTTATCTACTAATACAACTAAAACTTATTTTATTTAAACTTCTGGTACTGCCTCTACCTCTTTCTTGCGACTAGCCGTCTTAGCGGCTTTCTGCTGCGAGACTGACTGGCCCTTCTTAATGCTAGTTCCGAGCACCATCGTCATATTTCGCCCTTCTTGCTTTGGGGCGAATTCAACGAAAGCGACTTCGGATAACTCTTCTGCCAACTTCATAAGTAAGCGATAACCTATTTCTGGTCTAGCTTGCTCACGTCCTCTAAATTGAATTGTCACCTTTACCTTGTCGCCACCTTTAAGAAAACGTTCGATATGTGTCTTCTTGGTCTCATAATCATGTGGCTCAATCTTTGGTCGAAGACGCATCTCCTTGACAACAATATGTGTCTGGTTCTGCCTGGCCTCCCGTGCTTTTTGAGCGATCTCGTACTTATATTTTCCGAAATCCATCACTTTGCATACTGGGGGCTGGGCCTCTGGCGCAATTTCGACGAGATCTAAACCGACTTCATCTGCCATCTTCAATGCAGTATCGATATCGACAACGCCAACTTGTTCGCCGGAATAACCAATGAGACGAACCTGCGGAACGCGAATTCGATCGTTGATTCTTGGCTCAGTGCTGATAATTTCTCCCCCCTGGTTAACCGCCTCTTTCAAATACATTTATATATTTGTCGAAGCAGGTGGAGACAGTCGCAAATGCAGGTATTAAAACCTGTAATGACCAATTCGCCGAAGCAAGAGTGGTGGGAGCGACTAGCTCCACTTGATTGCCAAAGGTTACCTCATAAAGTAGTTATCGAATAATCGACCCTTTTCATGGTTCTAACCTCTAGATATACCTGTCGGTCTTAGCCTCCGATAGCGTGAACTCCGCCATCTACATGGATGATTTCACCTGTCGTCTTTGGGAAGAAATCTGAGAGAAGCGCAACAGCGCCCTGTGCGGCTGGTACCGGATCACTAACATCCCAAAGTAACGGAGCCCTAGAGTTCCAGACCTCTTCAAAATCTTGGAAACCCGGAATTGATTTAGCGGCCATCGTTTTTATTGGGCCAGCAGCGATTAAATTGCATCTGATATTCGATGGCCCTAGATCTCTTGCAAGGTAGCGATTTGCTGATTCCAGCCCTGCCTTTGCCACGCCCATCCAGTCGTATTTTGGCCAAGCCACAGTTGCATCGAATGTTAGGCCAACAATTGAAGCCCCCTCTTCTTTAAAGAGCGGCTTACATGCGATAGCCAAAGATTTATAAGAGAAGGTAGAGACATGAAGCGCGGTCGCTACATCCTCCCAGGAGGTATTTAGAAAATTACCACCGAGCGCAGCCTCTGGAGCAAATCCAATTGAATGAACAACCCCATCCAAATGCCCCACGTATTCCTTCACTAAATCGGCTAACCGTTCTAGATGATCAGAATTTGTTACATCTAACTCAATTACGGATGCTGGGGTGGGCAACCTTGTCGCAATTCGATTAGTAATACTAAGTGCTCGACCAAATGATGTCAGAAGAACATTTGCGCCTTCCTCTTGTGCAATACGTGCAATATGAAAAGCAATCGATGCCTCTGTAAGGACACCGGTTACCAAGATATTTTTACCTTGCAATATTCCCATTTTAATGTCCCATCCCTAATCCGCCATCGACCGGGATAACTGCGCCACTTATGTAGGCAGCTTCTGGCGATGCTAAAAATGCAACAACTCCTGCGATCTCCTCTGGAGAGCAGAATCTTCCGAGTGGAACTGCCTTTATAATTTCAGCTTTACGTTCTTCATCTAACACCTCTGTCATCTCAGTTGCTACAAATCCTGGTGCCACAACATTGGCACAAATTCCCCTGCTTCCAAGTTCACGAGCAAAGCTGCGCGCCATTCCTATCAACCCACTCTTGGTCGCCGCATAATTCACTTGGCCGGCTGAACCGAGCATTCCAACTACCGAGCCGATAAAAATTAGCCGGCCAGATTTACGTTTCATCATTCCGCGAGTACAAGCTCGAGCAACTCTAAAAGCCCCCATCAAATTAGTATCCATAACCGAATGAAAATCTTCATCACTCATCCGCATCACCAAGCCATCCTTAGTTACTCCGGCATTGGCAACTAGGACATCGATATGCCCATATCTCTTCTCGACTTCAGCTATTCCACTATTAACGCTCTCAGAATCTCTAACATCCATAATTATCGATTCAAAACCTTCTGTTCCTATACCTGTACGGTGAGTGATAACAACTTGATAGCCATCGGACTGCATCTTTTTTGCGATAGCCAGACCAATCCCTCGATTGCCACCAGTTATTAGAGCAACCTGAGTATTGAGAACCATGCGCTAAAGGTACCTGTTACCGATGCGTATCCAAATGAGCGCGCAGCGCTCGTGACGAAAATCTGCGTATACCCGCGTAGAGTTGCCTAATGAGCAAGGACGATAAGAAAATTGTTTCGGCTTCGATTTCAAATGTCGGAGAACCGCTAACCAAGGACCAATCCTCAAGAGCCCGTAAGTACTTCATTTCTATGATGATCCGAACTCTCTGTTTTATACTTGCTGTTATTTTGCCTAGCCCCTATCGGTGGTTTGCTCTCCTTGGTGCTGTGACGCTGCCTTATTTCGCAGTGGTTATAGCTAATGCCGGTCGCGAAACTATTCGCGGTGAAGCCATAGTATTTAAACATGGACAGAAGCAAATCGGAGCCGATTAATAAGTGAAGAGGTTCTTCTCGCCTAGCTCAATCCTGCAAACCCTAGCCGCGGTAATAATAATTGGTGCCTGTTTATACGCAGCTTCCTGGCAATTTGATCGAGGGCAGTCACAAGCCAATATAAATCGCATTATCTCTGAAAACTTGGTTTTAGAAGAAATAACCTCCTCACAGCTAGCCAACTTGAACCCAGTTGAGAGCCAATGGCGAGCCGTTTCAATCCAGGGAGAATTTGATTCCAGCAAACAAGAGTTGGTGCGCAATCGCTATTTCGAAGGAAAGTTTGGCTTCGAAGTTTTAACTCTATTCCAAGCTACAACAGGTGAAAATTTCTGGGTGGATCGTGGATGGGTTGCAGCCGGTGCAAATGCCGCCACTCCTCCTGAAGTCGAAAATCCTCCTCAAGGTTTAATTGAAATATCTGCCAGAATCCGCTCTGAAAATTTGAGCCGACAACTACAAGGTTCTTTCTTTGTGACCAAAGTTGCGAACGTTAAACCCGAATCTATTACTAGTTTACAAGGGGTAACCGCTCAACCATATTATTTGGATCTTCTCCCAAGCAAAGATGGAGCGATTCAACCTTTAACGCAAATCCAGTTACCCGAGCTAACCAACGGCCCCCATTTTGCTTATGCGCTGCAATGGCTAGCTTTCGCAGTTCTTGCGCTAGTTGGTCGAATTTTGCTCTTCCGTGAAGCTAAGAGATTGCCTCTGATATAGCTCGTAATAGAGCCCCTGCTTTGCTACTAATTCATTGTGTCTGCCACGCTCAACAATGCGCCCATTATCTAGAACAATAATTTGATCAGCATGAGAGATCGTTGAAAGCCTGTGAGCGATCACAATACTAGTTCTGCCAATTAGCGCTAATTTAAAAGCCTCTTGCAGAAGCGCTTCATTCTCTGAATCAAGGTGCGAGGTAGCTTCATCTAGGACGACAATGCTTGGCGCCTTCAAAAGCAGCCTTGCAATTGCAAGCCGCTGCTTCTCACCGCCAGATAGTCGATGGCCACGCTCACCCACGATCGTCTCAAGGCCATTGGGTAGTTCTCTTACAAATTTTCCAATCTGTGCCAAATCACAAGCCTGCCAGATCTCACTCTCGGTTGCATCAGCCTTGGCATATCGCAAATTTTCGATAATGCTCTCATGCAACATATGTGAATCTTGTGTAACAATTCCAATCATCTTACGCAGTTGCCCGATAGTAGTTTCTCTGACATCCAATCCGTTTATCTCAATCGACCCAGCCGTTACGTCATAAAGCCTTGGAAGTAGGGCAGAAATTGTGCTCTTTCCCGCACCTGATGCACCGACAATTGCTGTAAAAGTACCGGGCTCGCAGGTAAATGAAATATCGTGGAGTATCTCTCCGCTATCTACAATCTCTTCCTTTGCTGTAATTTCAAGTGAGGCTACTGAGATTTCTTCCGCTTTTGGATATGCAAATGAGACGGACTTGAACTCAATTCTTGGAATCGAGGTATCTATTGTCTTCGGGACTAAAGGATCCAAAACCATGGGCTTTAGATCAAGTACTTCAAAGACCCGCTCAAAGGAGACCAGGGCCGACATAACATCGACTCGAATATTTGAAAGTGCGGTAAGCGGGCCATATAGACGCGCTAGAAGAGCAGTTATCGCTAAGAGTGTTCCAATAGTTATCTGGTTGGAGATCGCAAGGTTTCCGCCGATACCGTATGCAAATGCTGTTGCGATTGCAGCAACAGAAGTCATGGCAATAAAGAAGATGCGATTTAGCATTGCAATCCTTACTCCCATATCAGCTACCTTTCTAGCTTTCGCACGGAAGTTTTTTGCCTCCCGAGTTGGATCGCCATAGAGCGAGACTAGAAGCGCCCCGGATACATTAAAGCGCTCGGTCATCGTCGAGGACATCTGAGCATTCAAATCAAATGAGCGCCTTGTGTAATTAGCTAACTTCGCACCGATCCATTTGGTGGGAACTATAAAAATTGGAAGAAGGATTAAGGAGACTACGGTGATTTGCCAGGAGAGAGTGAGCATCGCTATCGTCACTAAAACTAGAGTTAGCGAATTGCTGACAATTCCAGATAGGGTCGAAGTGAAAGCTTGTTGGGCGCCAATTACATCCGAATTTATTCTTGAAATTAATGAACCAGTCTGAGTTCTTGTAAAGAAGGCGATTGATTGGCCTTGAACGTGTTCAAAAACCTTACTACGTAAATCATAAATTAACCCCTCGCCAATCCGACTAGAGAACCAGCGTCCCAAGGCGCTAAAAATTGCATCAGCGATAGCAAGTAGCCCAACGATCAACGCGAGATTTGTTACTACAGCTCTATTGCCTGGGACTACGCCATTATCAACTAGAGATCGGAGCAGTAGCGGTGTCGCTACTATCAGCAAAGCATCTATCGCTACCGTAAAAATGAAAATCGAAAGATAGCGACGATAAGGTTTTGCAAATTGCAGGATCCTTTTAAGCGTACCTGCCTTTAGCTTCTGGTCCTTTATCGACTGGTCTGAACTCATCGAACGCAACGCCATCCACTGGCTATGCATTGACACTAGTTAAACCGTGAAACCAATCGCTCGCAACTGTTCGCGGCCATCATCGGAAATTTTTCCAGGCCCCCAAGGTGGCATCCATACCCAATTAATTTTCACATCCGATGTTATATCTGAGAGAACTTGGTGGGTCTGATCTTCAATTACATCTTGTAGCGGACAGGCCGCCGAAGTTAGCGTCATATCCAAAATCGCTACATTATTTTCATCGAGGCGCATGTCATAGACCAAACCGAGATCAATTACATTAATACCTAATTCCGGATCAATTACATCCTTCATCGCCTCTGTTACATCATCTAGCGTAGTAACTGCCTTATCCATAGTTCTCCCCTGTCGACCTATTATCCATTTTAATAACGCTATTTTACCGAACTCTGTAGCACTGCATCTTTAAAAGCCATCCAGCCAAGGAGGGCACACTTTATCCG
Source organism: Actinobacteria bacterium UBA3028 (assembly GCA_002367715.1). Lineage (GTDB taxonomy): Bacteria > Actinomycetota > Actinomycetes > Nanopelagicales > Nanopelagicaceae > AAA044-D11. Next base: position 17,616 of record DFDL01000005.1, read on the forward strand.
AGCCGGGAATTTGGAGACACCAGCCAGGGCGACCCCATCCTCCAAAATATCCTCATCCCCCTCACTTGTACCTTTACTAGACATCAAAGCAGAGAAGCTCTCTACCGCAACTAGCGCCCCGTCCAAAGATTTGCCAATCATGAGATCACTTACGATTGAAGTGCTAGCTTGCGAGATTGAGCAACCGACACCTTCCCAAGAGACTCTCTCGACAATGCCATCGGATAGCAGAACATTTAAGGTGATTTCATCCCCACAGCTTGGATTCACGTGGTGAACTTGCGCAGAATAATTCGACTCAAGTCTTTTATGCAGCGGATTTTTATAATGATCTAGAATCACTTCCTGATACAACGAATCTAGTTCCATAACCTAAACCTTAAAGTATTTCTGAGTCTCTAGGATGCCATCAATAAGTGCATCTACATCCTGCTCGTCGTTATAGATATAGAACGAGGCTCTAGTTGTACCTACAAGGCCCAGTTTTTTCATGAGTGGCCAAGCGCAGTGATGGCCGGTACGCACAGCTATTCCATATTGATCTAGTACCTGTCCCACATCATGGGGATGTAAATCATTCATAGTGAAGGAGATTACTGAGCCGCGGTCTTTGGAGTCTTTTGGTCCAATGACTTCAATGTCTCTAAGTTCGGAGAATTTATCAAGAGCGTATCTGGTCAGATCTGCCTCATGTTTGGCCACGTTATCCATCCCAAGTTTAGATAGGTATTGCAGCCCCGCAGCCATACCGACAGCTTGCGCCATATTTGGAACTCCGGCTTCAAATTTCTTCGGCGCCTTTGCCCACTTAGCTTCGGTCATTGTCACCATTTCAATCATCGATCCACCTGTTAAGAATGGCTCCATCGCATCGAGATACTCAGCGCGACCCCAAAGGACTCCGATACCTGTTGGGCCTAAGGATTTATGACCAGAGAATGCAAGAAAATCTACATCTAGCGCCTTCACATCAATTGGAAAGTGTGGCGCAGATTGGCAGGCATCCAAAATAACTAAGGCACCGACTTGATGGGCGCGCTTTACTATCGCTTCTAATGGAATTATTGTGCCGAGCACATTGGATTGATGAGTTATTGCAACGATTTTCGTCGCTTCAGTTATTACTTGATCTATATTTGAAAGATCTAACCTGCCCTTTTGGCTTACTTCAAACCAGGCAAGTTCTGCGCCGGTACGTTTAGCTAGCTGTTGCCAAGGAATTAAATTGGCATGATGCTCCAGCTCAGAGACCACAATCCGATCCCCTGCCTTGAGGGCGAACCTAGATTTTGAATCTGAATTTCCAAAGGAGTATGCGATCGCATTTATGCTCTCGGTAGCGCTCTTAGTAAATATAACTTCATCAACCTCAGCGTTGATAAAATCTGCGACTATCTGACGCGAATTCTCATAGGCAAAGCTCGCTTCTTCAGCTAAGAGGTGGGCGCCGCGATGTACCGCGGCATTATTATTTTCATAGAAATTGCGTTCAGCATCTAAAACAGATTTCGGCTTCTGACTAGTCGCGCCGCTATCTAAATAGACCAGGCGATTTCCGCCACGCATGACCTTAGTAAAGATTGGGAAATCTTTACGAATCTGGGCAGGGGAAAAGTTCAAGGTCATGGATTATGCAGTTGTGTACTCTGCATATCCCTTCTCCTCCAACTTATCGGCCAACTCTGGCCCACCTTCTTCAACAATTTTTCCCGCAGCAAATACATGCACAAAATCTGGCTTGATATATCGCAAGATGCGGGTGTAGTGCGTAATTAACATTATTCCTAGATCACTATTCTCCTTAACTCGATTGACACCTTCAGAGACAATGCGTAGTGCATCGACATCTAGCCCGGAATCAGTCTCATCTAAAATCGCGATCTTTGGTCTAAGTAATTCAAGCTGCAAGATCTCATGGCGCTTCTTCTCGCCACCAGAGAAACCTTCATTCACGTTACGTTCCGCAAAATTTGTATCCATATTTAAAGCAGCCATCGCATCTTTGACCTCACCAACCCAAGTACGCACCTTAGGTGCCTCACCTCGAATAGCTGTAGCAGCCGTTCTAAGAAAGTTGGTTACTGAAACCCCAGGAACTTCTACTGGGTACTGCATGGCTAGGAAAAGGCCGGCCCTTGCGCGCTCATCAACAGTCATTGCAAGAACATCGGCGCCATCCAAAGTTACTGATCCACCTGTGATTGTGTATTTGGGATGGCCAGCTATCGAATACGCAAGCGTCGATTTTCCGGAACCATTTGGTCCCATAATTGCATGTGTTTCACCAGATTTGATAGTTAAATCAACGCCTCGCAAAATCTCAGTAAAACCAACTTCGGTTGCAACAGATACCTGCAGCCCTTTTATCTCTAATGTACTCATTATCTCTCTCCTTGCCTTAGGCAGTTTCTCTGCTTGAAATTGATACGACATCGCCATCTTCTACTACTGCGAAAGTTTTTAACGCAATCGATGCTGGTGGAGTTACAGCCTCACCGGTTCGCAGATCAAACTCTGCGCCATGGAGCCAACATTCAATCTTAAATCCAGCTACATCGCCCTCAGATAGTGAGGCCTCAGAGTGAGAGCAGGTGTCTTCGACTGCAAAAACCTTGCCTTCGACTCTAATAACGCAGACGGGTATGTTCCCCAATAAAACTTTTATCGGCTTGCCCTCTAAAAGTTGACTGGATGAAAGCTGAGCCATTTATGCGCCCACCTTGGATAGTTCGTTATCGATCCGATTCATTAAGCGATCTTGGATTTCTTGGCTATGAATTTTACCGATCACCTCTGCAAAGAATCCACGGATAACTAGACGACGAGCTATCTCGGCAGGTATTCCACGAGATGAGAGATAGAAAAGCTGTTCATCATCAAATCGGCCAGTGGTGCTGGCATGTCCAGCTCCAACAATCTCACCTGTCTCAATCTCTAAATTTGGAACCGAATCGGCGCGAGCTCCATCGGAGAGAAGTAGGTTGCGATTCAACTCGTAGGTATCTGTGCCATCGGCATTTGCTCGAATATACACATCGCCTATCCAGACTGTATGTGCCTTATCTCCTGCAAGCGCGCCCTTGTAATTTACCCGGCTCTTAGCATTTGCAACGTTGTGATCGACAAATAATCTATGTTCTAGATGTTGTCCATCGGTTGCGAAGTAGAGGCCTTGTAAATCAGCGCTAGAACCTGGACCGCTATATTCGACTGTTGGCAGAAGACGAACCAGCGAGCCGCCTATAGTCACTACGATTGAGTTAAAAGTTGCATCTTTAGCAATTATCGCGTGCTCTCTTGCTAAATGAACGCTAGTTGAATCCCACTCCTGTAGTGAAACAAAGGTCAGAGTCGCCCCTTGTCCCACATTGAACTCAATATCTTCAGCCAAGATAGCTGTACCTGAGTTCTGTAAAATTATTGTAGCGTGTGAATTCTC
>DFDL01000005.1:21085-21216 GCA_002367715.1 Actinobacteria bacterium UBA3028
ATCGTAGCTAAGTCATCACTATTAGAAATCGGTTGTATCTCACTTGCACTTCTCTGCGAAATTTCGACAGCGCCATCACCACTACTCAATTCCACACTTAACACGCCTTCAAGTGCAACCTCAGGATCTAA
>DFDL01000005.1:21299-24835 GCA_002367715.1 Actinobacteria bacterium UBA3028
GTCAGAATTATTGGTTCTGATATCTGGGCGTTCTTAGCTACCTCAATATGTGTTACTTCATTAACAGCGTTACGCACTCGTATCGTAGCTAAGTCATCACTATTGGAAATCGGTCGTATCTCACTTGCACTTCTCTGTGAAATTTTGACAGCGCCATCACCGCTACTCAATTCCACACTTAAAACGCCCTCAAGTGCAACCTCAGGATCTAATAATCCGCCCACTCTGGCTAACGGGGTAAACCGCCACGCTTCTTCTCTGCCAGAGGGGGCGAGATAATTTGTTGTAAGGGTGCTCATTAACCAACGGCACCTTCCATCTGCATCTCGATCAAGCGATTTAATTCCAGGGCATATTCCATAGGAAGCTCGCGCGCAATTGGCTCAATGAAGCCTCGAACAATCATCGCCATAGCTTCATCTTCGCCAAGACCGCGAGACATCAAGTAAAAGAGCTGATCATCGCTAATTTTAGAAACTGTCGCTTCGTGACCCATCGATACATCATCCTCGCGGACATCAACATATGGATAAGTATCGGATCTCGAAATTGAATCAACTAGAAGGGCGTCGCACTTAACCGTTGACTTCGAGTGATGCGCACCCTCGTTGATCTGAACTAAGCCGCGATATGAGGTTCGGCCACCACCCCTTGCAACTGACTTAGAGATAATAGTAGAGGATGTGTAAGGAGCTGCATGGACCATCTTGGCACCAGCATCTTGATGTTGTCCTTCACCTGCAAAAGCAATTGAAAGAGTTTCGCCCTTGGAATGTGGACCCATCAACATTACAGCTGGATACTTCATGGTTACCTTAGAGCCAATGTTTCCATCGATCCACTCCATCGTTGCACCTTCGGCGCAAGTTGCGCGCTTGGTTACTAAGTTATAAACGTTATTTGACCAGTTTTGAATAGTTGTATAACGAACGCGAGCATTCTTCTTAATAATGATCTCTACGACAGCGCTATGAAGCGAATCTGATGAGTAGATCGGTGCAGTACAACCCTCTACATAGTGAACATATGAATCCTCATCAGCAATAATCAGAGTGCGCTCGAACTGGCCCATATTTTCAGTATTAATACGGAAATATGCCTGCAACGGAATATCTACCTTGACACCCTTAGGGATATAGATAAATGAACCGCCAGACCAGACTGAGGTATTTAGCGCGGCAAACTTGTTATCACCGACGGGAATTACACTGCCGAAATACTCTTTGAATAACTCTTCGTGCTCACGAAGTCCAGTATCGGTATCAACAAAGATAACGCCCTGGGCCTCAAGGTCTTCTCGAATTGAGTGATAAACAACTTCTGATTCATATTGAGCCGCTACGCCAGAAACTAGGCGCTGCTTTTCTGCTTCGGGGATTCCTAAGCGATCGTAAGTATTTTTAATGTCATCTGGAAGTTCTTCCCAAGTTGTTGCTTGCTTCTCTGTTGATCGCACAAAATATTTGATGGTGTCAAAGAAAATACCCGAGAGATCAGATCCCCATGATGGCATCGGCTTCTTCTCGAATAGGCTAAGCCCCTTTAACCTCAGATCTAACATCCACTGTGGTTCGCTCTTCTTCGAAGAGATATCTCGTACAACCTCTTCGTTTAAACCACGTCTTGAGTTAGCTCCGACATCGTTCTTATCCGACCAACCGAATTCGTAGTTTCCAATACCTTCTAGTCCTGGATTCTTGGCTAGTATATCGCTCATCTTAGACTCGCTCTCTTTTGTTGTTTAGATTTTTTGAATTTGGAATAAAGGTTGTGCAAACTCCATCACCATGCGCGATGGTTGCAAGTCGCTGAACATGTGTGCCTAAGAGTTCTGAGAAAGCTTTGGTCTCTTCTTCGCAGAGCTCAGGAAATTGCGCAGCAACATGCGCGATTGGGCAATGATTCTGGCAGAGCTCTTCGCCGCCCTTGCGTGAATGACTATTTGCTGCATAGCCATCGGTAGAGAGAAAGGCTGCAAGTGCTTCGCTCTTCTGGGTGAGATTTTTCTTGTTCGCCAAAATTTGCACCGCTCTTTTTGTGATCTCTTCTGCGCGATTTCTTGCGAACTCTTTAACTAAGTTCGAATCAGCGCTCACTGACTTGACAGACTTCGTTGACATGAATCTGAGGGCCGATACCGCTAAATCGTCATAGGTATGTTCAAACTTCTCGCGGCCAGCATCAGTCATAACAAAAACCTTTGATGGTCTACCGCGACCACGGGAATCATTTGAAGTTTGGAAAGGTTCGCGGGCAGTTAAAACACCCTCTTCAATCAAATTATCTAAGTGGCGGCGGATTCCTGCAGGCGTGATCTCGAGTCTTGCGGCCAGCTCAACAGCAGTGGCCGGTCCATTTTCGAGTATGGCCCTGGCTACCAAGTCCCTGGTTCTATCTTCGCCCTTTTTCACAACACTAGTGTTGCGTAATTCATAGAATACCGCCACTCGACACAGGGCTAGTCCCCGCCCGCTGCGCCTAGGCTAGGAGCATGAGTTTTGCTGCCATCCTCTTCACGCTGCTCCTAATCTTCCAGGCTGGGTTAGTTGTGACTGGAGGGGCCGTTCGTCTAACTGGTTCCGGACTAGGTTGTCCAACCTGGCCTGAGTGCACTGATGGATCAATCGCCCCCATCGTTAATCAGGCAGAAGGTCCCCTTCATGCGTGGATTGAATTCGGAAATCGTCTACTTGCCTGGGTTATCTTCTTCCTTGCTATTGCTGCACTTATTTATGTTGTACGAAAATTTAAGAGCCATAAAGATTACAAGCGGTTGCGTTTATTAGCTCTGCTGCAGATCTTGGGCTTTCTGGGGCAAGTTGTTCTTGGTGGAATAACAGTTCTAACAAAATTGCATCCAATATCCGTATCTGCACATTTTGTTCTGACAATTCCGCTGATCGCGGGAGCGCTCTCTCTACGACGAGGCGCTCTAGATAAACCGGTTCTCCTCGTAGCACCGGTAACTAGATTATTGATCAAAATCGTAACCGTAGTTGGTTTTATGGTTCTGGTCCTAGGCACTCTCGTAACTGGAACTGGCCCACACTCTGGTGATGAGAATTCGAGGCGGTACAGCTTTGACGAGCGAACGATCTCCTGGATTCACGCGGATTTAGTAATAGCTTTCGTCTTCCTAACTATTGCGCTCTATTTCGTAGTTAAGGTCTCGGAAAGTGCGGGCAATCAGAAGTATTTGAGTAGGTACATCCTGGTTCTATTGATTGTTTCACTTTCACAAGGCACAATTGGCTATATTCAGTACTTTACCGGCCTTCCTATACTTTTGGTTGGCTCCCACCTCCTCGGCGCAACTCTGGTATGGATTGCAACCTGGCGGATAAATCTTGCCGGGAGAGATATGACAGATAGGAACAGGGTGAACGCATAATGTCAACACTCAAATGGAGTGAGTTAGACGATCTAGCTGTTACTACCTGCCGGGCTTTGGCTATGGATAGTGTTCAAAAAGCGGGAGGGGGCCATCCGGGCACTGCGATGGCGCTGGCACCTGTTGCCTATACTCTTTTCCAGCG
>DFDL01000005.1:25111-26451 GCA_002367715.1 Actinobacteria bacterium UBA3028
GGTTATGGTCTTGAGATAGCAGATCTTCAAAGCTTTAGAACATCTGGTTCAAAAACTCCGGCCCACCCAGAATTTGGACACACTGTAGGCGTAGAGATAACTACCGGTCCACTTGGTTCCGGAATTTCTAGCGCCGTAGGAATGGCGATGGCAGCACGATTTGAGGGTGGGCTTCTAGATCCCAAAGGAGAGAGCAAACTATTTGAACATGATATTTGGGTGATTGCATCTGATGGCGATCTCCAAGAAGGTATAAGCGCCGAGGCCTGTTCACTGGCCGGAACTCAGGAACTTGGAAATCTAAAGGTTATCTACGACGACAATCGAATTTCAATTGAAGGCGACACTCACCTTGCCTTCACCGAAGATGTATCGGCTCGATACATTGCATATGGTTGGCGAGTGATAGAGGTGGCAGCAAAGACTGATGGTGATGTTGATCAACCTGCTCTTGAAAAGGCGCTACTCGCTGCCCAAGCCGAGAAGCTTAGACCAACCCTAATTAGATTAAAGACTGTCATTGCATGGCCAGCCCCTAATGCAAGGGGTACGGCTGAATCCCATGGCTCCGCTCTTGGTGAGGCCGAGGTCGCTGCAACTAAAATAGCTCTCTCCTTAAAGTCAGAAGAATCATTTGTTGTTCTGCCACAAGTTTTGGCCCATGCAAGATTGGTTAAAGATCGAGGGGCAAAGCTGCATGCTGCTTGGAATTTGCAATTTAATGAATGGACCGAAAAAAATGCAGAGGCGAGTCAATTACTAAAGCGCTTACAGAGTAAGGCGCTGCCTGCTGATTGGGAGAAATCAATACCGGTATTTGAAGCCGGTAAGGATCTTTCGACAAGAGGCGCATCTGGAAAAATTATTAATGCCATGGCGGGGGTTCTCCCTGAACTTTGGGGCGGATCTGCCGACTTAGCTGGAAGTAATAACACAACGATTTTAGGTGGCGGCTCATTCTTGCCAGCTTCTAGCGCAATGTCAGGTGCTAATCCCCACGGCAGAGTTGTACATTTTGGAATTAGGGAGCATGCAATGGGAGCAATCATCAATGGTGTTGCACTCCATGGGTTAACTAAATTCTTTGGCGGTACCTTCTTGGTCTTTAGTGATTACATGAGAGGTGCGGTCCGACTCGCCTCGCTGATGAAAATTCCATCGATTTTTATCTGGAGCCATGACTCTATTGGTTTAGGTGAAGATGGCCCCACCCACCAACCGATTGAGCACTTGGCCTCTTTAAGATTGATCCCAAATTTCAATCTGATTCGCCCAGCAGATGCTAACGAAACTGCAATAGCCTGGCGAGAGATAATCAAGCGAGGTGAACCTAGTGGCAT
>DFDL01000005.1:26734-50811 GCA_002367715.1 Actinobacteria bacterium UBA3028
GAAGGAACTTCAAAAGGTGCATATATTATTTTTGACACACCTAGTAAGCCGGATGTAATCATCATTGCAACAGGCTCTGAGGTGCATATTGCTATCGAAGCTGCAAAAATTCTGGGTGATAGAAAGATTTTGGCGAGAGTAGTAAGCGCGCCATGCCTCGAATGGTTTGAAGCTCAAGATGCGAGCTATAAGGAAATGGTTCTTCCTACAGACATTCGCGCCCGGGTGAGTGTGGAGGCCGGCGTGGGATCGGGTTGGCATAAATATGTTGGTGACTCTGGCGCGATAGTTAGTATTGAAGGTTTTGCTTCATCGGCATCTGGTCCAACACTATTTGCACAATTTGGATTTACACCACAGAGCATTGCAGAGGCTGCACTTAGAAGCATCGCTAAACAGATCAAAAAATAGCAGGAGTAGAACATGATTAGCATTACAGGTCCACTAGCAGCAAAATTTGATCCATCTTCTAAAGTTGCCAAAGATCTGACGGCTATCGCACCTCTATTAGCAGCTAAGGATTCATCTCTATGGGGCGAAACGGCTCAAGGTGAAGCAGCCAATCGTCTAAATTGGATAGATCTACCCGTTTCTAGTCGAGAGCTTCTCCCCCAGTTGGACTCGATTAGCGCCTGGGCCCGAAGTAACAAAGTAACAAATGTGATTCTTTGCGGCATGGGCGGCTCTTCACTTGCGCCAGAAGTTATCGCCAAGACTTACCAGAAGAATTTAACTGTTCTAGACACAACTGATTCAGAACAGATAGCTCAGGTGCTTAACGCCGACCTAAGTTCATCGATAATTGTTATCGGTTCAAAATCTGGTTCAACGATAGAGACTGCCTCGCAGAAATCACTCTTTGAAAGTAGCCTGCGCGCCGCTAACTTGGAGCCAAAAGATCACCTAATTATTGTGACTGATCCGAACTCACCTCTCGACAGATCAGCAAGAGCATCGGGATATCGTGTTGTTAACGCAGACCCAATGGTTGGCGGCAGATTTAGTGCACTTAGCGCCTTTGGATTGCTTCCGGCAGCGCTTCTTGGCATCGATGTATCAGTACTTCTAGATGATGCAGATAGAGCAAACAGGACATTTTCTCAGCAAGAATCTGCCGCTATCAAGCTTGCAACAATCCTCTTTGAACAGACCATTCAAAACTTTGCTCTGATTGATTCTGGTTCTAACGTTCCCGGAATTAGTGACTGGATAGAGCAATTAGTTGCAGAGTCGACTGGGAAAGATGCAAAGGGTCGACTTCCTATAGTAATCGAAGGCGCTAGCGCCCATGTTCCCGCAAATACTCCTAAAATTTCCTTCTCGCAAGATTCGGGAGATCTAAATGTTCTGGGTACCTTGGGAGAACAATTTATTTTATGGGAGTGGGTAACCGCAATGCTCTGCCGAGCATTGGAAGTAGATCCCTTCAATCAACCAAATGTAACTGAGGCTAAAGAGCGAACTAGTGGGCTGCTAAACCTTTGGAAGATATCAGGAGAACCTAATACTATTCCCTCTTTTGAGAATAAGAATTTGCAAGTTTTTTACACCGAGGATCTAACTAGTTTGAAGCATGCCCTACAAGTATTTACTTCCCACGGTGATAGCTACTTTGCGATAATGGCATATCTAAATCGCATTGCTGATTACGATATTTCTAAAACTCGAGAGTCACTAGCAATTGCAACTAATCAAGCCGTAACCTTTGGCTGGGGACCTCGATTCCTACATTCCACGGGTCAATTTCATAAAGGTGGACAACCAAACGGAGCCTTCCTGCAAATTACTGCAACTCACAGCCATGATTTAGAAATTCCGGGAGCCGACTTCACATTCCACACATTACTAATGGCGCAAGCTCTCGGCGATGGCCAAGCACTTGCAAGTAGAGGCCTGCCTTTAATGCGTGTACACCTCTTGAACAGAAGTGCAGGTATAGCCGAACTTTTGGAAGCTATTGGAGAGTTGTAAAAAAGATTTAATCTTCGCCGCGAAGTCGTGCTAGCGCATCTTCCAGTATCTTCTTTGACTCTGCCTCAGTTCTACGTTCTTTAACATATGCCAAGTGGGTCTTATATGGTTCGTTCTTTATTGGCATTGGTGGCTTATCTTTATTTAACCCTGCTGGATAGCCGCACCGCGGACAGTCCCAAAGCTCTGGAATCTGCACAGTCTCATCCTCGGCAAATGATGGACGAGTTTCATGTCCTTGTGCACACCAATAGGAGACTCGAAAGCGGGCAATTGCATCGCCGCGCTCTGCCTCCCCCATTGGACCTGCGCCAACGCGACTACCACGAATTGCGCTACCCATATATATCTCCTTTAGTTAATAAAAAAATTATTTCTTCAAAACCAGGCTAAGCGCAATTACAGCGGCAAACCAGAGTCCGCCAACAACTACTGTAATCCGATCTAAATTCTTCTCTACTACAGATGAACCGCCATAACTTGAAGAGATGCCACCACCAAAGAGATCTGACAAGCCACTGCCTTTACCCTTGTGTAGAAGTACAAGCAGAATCATTAACACGCTGGTGATTACAAGAAGTATTGAAAGTACTGCGACCACGTATTTCTCCTTTAGAAACTAAATCGAAACTCAGGTGATTCGATCAGAAATGCACTAGCGCAAGGATACCCGTCTCTGAGCTAGATTTCGCTCAAACTATGCGCTTGCGACCCGATGGAATTTAGCAATTTTAGCGAATTCCTCTGGATCAAGGCTCGCACCGCCCACTAGAACGCCATCTATATCTTCTTCCTTCATGATGTCCACGATATTTGAAGATTTGACCGAACCGCCATAGAGAATTCGTGCCGCTTGAGCGATTTCACTCGAACCAATTTTCCCAAGCTCAACGCGAATGGCGCTACAAACTTCTTGTGCATCTTGCGCGCTTGCAGTCTTGCCGGTTCCAATTGCCCAAACTGGTTCATAGGCAAAGACAATCTTCTTAAGATCGGGCTTATGAAATCCCTGCAAACCATTTCGAATCTGGCTCAAAACATGATTAACATGTGTCTCAGCTTCACGGATACTCAGCTCTTCACCAATACAGAAAATTGGAGTAATTTCATTTGCAAGGGCAGCCTTGATTTTCTTATTAATAAGAGCATCATCTTCATTATGGATGGCACGACGCTCTGAGTGACCAACCACAACATAGCTGCAGCCAAGTTTGTTCAGCATTAAACCACTTATGTCACCTGTGTAGGCACCGCTAGTTTCAGGTGATAGATCTTGGGCGCCATATTCGAGACGGAGACGATCGCCGTCGATTAGCGTCTGGACCGAGCGAATGTCAGTGAAGGGTGGAAGTACTACAACATCTACCGCGTCATAATCCTTATCATCTAATGAGTAAGAAAGCTTCTGCGTAACTGCAATGGCCTCGAGATGATTCAAATTCATCTTCCAATTGCCTGATATAAGTGGCTTGCGCATCTATCCCCTACTTTCCGTTAAATGAAATTACTGTAAAACTAATAGACCTGGGAGCTCTTTGCCCTCTAGGTATTCGAGTGAAGCGCCGCCGCCAGTTGAAATATAACCAAAATCAGAATCGGCAAAACCAAGTGCCCGGACCGCTGCTGCAGAATCTCCGCCGCCAACCACGCTAATTCCACTCACCTGCGTTAAAGCCTGCGCTACGACTTTTGTACCATTTGCAAAATTTGGAAATTCAAAGACGCCCATTGGTCCATTCCAGAAGACGGTTTTGCATACATTTAAGGCAGAGGCAAAAGTATTGGAGCTCTGCGCTCCGATATCTAATCCCATCTGATCAGCAGGGATTTGATCTGCGGCTACCGTAGTCGGGGTGGCGCCTGCTGCAAATTCTGGTGCGACAACAATGTCAGTCGGAAGTAGGAGATTCACTCCTAATTTTTCGGCTCGCTCCATTAATTCGCGCACTGTAGGTAATAGATCAGTTTCAACCAATGATTTACCGATCTCAAAACCTTTTGCTGCCAGAAATGTGAAGAGCATTCCCCCACCTATTGCAAGGGTATCAACCTTGTCTAATAAGTTTGAGATAACCCCTATTTTGTCGGAAACTTTTGATCCACCAAGTGCCACGCCATAAGGGCGCTCTGGGTTATGTGTCAGTTTCTGTAGGACATCTACCTCTGCAGCTATCAGAAGACCAGCAGCATGCGGGAGTAATTTTGCAACATCATAAACTGAGGCATGCTTTCGGTGCACTGCGCCAAATCCATCGCTAATGAATATGTCAGCATAGATCGCAAGTTGTGTGGCAAGTACTACGCGCTCTGATTCATCTTTAGATGTCTCAGCGGCTTCAAATCGAATATTCTCAAGGAGAGTAATTTGGCTCTCGCCTATCTTGGCTCCGATAATCTCACTTGAGAAATTCACTGGAACTTCAAGTAGCTCTGCAAGTCGAATGGCGACCGGGGCCAACGAGAGTGCACTGATGCGCTCACCTTTTGGCCGCCCAAGATGGGCTGTAATTACAATAGATGCGCCCTGCGCCAATAGATACTTTATGGTTGGTAGTGAAGCTCGAATTCTTCCATCATCGCTAATGACACCGTTAGTCAGTGGCACATTTAAATCACAGCGAAGTAGAACTCTCTTCCCGCGAACATCAATAGCTTCGAGGGTTTTGATATTCATTAAAGCTTCTTGCCTACATATCCAACGAGGTCTACCAAGCGATTCGAGTAACCCCATTCGTTGTCATACCAACCGACAACTTTTACTGTAGTTCCAATTGCCTTGGTTAAACCTGCATCCAAAATACAAGAGCTAGGATCTGTAACGATATCGGCAGAAACTATCGGATCTTCGGTGTAAGAAAGGTAACCCTTTAGTGAGCCTTCCGATGCCTTCTTAAGTGCTGCATTTACTTCGGCAGCAGAAACTTCTTTAGCAAGTTCAACAGTCAAATCAGTAGCAGAACCCGTTGGGACTGGAACGCGAAGCGCGTAGCCATCTAGCTTTCCCTTTAAGTTTGGTAGCACCAGGCTAATCGCCTTGGCAGCACCAGTTGTGCTTGGAATAATTGAGACCGCAGCAGCGCGGGCGCGACGTAGATCTTTATGGGGTTGATCGAGAATTGATTGATCATTTGTGTAGGCATGAATTGTTGTCATAAGCCCACGGACAATTCCAAACTCTTCATCCAAAACTTTAGCCATTTGCGCAAGGCAGTTAGTTGTGCAAGATGCGTTCGAGATTACATGATGGTTTGCCGCATCGTATTTCTCATGGTTTACGCCCATCACAACTGTAATATCCTCATCGCTAGCAGGCGCTGAGATAATTACCTTCTTCGCTCCAGCCGTGATGTGCTTCTTAGCATCTGCAGCCTTTGTGAAGAATCCAGTTGATTCAATAACAATGTCGGCTTTAACTTCGCCCCAAGGTAGGTTCGCTGGATCGCGCTCAGAGAAGGTACGAATTGTCTTTCCATCTACAGTAATTGAGTCATCGGTATAGGTAACCGGCAACCCTAGTCGTCCTAAAATCGAGTCGTACTTAAGTAGATGCGCCAAAGTAGCGTTATCAGTGAGATCGTTTATACCTACTATTTCAATATCTGCGCCAGATTGAAGCGCGGCTCTAAAGAAGTTACGACCAATTCGCCCAAAACCATTAATTCCGACACGTACCATTTATTTGCCTGCCTAAAATAAAGAGAAATTTAACAACCACAACGTTGTGAAGAGCTAAATCATATCAGCCAAAAATGAGCTGAATTTGCCACTTACTAGGGCTACTCGGCCAGAAGATCTGGGCTAAGCCCAGCTTCGGTATCTGGAATACCTAAATCGTGCGCCCGTTTATCAGCCATGGCTAGCAGCCTTCTGATTCGCCCCGCAATTGCATCCTTAGTCATCGGTGGAACCGCTAGCGAGCCAAGTTCTTCTAAGCTTGCTTGACCATGATTTATCCGAAGCTCACCGGCTTGTTTTAAGTGATCTGGAATCTCCACGCCAAGAATTTCCATTGCTCTTGCAACTCGGGCAGAAGCAGCAACTGCGGCTCTGGCCGAACGACGCAAATTTGCATCATCAAAGTTTGCCAAGCGATTTGCCGTTGCTCTTACTTCACGCCTCATGCGCCGCTCTTCCCAAGCAAGAACGCTCTCGTGTGCGCCAAGTCTGGTTAAGAGTGCACCAATTGCATCACCATCGCGAAGCACGACTCGATCCACACTTCTAACTTCGCGAGCTTTTGCTGTTATACCTAATCTTCGCGCCGCTCCTACAAGTGCAAGTGCAGCCTCGGGTCCGGGGCAAGTAATTTCTAGGGCTGATGAGCGACCAGGCTCGGTTAGCGATCCATGTGCCAAAAATGCACCTCGCCATGCTGCCTCAGCATCACAGATTCCGGCCGATACCACCTGCGGCGGCAATCCTCTTATTGGGCGACTATTTGCATCAATCAAACCAGTCTGTCTGGCAAGTGCGTCGCCATCAGAAGTAACACGGACAACATAGCGGCTGCCTTTGCGCAATCCACCAGGCGAGAGAACTGCTAACTCACTTTCGTGCCCAAAAATTTCAGAGATATCTTTACGTAAACGTCTGGCCCCCTGGGCAGTATCTAGCTCGACCTCAATCGAGATCTTTCCACCATTTATATGCAGCCCTCCAGCAAAACGCAGAACCGAAGAAACCTCTGCTTTTCGGCAGCATGGCTTTGATATTGCAAGCCTGCTCAATTCATCTTTTACTGCTGAGGTCATTGCCATAGGCGCTATTTAATCAGCATTGAATCGAAAATGTGGCTTAAAAGTGAAATCTTTTTCTAAACCGGGGAGACTTTGCTAATAAGTTCTAATCACCTTCAAGGATTACCTCTCGGTAAGAATTGGCCCAAATCTAGATCTCTCGGCCCAAATCTCGATGTACCGCTTGAGCTTTTATCTTCTTCGAAATCTCGCTCTCTGAATTCGTAAATCTCTTTGCCAGTTCCTCAGATATAGCCACACTTCGGTGTTTGCCCCCTGTGCAGCCGACAGCCAGCGTCAAATATTTGCGCCCCTCATGCATAAATCCCTCGGCCATAGTTTCAAAGAGCGACTGATATTTAGTTAAAAATTCTTGCACATTTGAATTCGCAAGAACGTTCTCTGAAACAGCGCTATCCAGCCCTGTTAGTGGGCGAAGCTCTGGATTCCAATGTGGATTGGCAATAAATCTGCAGTCCATAACGAGGTCAGCATCAACGGGAATTCCATATTTGTAGCCAAAGGAGAGAATATTTACCCGTAAGTTAGTGTCAGAGCTCTCGCTAAAAATCTCATTGATCCTTGATTCAAGTTGATGAACGTTAAGTGAGGAGGAGTCAATAACAAGATCTGCAGCGGATCTGATTTCTTGCAATCGCTCACGCTCTCGTTGGATACCATCTAAAATTCGATCCGAGCCCTGCAGTGGGTGAGGCCTGCGGGTAGCTTCAAATCGGCGGACCAATGATTCATCAGATGCATCGATGAAAATAATACGTTTGGCAATATTCTTATCTCCCAAATCTGCCAGTGATTTACTTAGATCGTCGAAGAACTCACCTCCTCTGACATCGATTACAACTGCAATTGTGGAGGGGTTCAATACTGCAATTTCAAAGAGTGTGGAAACCATTGAAGGCGGTAAATTATCTACAACATACCAGCCAAGATCTTCCAATGCGTGAGCGACCGTGGATTTACCTGCGCCACTCATTCCAGTAATAACTAGAACTTCATTGGAACTCATTTGCCTATCCTCTCAAGAAATCTCACCAGTTTCCATATCTACCTGAAACTCGATCGAGCTCTCGGGGCTATGCTCAACTTTTAGGTGATCAAAAATTGCCTGCGCCACCCGATTGCCGATTCCTGGGATTGCCGAGATTTCGGCTACCGAAGCTTTGCGAATAGCAGAGACAGAACCAAAAACTTCGAGCAGGGCCCGTCTTCGAGACTCTCCCAATTTAGGAATATCATCCAACAGTGATTCGAGCATTACCTTTGATCTCTTACTTCTGTGGAAAGTTATGGCAAAGCGATGTGCTTCATCTCGTATCCGCTGTAACAGATAGAGCCCCTCACTGTGCCTGGGAAAAATGATTGGCTCTTTGCTCTCTGGCAACCAGACTTCTTCAAGTCGCTTAGCTAGACCACAGATTGAAATGTCAGAAATTCCTAGGTCAGCTAGAGCTCGTACGGCTGCTGCAACTTGTGGGGCGCCACCATCAACGACAATAAGTTGTGGTGGGTAAGCAAATTTCGGACGTGCACCCCCCAATTGCGATATCTCTGAATTATCAATCTCCCGTTCAGCTAAATATCGCTTCAGCCTTCTAGTCAATACGTGGTGCATCGCTCTCGTGTCATCGAAACCAGCATCATCATCAATTGCAAATCGACGGTAGTCACTCTTCTTAATTTGACCATCCTCAAATACAACCATCGAGGCCACCATATGTTTGCCCTGAATATTGGAGATGTCAAAGCATTCAATTCGAAGTGGTAATTCAGGTAGATCAAGGAGGTTGGCAATCTCCTCCAAGGCTCTGCCTGAAACTGCGGCATCATTAGATCGTTTGCTCAAGTACTGAATTAGGGCTTGATTTGCATTGCGCTTTACTGTCGCTACTACATCAAATTTATCGCCCCGAATGGGCTTGGAGATGGTGACTCTCTTCCCAAGCCTCTCGCTTAGCCAACTTTCAACGGTCTGCAAATCTTGTGGCAACTCATCAACCAGAATCTCAGTTGGCGGATCTAACTCTGAGTAAATTTTTGCAAGCATCGCCTCAATAACACTCTGATCTTCAAGGACATCTGCACGATCTAATATCCACGATCTAGAGCCAACGACTCGGCCAAACCTAACTGTAAATAGCGTGATCGCGCTGTGCGTGATTTCAGAGAATGAGGCCAAGATATCAGCAGAGAAATTCTCACTTAGAAATGTTCCGGCCGTCTCTGAAGATTTTTCAATTGCCGCAATCTGATCACGAATCTTTGCTGCCCGCTCAAACTCTTCGCTATCCGCAGCCTTCTGCATATCCTTGCTCAGAGTTTCTGCTACGTCACCAGAATTTGAGTCCACAAAATTAATCAGCTTCTGAGCTAAAAGTTGGTGATCATCCTTTGAAATCCATTCAACACAAGGTGCGGCACATTTGCCAATATCACCAAGTAGGCACTGGCGGCCACTTTTAGCTGCTCTAGAGAAATTCGAATCGGTGCAGCTTCTAATCGGGTATAACTTCTGCATCACATCAAAGGTACTTCGAAGCGCCCAGGCATGTGCATATGGTCCAAAGTATTTAACGCCTGCTCGCTTCTTAGCGCGCGAAATAAAGAGCCTGGGGTATTCATCTTTTATGCTCACGGCCAGATAAGGATAAGACTTATCATCTTTGAATTGGATGTTGTACTTGGGGTTCTCGGTCTTAATCCAGGTGAATTCAAGTTGAAGCGCTTCAATTTCAGTATTCACCACGGTCCAGTCGATTCGTACGGCTGAGTGAACCATTCGATAAGTCTTCTCTGGCAAGTTCTTCTGGAAATATGAATTTAGCCGATTCCTTAAATTCTTTGCCTTGCCAACATATATGACCCGATCTTTATCATCAAAGAATCTATAGACGCCAGGATCTGTTGGAATTGAAGTCGGGCGGTAGCTCTGCGGATCTGCCATAGCCTTTAGGCCTTGAGCGACTCGGCCAGGAATGTGGCTGTATAGCTCGCCTTGCTCTTGGCAACAAGTTCCGGAGTTCCTTCTGCAATAACAAGTCCACCCCCAGAACCACCTTCTGGGCCTAGATCGATAATCCAATCTGCGGATTTAATAACATCCAAATTGTGTTCGATAACAATTACTGTGTTTCCAGAATCAACCAAGCGATTTAAAACTATAAGTAACTTTCTGACATCTTCAAAGTGCAGCCCGGTTGTAGGTTCATCTAGGACATAGATAGTTCGCCCCGTTGAGCGCCGCTGTAATTCGGTGGCCAGCTTTACGCGCTGTGCCTCGCCCCCAGAGAGTGTTGGGGCTGATTGGCCCAAACGTACATAACCCAGGCCAACATCATTTAGCGTCTTTAAATAACGAGCAATTGTTGGGACCGACTCAAAGAATTCAAAGGCTCCCTCGATCGGCATATCCAAAACTTGAGCGATGGTCTTGCCCTTATAGTGCACTTCAAGAGTCTCTCGGTTATATCGAGCACCGTGGCAAACTTCGCAGGGTACATAGACATCGGGCAAAAAATTCATCTCGATAGTGATAGTTCCATCGCCTGCGCAATTCTCACAGCGCCCTCCCTTTACATTAAATGAGAATCTGCCCTGTAGATATCCGCGGATTTTTGCCTCTGTCGTCTCAGCAAATAGCGCTCGAACTTTATCGAATAAGCCGGTATATGTTGCAGGATTTGACCTAGGAGTCCGGCCGATTGGCGATTGATCAACATGTACTACCTTGTCTAGGAAATCTAGGCCTGATATAGATTTGTGGCGACCAGGAACTATCCGAGCGCCATTTAATTTATTTGCCAGGACCGAGTATAAAATGTCATTTACGAGAGTTGATTTACCAGAGCCACTAACGCCAGATATTGCTACAAATGCTCCGAGCGGAAAGGTGACATCAATATTCTGCAGATTATTCTCACGCGCTCCCTTGACGACCAGACTACGTTTTAGATCTATCTCGCGCCGCTTCTTAGGAACTTCAATTTTGGTTCGCCCCGCTAAATAAGCACCAGTAATCGAATCCTTGGCAGATATGAGTGCTTGATAGTCTCCTGATGAGACGACATGTCCTCCGTGCTCACCTGCCCCAGGTCCAATATCTACTATCCAGTCAGCAGTTCTAATTGTGTCTTCATCATGCTCAACAATAATTAGCGTATTTCCAAGATCTCGCAATCTGGTGAGGGTATCGATCAATCTCCGATTATCTCTCTGGTGTAGACCGATGCTTGGCTCATCTAAAACATAGAGAACGCCAACGAGGCCAGAGCCAATCTGGGTTGCAAGTCGAATGCGTTGGGCTTCTCCGCCAGAGAGCGTTGCCGCTGGTCTATCTAGTGAGAGGTAATCGAGTCCAACATCTAGCAAGAATCCCAACCTTGCATTTACCTCTTTTAAGACGCGCTCGGCAATCTGCTTCTCTCGCGCATTGAGTGAGATCTTCTGTAGAAAAACTGCACAATCTTTTATCGAAAGTTCACAGATCGCGGCAATACTCTTCTCGCCAATTGTTACAGCTAATACCTCTGGTTTAAGTCTGGTTCCTTTACATACCGGACAAGGTGTCTCTCGCATATAGGCCTCATACTTATCACGAGAAAAATCGCTATCAGTTTCAGAGTGGCGACGTTCTATAAATGAGACAACGCCCTCGAATCCAGTTGAATAATTACGTACGCGGCCATAGCGATTCTTGTACTTAACATGGACTTCATAATCCCAGCCATGGAGAATCGCCTCGCGAGCTTTAGTTGATAATTTTCGCCAAGGGTTGTCTAGCGAAAATTTAAGCTCTCCCGCCAGAGCTTCAAGTAGCCTCGAGAAATATTCAGATGATTGGCCACCCGACCAAGGAGCAATCGCGCCGCCGTTGATCGATAAATCGCCATCTGGAATCACAAGCTCTTCATCGACCTCAAGTTTTGTACCAATTCCCGTGCACTCAGGACAGGCGCCAAATGGCGAGTTAAAGGAGAATGATCTCGGTTCGAGCTCTTCAAATGAGAGCTCGCAATCATGACAGGCCATGTGCTCACTAAAGGTTCGCTCCCTACCAGGGGCTCCGATTTTTACATCAATAAAATCTAGAATCACTAAACCACTTGCTAAACGAAGAGCTGTCTCAATTGAATCAGTTAACCTGGTCTTAGATTCTGCCTTAACCGTTAATCGATCAACTACTACTTCAATAGTGTGCTTCTCTTGCTTCTTTAATTTTGGGACTTCGGCAATCGCATAGACAACACCATCTACTCGGACTCTTGAAAAGCCTTGGGTTGTGAAATCCTTAAAGAGATCTAAGAACTCACCCTTGCGGGCACGAACTACTGGAGCAAGAACTAAAAATTTTGTGGCTTCAGGCATTGCCAGAATTTGATCAACAATATTCTGCGGGCTCTGCTTTGCTATTGCTTTTCCACAGCTAGGACAATGTGGTCGACCAGCTCTTGCAAAGAGCAGCCTTAGATAATCGTAGACTTCAGTAATCGTGCCAACTGTTGAGCGTGGATTGCGATTAGTAGATTTTTGATCTATTGATACTGCTGGCGAGAGCCCTTCGATAAAATCAACATCAGGCTTATCCATCTGCCCCAAAAATTGTCTGGCGTATGCCGAGAGTGATTCAACATATCTGCGCTGTCCTTCAGCAAAAATCGTATCAAAGGCAAGTGAAGATTTTCCAGATCCCGAAAGTCCGGTGAAGACAATTAGCGAATTTCGCGGCAAATCTATCGAAACATTCTTTAAGTTATGTTCGCGTGCTCCCCTAACGACCAGCCTATCGATGCTCAAGTTCCCGCCTCTTCCATTCCGCGAAGCTCTTTCTTGAGCTCTCTGATCTCGTCTCTAAATCTAGCCGCCAACTCAAAATGCAGATCACTCGCTGCTAACTTCATCTGATCAGTGAGTGATTCTATGAGACCAATTAGCTCTTGTCGCGGCATGGAATGAGCTGACTTCGCAATTCCAGATGATGGGACTTTGCCACCCAACCCTTCAGTATCTAGAGCCTCTTTCGTTATTAAGTCAGTTATATCAGCTATCTTTTTACGAAGTGGGGTTGGATCGATTCCGTGCTCGGTGTTATATGCGACCTGCTTTGCCCTGCGCCGGTTGGTCTCATCAATCGCCTGAGCCATAGCTGGTGTGATGCTATCGGCATACATGTGAACTTCACCGGAAACATTTCTTGCTGCTCGGCCAATTGTCTGAATTAGTGAGGTAGCCGAGCGAAGAAAACCTTGCTTATCAGCATCCAAAATTGCAACTAGTGAGACTTCTGGAAGGTCGAGACCTTCGCGAAGTAGATTTATTCCGATAAGAACATCGTATTCACCTGACCTAAGTTCGCGAAGAAGTTCAACTCTACGTAAAGTGTCGACCTCCGAATGTAAATACCTAACTCGAATACCAAGTTCCATTAAATAGTCAGTTAAATCCTCAGACATCTTTTTGGTAAGTGTCGTAACCAAGATCCGCTCATTCTTTGCGGCACGAAGATTAATCTCATAGACCAGATCATCAATCTGACCCTTGATAGGTTTAATAACAATCTTGGGATCTATAAGGCCTGTAGGTCGAATAACTTGTTCTACGAATTGACCACCGGTCTTCTCAAGTTCATATTTGCCAGGTGTGGCCGAAAGGTAAACAGTCTGTCCCTTACGTTCAATAAATTCGGCAAAGCGTAGCGGTCGGTTGTCCATCGCAGAAGGTAGACGGAAACCATGTTCTACGAGGGTTCGCTTACGAGAGGCGTCACCTTCATACATCGCTCCTATCTGCGGAACTGTTACATGAGACTCATCGATAACCACGAGAAAATCTTCAGGAAAGTAATCCAACAAACAGTTTGGTGGTGATCCCACACCTCTGCCATCGATATGTCTGGAGTAGTTTTCAATACCAGAGCAGAAACCAAGTTGGCGCATCATCTCAATATCAAAGGTCGTCCGCATTCGGATTCGCTGTGCTTCCAATAATTTATTCTGACGTTCAAATTCATCGACTTTAGATTCCATCTCGAGCTGGATTGCATCAATTGCCCGATTCATAGTCTCAGGGCCAGCCGAATAATGACTCGCAGGGAAGATATACATCTCGGTTTCATCTCGGATTATTTCACCAGTTAGCGGATGCAACGTGGTGATCCGCTCTATCTCATCGCCAAACATTTCGATACGAAGCGCTAGCTCTTCATACATCGGAATTATCTCGATCGTATCTCCACGAACTCGAAATGTGCCACGCTCAAATGTCATGTCATTTCGCTTATATTGAATATCAACAAACTTTCTAAGTAGCGCATTTCGCTCTATCGAATCACCGATTTGTAACTTAATCATCCGATCCACATATTCCTGTGGAGTTCCAAGACCATAGATGCATGAGACTGTTGCTACCACGATTACATCACGGCGAGTTAGGAGCGAATTTGTCGCCGAATGTCGCAGACGTTCAACCTCACTATTTACCGAACTATCTTTCTCTATAAAGGTATCAGTCTGCGGAACGTATGCCTCTGGCTGGTAATAATCGTAGTAAGAGACAAAATATTCGACCGCATTATTTGGCATTAACTCCCGGAACTCGTTAGCAAGTTGTGCCGCAAGAGTCTTGTTGGGTGCCAAGACAAGGGTTGGTCTCTGCAATTTTTCGATTAGCCAAGCTGTGGTTGCTGATTTTCCAGTACCAGTTGCACCTAGTAAAACCACATCCTTCTCGCCAGCATTGATTCGCTCCACCAGTTCTGCGATTGCAGTCGGTTGGTCTCCTGAGGGGATGTAATCACTAATGACTTCAAATGGATTTAATTTACGGGCAAGATCTGTTATTGGGCGCATGGGCTATGCCATTTTTGCTTCTGCTCTTGGCAGAAGAACGTCCTCATAGATATTCTCAACTTGGCGCAACAAAGTATCTAGATCTCCACTATTTTCAAAGACGCTATCTGCGATATCGCTTCGCTCGCTATCACTAGCTTGCGCCTTCAATCTGGCATCAATCTCATAGCTCTTCATGCCTCGTGCTTTGAGTCTTGCGATACGCACTTCAAGCGGCGCAGTTACAGTGATTACATAATCAAATCTATCTTTGGCCGCTTTTTCAACAAGAATCGGTATCTGGTAGATAATGACAGAATTCAAAGGGCTTGCTTCCACAATCTCTTCAAAGGCTTGTAAGACTCGGGGATGGATAATGCCTTCAAGCCTCAACAGCTTCTGCTTATCAGCAAAGACTATTTCTGCTAATTTCGCTCGATCCAGTAACCCATTTGTAAGAATCTCATCGCCGAATGCTGAAACTAATTCATCAAAACCTTCAGTGCCACGCTCAACAACCGCGCGTGCAAGTTGGTCAGCATCAATAACCACTGCGCCAAGATCTTCAAAGAAATCCCCCGCAACAGATTTACCGGAACCTATTCCACCGGTAAGCGCAACTTTTAACACCTTGCAATCTTATCTTTTAAAATGAAAAGGGCCCTGACCGAAGTCAAGGCCCTTAACGCTATTTTCTTACTCAGGTGGATTCGCCGCACTGGCTTCTTCTGTTGAAGAGTCTGCCGGAGCATCGCTAGCAGAATCGCTAGGAGAATCCTCTGCAGCTGCATCAGCTGCCTTGGCCTCTTCCTTCTGCTTGCGGTGTGCCATGAAGCGAGATTGCGCTTCAGCATATTGGCGCTCCCACTCTTCGCGCTGGGTTTCAAAACCTGGACGCCACTCTTGTGAATCTGCATCGAAACCTTCTGGATATATGAAGTTTCCATCTGCATCATAACGAGCAGCCATTCCGTATTGAGTTGGATCAAATGCTTCGATCTCTACCTCGTGTCCTTCATTAGCTTGCTTTAAAGATAGTGAGATTCGACGGCGTTCTAAATCGATATCAATAATCTTTACAAATAGCTCATCACCAACTTGGACAACCTGCTCTGGAATCTCAACATGGCGTTCTGCCAACTCTGAAATGTGAACAAGTCCTTCGATGCCTTCGAATACTCGAATGAATGCGCCAAACGGAACTAGCTTGGTAACTTCACCAGGAACTACTTGGTTGATCGCATGAGTGCGAGCAAATGCCTGCCATGGATCTTCCTGAGTTGCCTTGAGTGAGAGTGAAACGCGTTCGCGCTCGAAATCCACTTCAAGAACTTCAACAGTGACCGCATCTCCAACTTCAACAACTTCATTTGGATGATCGATATGCTTCCAAGAAAGTTCTGAGACGTGGACTAGACCATCGACGCCACCTAGATCAACAAATGCTCCGAAGTTGACGATAGATGAAACTACGCCAGAACGAACCTGGCCCTTCTCGAGTTGATTTAGGAATGTTGTTCGTGAAGCAGATTGTGTCTGCTCTAGGAATGCACGACGAGATAGAACAACGTTATTGCGATTCTTATCTAGTTCGATAATGCGCGCTTCTACTTGCTGCCCAATGTATGGAGTTAGGTCGCGTACTCGACGCATCTCTACTAACGATGCTGGCAGGAAGCCACGTAATCCAATATCAACAATCAGACCACCCTTAACAACTTCAATAACAGTTCCAGTGACGACCTCGTCACGTTCTTTCTTGCCTTCGATTTCTCCCCAGGCGCGTTCATATTGTGCGCGCTTCTTTGAGAGGATTAGGCGACCTTCTTTATCTTCTTTGGTTATTACAAGAGCTTCAACCCGATCGCCAACAGAGACAATTTCTGATGGATCGATGTCGTGGCGAATAGATAATTCCCGAGATGGGATTACACCCTCGGTCTTATATCCAATATCTAGTAGTACTTCTTCGCGGTCAATTTGAACAACGGTTCCAATTACTAGATCGCCATCATTAAAATTCTTAATTGTGCCTTCGATTGCGGCAAGAAAATCTTCGGCTGAGCCAATGTCATTTACTGTGATTTGTGTAGGGGTCAAAATTCTCCGTAGGGATAGAAAGTAGTAGGGATAGGAAATTTCATAAATCTGGGTGATTCACGAAGAGCCAAGGCTACTTGTACCTATGAATATGGTCAAAATCGAGGTCTAGAATCCTCAGATGCACGCATATCTCGAACTCCTAAAAATGAAAGGAGTCCAGCAATTACTAATTAGTCCCATTCTTGCTTATCTCCGGCTGGAATCAAGTCCCTAGCTTCCTAATTTCTTTAGATACTACATTGCCAACAAGATTAGTGAGCAGCTAAATCCCAGCTAGTACCAATTCCAATATTCACATCCAATGGAACTGAGAGTTTAAAAGCTTTACCCATGGCGCTCTTTACTAAAGTGGTCAGAGCCTCCTCTTCACCCTCGGCTAGCTCCAATATCAACTCATCATGAACCTGCAACAACAATCGTGATTTCAAAGAGTGAGTGCGTATTTCTTCTGCAACATTTAACATCGCAACTTTAATAATGTCTGCTGCAGAGCCTTGGATTGGGGCATTTAGCGCCATTCTTTCAGCAACTTCCCGTCGGGCCCGATTCTCACTATTTAAATCTGGCAAGTACCTACGGCGACCCATAATCGTTTCGGTATATCCATTTGCCCGAGCGACTACTACAACTTGTGCCAAGTAATCTCGGATTCCGCCGAAGCGAGAAAAATACTTATCCATCAGTATCGCAGCATCGGTTGGCGAGAGATCTAGCTGTTGGGCTAAACCATATGCGGATAGACCGTAAGCCAGACCATAGGACATCGCCTTAATTTGACGACGCATCTCAGCATCAACGCCATCTGGCTTAACACCAAAAACCAACCCCGCAACTGTTGAATGCAAGTCTTCACCCATATTGAATGCCTCAATAAGATTTGCATCGGCAGAGAGATGAGCCATTATGCGCATCTCGATCTGACTGTAATCTGCCGTCAACAGAGTTACATATGGTTTTTCTGAGATGAAGCAATCACGGATCATTCGCCCTTCCTGGGTGCGTACCGGAATGTTCTGAAGATTTGGATTTGTTGAAGATAATCTTCCGGTCGCCGTAACTGTCTGCTGAAAAATAGTATGAATCCGGCCATCTTTTGCGGTTGCATCCATTAGCCCAGTGACCGTAGTAGCTAATTTTCCTGCCTCGCGAATTCGAAGCAGGTGCTTAAGAATTGGATGCTTAGTTTTAGCAAATAACCAATCTAAGCTCTCGGCATCGGTTGTGAATCCCGTCTTAATCTTCTTAGTCTTTGGCAGTCCAAGATCATCAAATAGAACTACTTGGAGCTGCTTTGGTGAACCGACGTTAAATTCGCGACCAGCTTCTATATGGGCTCCCCTAGTTTCACGCTCCACCTCGCCATCAAAGAACTTCGAAAGTGTAGTTAGCTTTTCAAAATCAACTCCAATGCCAAACGCTTCCATCTCTGCCAACTCAACCAAAACTGGAATCTCTAAATCAGATAACAATTTGGTCATCTCGCGATCTGCAAGCTCGCTGCTTAAAATTGGAACTAGCTGATAAATAGCACTCGCACCTGAACCATCAAATTGTGAGAAGAGAGACTCTTCCTGTTCGGCATTTACGATACCTAAGAATCTTTCAGTAAGGTCCGACAGCTCTAAATTGCGGCCCCCAGGATTTATTAGATATGCAGCGAGTTCGGTATCAAAGGCTATCGATCCAATCGCAATCTCGCGAAGAATCGCCTTTGCGCCATGGAGGTACTTAGGAATTTTTGAATCTGCTAACCAAGTACCGACCTTACCTTCTCTTACCAAATAAGTATTTGAAGCATCCAATGCAACTGCATATTCAAGGAGTTCACCCTCTGGTGCGTAAAAATCAATCGCTACCGGAAGTGTTCGCCCCGTTAGTACCTCACTTAATTGGTCGGAGCTGATCTCGCTTGTTTCTAAAGCCTTAGTTACTGGTGCGCTCTTTATCACCTCAGAAACAGTGCTATCCGGGAGCGAACCAGCACCGTCTAACACCTTGATTCGATCCTTTATCGCTCTGATTTCAAGGAGGTCAAGAAGTTTGTTTAAGGGCGCAGAATCGACCCCTGCCCACTTTAAATCCTCGATTGCGACCCCGATTTCCATATCACTTCGAAGCGCTGTTAATTCGGCGTTAAGTTCGACAGAGGCCAAATTTGCTCGCAGTGAATCTCCAACCTTGCCACCAATCTCCTGAACGTTTGAAAGCAGTTCACTCAAGGATCCATATTGTGCAATCCATTTAGCTGCCGTCTTCTCGCCGACTCCTGGGATAGAAGGAAGATTGTCACTGGGATCCCCGCGAAGCGCGGCAAAATCTGGGTACTGAGTTGGCGTTAATCCATATTTTTCAACAACAGCGCCTGGCGTCATTCTGGCCAAATCAGCAACACCTCGCTTGGGATATAGGACCGTTGTCTGCTCGTTAATCAACTGAAACGAGTCACGATCTCCAGTGCAGATAAGGATTTCAAAGCCTTCTGACTCGGCACGCTTTGCAAGTGTTGCGATAATGTCATCAGCTTCAAATCCTTCTACCGCAAAGTGACGAATTCCAAAGCCTGCGACGAGTTCAAATAGATAACCGGTCTGCGAACGAAATTCATCTGGCGTTGCGCTTCTATTTGCCTTGTAATCTGGGAAACGTTCAGATCGAAATGTTTTACGCGATACGTCAAAGGCAGTTGCAATGTGTGTGGGCTTCTCTGATGAGATCAAATTTATGAGCATCGAGGCGAAGCCATAGATTGCATTTGTGTGTTGGCCAGAGGCGGTTGCAAAATTTTCGGCTGGAAGCGCATAAAAGGCTCGATAGGCAAGTGAATGGCCATCGATCAATAAAAGTCTCTTATTTGCGCTCACTTCTGGTGAGTCTATTGGCTAGACTTACCGACATGGATGATTTCCTCGAAATAATCAATAAGCGTGGCAATGGTGCACTAGGCGAGAAGATGGGTATCGAGATCCTTGAAGCAACTCCTGAGAGATTAGTTGCGCGAATGCCGGTAGCTGGAAATACCCAACCAATCGGACTTCTCCACGGTGGCGCTAACATTGTCTTGGCTGAGAGTCTTGGTTCAATCGGAACCCAATTGCATGCTGGAGAGAATCGACGAATAGTCGGACTAGATGTCAACGCTACTCATCATAAGTCTGCTAGATCCGGATATGTCACTGCAACAGCAACGGCGATTTCTCTGGGAAAGACAATATGTACCTACGACGTAATTATCCTAAATGAAGCTGGTGAGCGGAGCTGTACAGCGCGCATAACCTGCCTAATCCTTGCCGAAAGATAGGCGAACTCGCTAAAGTAAGGCCATATCCTGCCCGTTTCAACCAGCCTGAATAACCAATATCAAGAATGGAGATTGCCTTGAGTTTGGCTTCAGTGACATCGAAAAATAACTCTTCACTTATTGGGAGTTTAAAAAGTTATTGCCGTCACTTCTTATTCCTTAAAGCCAGCTCAATTGCGATTCTTATTCTGCTTTCTTTCTCATCAGCAATATCGCTGGGATCATCTGCAAGCGCTGCAGAAGAAGCAGCTACCCCAACCAAGCTGTATGGAACGATCTCTGGTAAAGATGGCGCTCCACTGCCGAATATCGGAGTGGCCGTTATTGGACCAGAAGGCTTTGCAAAAGACGTCGCAACCGATGCAGAAGGCAAATGGGAGGTTGAAATCCTCACAAAAGGAACTTTTAACTTAACCATTAACCAAGATGACCTACCTGATGGTCAAGCTCTAACAGATCCAACGAAGAGCACGGTTAGGGCCAATGTCTTTATGTTGGGAGTAGATCTAAGACTTCTCTTTCCTATCGGTCCGGGTGTTGCTAAGGCGAGCACGCTCGAGCGTTCGGCGCAGCTTGCAGTCGATGGCCTGATTCTTGGTCTTATTATTGGACTTGCCGCTCTCGGCCTAAGCCTAATCTTTGGCACAACTGGCTTAACAAACTTTGCCCATGGTGAAATT
The DNA here is from genome assembly GCA_002367715.1 of Actinobacteria bacterium UBA3028. Lineage (GTDB taxonomy): Bacteria > Actinomycetota > Actinomycetes > Nanopelagicales > Nanopelagicaceae > AAA044-D11. Next base: position 47,364 of record DFDL01000005.1, read on the forward strand.
CTTACCTTTGGCGGACTACTTCTCTATTACCTGAGTGCAATCATAAAACTCCCGGTACTGGTAGCCGCTCCGATAGCCGTTCTGCTCGGCGCCTTCATCTCTGGTTTTCTGCAGGATAGGTATCTCTGGAAACCGCTCCGTAAGCGTGGAACTGGGCTTATTGCGATGCTCGTAGTTTCGATCGGACTTGCAATCTTCCTGCGCTACTTCTTCCTCTTCCTCTTTGGCGGTGATACCCGCCAGCTTCCACAATATGCGGGGCAGGCTGGCTTAGAGATAGGTCTAGTAAACATTACGCCAAAGTCAATTCTTACTACCGTTATCGGAATCATTTTCATAATCCTTGCCACATTTTGGCTACTTAGAACTCGAATGGGCAAGGCAAGTCGCGCGGTTTCGGATAACCCGGCCCTAGCCTCAGCTTCTGGAATTGATGTTCAGAAAGTAATTAAAGCGGTCTGGATTTTAGGCGCTGGTCTTGCCACCTACGCCGGCGTTATTGTCACTGTAAATCAAGGTGTGAGTTTCTTGATGGGACAGGACATGTTGCTGTTAATCTTCGCAGCCGTCACCTTAGGTGGCCTCGGTACGGCAAATGGCGCCTTAGTTGGATCTTTGATTATTGGGCTCTTTGTACAGCTTTCAACCTTGTTTATCCCGACAGAACTTAAATATGTAGGAGCGTTGATTGTCTTGATTATTATTTTGGTCGTAAGACCACAGGGAATCCTGGGCAAGAAAGAGAGGATCGGATAGATGGACTTTCTCTTTATTGCACAGCAGACGCTAAGCGCAACTATCGGTGTGAACACAATCATCTTCGCACTTGCCGCTATCGGACTTAATATGCACTTCGGCTATACCGGACTCCTAAACTTCGGACAGGCAGGCTTTTTAGCGATTGGTGCCTATAGCGTTGCAGTCCCTGTAATCTCATTTGGTATTCCACTTTGGATTGCCTTTCTGATCGGAATCTTCAACTCAGTAATATTTGCCCTTCTGCTAGGAGTTCCTACCCTCAAGCTGCGGGCGGATTACCTCGCTATCGTCACGATTGCTGCCGCTGAGATTGTCCGACAGATTGCAAGATCTGCGACATTCAATGAGTGGCTAGGTGGATCCGATGGAATTACCGGCAAATTTGGAAAAGACTTCTTTGCCCTCAACCCATTTAAGTCAGGTTTAGATACCCCAATTCTGCGCTTCAATGCCAACGACCTCTGGGTTGTAATAACCGGTTGGAGCCTTGTTGCCGCAATTACATTTGTAATGTGGATAATGGTCAACTCACCTTGGGGGCGTGTAATGCGCGCTATTCGTGAAGATGAAGATGCAGTTCGTTCTCTTGGAAAAAATGTCTACCTCTATAAGATGCAGTCACTAATTATCGGTGGCGTTGTTGGTTCTATGGGCGGCTTTGTTTACGCTCTATCTCGCCAATCTGTCCAGCCAGATAACTATGGAACTGCCTTAACCTTCTTCGCTTATACCGTTCTCATCCTTGGAGGAGCTGCAAGAGTATTTTCACCGGTAGTTGGCGCGATGATTTTCTGGTTCTTGATCGTCTTTATTGAGCAAGTTCTACGTCAAGGAGTTACAAATAATGTGATTCCGCATTGGCTAATTGGTATAAATCAAGTTAGCCAAATTAGATTTATGTTGATGGGCCTTGGATTAATGGCTCTGATGATTTTTAGACCGCAAGGGATCTTTGGAGATAAAAAGGAGTTGGCACTCGATGCAAAAGCCTAAGAGCATAGATGCAAGTTTTGCATTAACCACCTCGCCTACTCCAGGCTCTGCAAAGTCAGATCCAATTTTGGTCGCAGATAAGATCGCTAGACAATTTGGCGGACTGACCGCTGTAAATGTTGATCACCTTGAGGTTCAGCGAGGTTCAATTACCGCTCTAATCGGACCAAATGGCGCCGGAAAGACAACTTTTTTCAATCTCTTGACTGGTTATGACACTCCAAACTCTGGAACCTGGAGCTTCAACGGAAGAGCGCTCAATGGAATTCCACCCCATAAAGTTGCACGTTTAGGAATGGTAAGAACATTCCAATTAACTAAAGCGCTATACCGCCTGACCGTAATTGAAAATATGGCACTTGGAGCCCGTGGTCAAAAAGGTGAGTCTGTTCTGCGCTCGGTCTTCCCGTGGATGTGGCGCGCACAAGAGGCTGAGATTCGCGAGCGAGCTACTGCAATTCTGACGAACTTCAAACTTATAGAGAAGCAAGATGATTTTGCCGCCGCCCTGTCCGGTGGACAGCGCAAACTACTTGAGATGGCGCGCGCACTTATGGTTGAACCAGAGATGGTTATGCTCGATGAGCCAATGGCTGGTGTTAACCCCGCCCTCAAACAATCCCTTCTAGAGCACATCAAAGAGCTGCGGACCGAAGGAAAGACTGTCTTATTCGTTGAACACGATATGGATATGGTCCATGAGATTAGTGATTGGGTAATAGTTATGGCCCAAGGTGAAATTATCGCCGAAGGCACTCCTGCCTCAGTCATGGGTAACCAACAAGTTATTGAGGCTTATCTTGGCGCGCACCATAACGAGGATTTATCAGCCAACCAGGAAGGTGCCTAAGCATGAGTACCTCATCAACATCGGTATCGCCACTAGTTGATGCGAAAGATCTGGTTGCAGGTTATCTACCCGGAATTAATATCCTCAATGAATGTAACCTCTATGCAAATAAGGGTGAACTAGTCGGAATTATCGGTCCAAACGGTGCCGGAAAATCCACACTCTTAAAGGCGCTCTTTGGTTTAGTAAAGGTTCGAGAGGGTCAAGTCACTCTAAATGGCGAGACGATTACAAATATGAGAGCTGATGAACTTGTAGCCCGTGGAATTGGCTTCGTCCCCCAGAGTAATAATGTTTTTCCTTCACTCACCATTGAAGAGAATTTACAGATGGGTGCTTTTCAAGCCCCTGATCAGTTCAATGAGCGCTTTGACTTTGTTACAAATCTATTTCCCACCCTTGCTACTCGTCGCAAACAACGTGCTGGATCACTCTCTGGAGGCGAACGCCAGATGGTAGCTATGGGACGTGCGCTAATGATGAACCCATCTGTGCTCTTACTTGATGAACCCAGTGCTGGCCTATCTCCTGCGCTGCAGGATGACGTTTTCGTCCGAGTAAGGGAGATTAATAAAATTGGTGTAACTGTGATTATGGTTGAGCAGAATGCAAGAAGATGCCTGCAAATTGTCGATCGTGGTTATGTTTTAGATCAAGGCACAAATGCCTATGAGGGAACTGGGAAATCACTCTCTACAGATCCAAAGGTGATTGAGCTCTATCTAGGTACCCTAGCTAAATAATAGAGCTTAGCGCTCATGTAAAAGTAAGAGGGGCCCGCCGGTTAAACCGGCGGGCCCCTCCATTTCTACTTCTTGCTATTAGCTAATTACTCGCCCGCTGGCA
>DFDL01000007.1 GCA_002367715.1 Actinobacteria bacterium UBA3028
TTAAGCACCCACAGTCTTAAACAACGTTGAGGCAACTGGATCAAATGTGCAACCACCATTTGCTTGATGGGTTAAATACTCTTCGCGGAAGTATTTGAGTGAGGAGATAATCGGTGCAACTGCGCCATCGGCAAGTGCGCAAAATGATCTACCCGCGATGTTGTCACAGAGATCAAGCAACTTCTCTAAATCAGCTTCAGTGCCTTTGCCAGCTTCAAGATCTTCAAGCATCTGGACTAGCCACCAAGTTCCTTCACGGCAAGGTGTGCACTTTCCACAAGACTCATGCTTATAAAACTCAGTCCAGCGCAGCGCAGCTCGAACTACGCAAGTTGTCTCATCAAAAATTTGCAGCGCCTTTGTTCCTAACATCGAACCCGCTGCAGCTACTCCCTCATAATCAAGTGGGATATCTAGATGCGCATCGGTAAACATTGGTGTTGAAGATCCACCTGGTGTCCAAAATTTAAGTTTATGGCCGCTTCTAACTCCACCGGCTAAATCAAGTAGCTCACGAAGTGTGATCCCAAGTGGCGCCTCAAATTGGCCGGGATTATTAACATGACCAGAGAGTGAGTAGAGCGTAAATCCCTTGCTCTTCTCAGTTCCCATCGCTGAAAACCATTCGATTCCATTATTGATAATCGCTGGCACTGAAGCGATTGACTCAACGTTGTTTACAACGGTCGGCTTGGCATAAAGGCCAGCAATCGCTGGAAATGGTGGACGCAGACGTGGCTGCCCGCGGAAACCTTCAAGTGAATCTAATAGCGCGGTCTCTTCACCACAGATATAGGCACCTGCTCCGGCATGAAGAGTGAGCTCAAGATCAAAGCCTTTGCCATCAATATTTTTTCCCAGAAGTCCCGCCTTATATGCATCCTCAATAGCTTGTTGCATCCGGCGAAAGACGTGAACAATTTCACCACGAAGATAAATAAATGCATGGTTTGCTCGAATTGCATATGAGCCAACAATTATTCCCTCAATTAGAACGTGCGGATTAGCCATAAGAAGCGGCGTATCCTTACAAGTTCCAGGTTCGGACTCATCTGCATTTACAACTAGATAGTGCTCCTTGTTATCGCCTTGTGGAATAAATCCCCACTTGCTGCCAGTTGGGAATCCGGCGCCGCCTCGGCCCCGAAGTCCAGAATCTTTAATCATCTGGATAACTGCATCTGGCTCCATTGCGAAAGCTTTTGTTACAGCCTGATAGCCACCATTGCGCTTATATCCTTCAATTGTAAATGAATCTTTCTCATCCCAATTTACAGAAAGCACTGGAGTTAATTTATTTGCAGCTGACATTTACTTCCCACCTTTAGCAATCTTTAATCCAAGAAGTGTTGCTTCTCCTGCTGATACACCTTCATTTGCTAGGCCATCACTTAGACCAGCAAGTACTGCAGAGTTCTGCTTCCATGTACGCAGACTCTTTGGGCCGCGAGTTGGTGCTGGTGGATTTCCAGAACGCACCGCATCCACTAAATCTTTAACGCTCTGTGGCGTCTGGTTATCATAAAACTCCCAATTGACCATTACTACAGGTGCGTAATCACAGGCAGCATTACATTCGATTCGCTCGATTGATACTTTGCCATCACCCGTTGTTTCATGATCAGCAATTCCTAAATGATCAGTTAAAGTTTCGTAAATTGCGTCCCCACCCATAACGGCGCAGAGAGTATTGATGCAGACCCCGACGTGATATTCGCCTGCTGGTTCGCTGCGGTACTGAGTATAAAAAGTAGAGACTGCAGTAACTTCTGCCGTTGAGATTTCTAGCTTCTCTGAAATAGCTTTAATTCCACGCGGAGTAATGTAACCATCAATAGATTGCACATAGTGAAGCAGTGGCATTACAGCTGAGCGAATTCGTGGATACCTTGCGATGATTGCATCCATAACTTTAAATTCTTCTGTTGTAAATTCCATTATCGATCAACTCCTCCCATAACTGGATCGATTGATGCAACGGCGCCAATAATATCGGCGATCATTCCGCCTTCAGCCATCGCAGAAGTTGCCTGCAAATTATTGAAAGATGGTTCACGGAAGTGCACTCGGTATGGCCTGGTTCCACCATCAGATACCAGGTGAACACCGGTCTCACCGCGAGGTGACTCAACTGCTGCATAAGCCTGACCTGCTGGGACTCGGAAACCTTCGGTTACTAATTTGAAGTGATGAATTAGCGACTCCATTGAAGTTCCCATAATTTCACGAATGTGTTCAAGTGAGTTACCCAATCCATCGCTTCCAACTGATAGTTGAGATGGCCAAGCTATCTTCTTATCGGCAACCATAACTGGTTGGCCTTCAGATTTTTCTAACTTGTCGCATGCTTGTTCGATAATGCGAAGTGATTGCTCTAGCTCTTGCAGACGAATTAAGAATCGGCCATAAACATCACAGGTATCGGTTGTTATTACATCAAAGTCATAATTCTCATAACCGCAATATGGCTCAGTCTTACGTAGATCCCATGGCATCCCAGTAGAACGGAGAACTGGCCCAGTAATTCCAAGTGTTGTGCACCCAGCTAAATCTAGGTAACCAATACCTTGAGTTCGCATCATCCAAATTGTATTTCCGACCAAGAGCTTCTCAGTATCCTTAAAATTATGGCGAAGCTCTTTTACGGTTTCGCGGATCTTTGCAATCGCACCTTTAGGTAAATCCTGGGCAACGCCACCTGGGCGGACATATGCCATATTCATACGAAGACCTGAGATCATTTCAAATACATCTAGAACTTTCTCGCGTTCGCGGAATGCAAAGATCATCGGCGAAAGTGCGCCAAGTTCAAGTGCGCCAGTACCTAAAGCAACCATATGTGAAGAGATTCGGTTTAGCTCCATCATTAGTACGCGAATCTGGCTAGCGCGCTCTGGTATGTCATTAGTAATTCCAAGTAATTTTTCAAGCGATAGGCAGTATGCGGTTTCATTAAAAATTGGCGCCAGGTAATCCATTCGAGTCACGAAGGTTACGCCCTGGGTCCAGTTGCGATATTCAGCATTCTTTTCGATGCCAGTATGGAGATAACCAATTCCGGTGCGGACTTCGGTAATTGTTTCGCCCTCTAGCTCTAAAACTAAGCGCAGAACTCCGTGCGTCGATGGGTGTTGTGGTCCCATATTTACAACTACGCGCTCCTCTTTGGTCTGCCCAATCTCAGTTACAAGTGCATCCCAGTCACCACCCGTTACTGAATAGACGCGTCCTTCAGTTGTATCGGTAGCTGATGCGTATGAATCGCGAGTTGTCATTAATAAGACCTGCGTTCTGATGGTGCTGGGACTGTTGCGCCCTTATATTCAACTGGAATTCCGCCAAGTGGATAATCTTTACGTTGCGGATGTCCTGGCCAATCATCTGGCATCAAAATTCGAGTAAGTCCTGGATGTCCATCAAAGATTATTCCAAACATGTCCCAAGTTTCACGTTCATGCCAGTTATTGCCAGCCCATACTTCAACAAGTGATGGAATATGCGGATCTGAATCTGGTGCGCTAACTTCTAAGCGAATTCGGCGGTTGTGCGTCATTGAAAGTAGTGGATAGACAGCATGAAGTTCTCGATTTTTATCTTCTGGATAATGAACTCCACTAACTCCAAGACAAATTTCAAAGCGAAGTGATTGGGTATCCCGCAGTTTCATTGCAGTTTCAAATAATTTTTCGCGCTTTATATGAAGTGTGAGTTCACCGCGATCAACAACTGCCTTCTCAATTGCATCACTGAATTCTGGATAAGCGCGCTCTAGCTCATCTGCAACTTCATCAAAATAGCTGCCATAAGGTCGTTGGCTTGATCCGACATTTGGAGTGCTTCGTACTAAGCCACCAAATCCTGAGGTATCCCCTGAACCACTTGCGCCAAACATTCCTTGGAGCTCGCTCATGCAAGTAGCCCCTTTAATTCATGTGTTGGCTTTGCTGCGAGCGCAGCAGCTTCGACTTCACGAATTATCGCCTCGCGGTTTACGCCAAGCTTCTCGCTTCCAATATGTTCGTGCAGTTTCAAGATTGCATCCATCAACATTTCTGGGCGTGGTGGACATCCTGGTAGATAAATATCTACCGGCACGATGTGGTCAACACCTTGGACAATTGCATAATTATTAAACATGCCACCTGATGAAGCACAAGCTCCCATTGCAATTACCCATTTTGGCGCAGCCATTTGATCGTAAATTTGTCGAAGAACTGGCGCCATTTTATTTGATACTCGACCAGCAACAATCATTAAATCTGCTTGCCGTGGTGAAGCGCGAAAAACTTCCATTCCAAAACGTGCAGCGTCATAACGTCCACCGCCAAATGCCATCATCTCAATTGCACAACATGCAAGACCAAAAGTTGCAGGCCAGAGCGAATTTTTGCGCATATAGCCGGCAAGTTTTTCAACAGAGGTAAGTGCAAATCCGGCTGGTAATTTCTCTTCTAAACCCATCTTTTTAATCCCATTCCAATCCGCCGCGGCGCCAAACATAGGCATATGCAACAAAAACTGTTCCGATGAAGATAACCATTTCAACTAATCCAAAGAGACCTAATTGATCAAAAGTAACAGCCCATGGATATAAGAAGACAATTTCAATATCAAATACGATAAATAACATTGCGGTTAGAAAATATTTGACTGGAAAGCGACCGCCGCCAGCAGCTTGCGGAGATGGTTGGATTCCACATTCATATGCATCAACTTTTGCTCGGTTGTAACGCTTTGGACCAGTTACCGCAGCTGCAATAACTGAAAATATTCCGAATCCGAAGCCAATTGCCCCAATTATCAGGATCGGTACATACGGGTTCATAAGCGTTGAGTCTACGCGTTTAGGCGTTATAGGTCACAATTCTAAAAGAGGATCGGGCGCAGTTTGCTCAGGTTGTGGCAACAATCACGACTTATAACCCGTATGAATTGCAACTATTCCAAAGGTGAGATTGCGCCATTGGACACTTCCAAAACCGACCTCTTCCATTAGGGCGGCAAGGGCAGTCTGGTTCGGCCAAGCCTGAATCGACTCGGCCAGGTAGATATATGCATCCGGGTTAGTTGAAATTTTCCGAGCAATTGCGGGGAGAGCTCTCATCAAATAGTGGAGATAGAAGTTTCTAAATAGCCGATTGGTGGGTTGTGAAAATTCAACAATGACCATTCGACCACCGGGTTTTAAAACACGGAGGGCCTGGCTAAGCGCCTTTTTAGTATCAGAGGTATTGCGAAGTCCAAATGAGATTGTTGTTATATCAAATTCATTATCTTTAAAGGTAAGTGCGAGCGCATCGCCTTGCATGAAAGTTAATTCTGGATGGCGCTTGCGCCCGGCATCTAACATTCCTTTAGAGAAATCTAAAGAGATAACTTCTGCTCCCGTATCTGCTAGTGGTCGACTAGATGATCCAGTTCCTGCTGCAATATCTAAAATTCGCATCCCAGGTTTTGGTTGGATTATCGAAGTAGCAACTTTGCGCCAAGCTTTTGTGCGCCCCAAACTAAGTAGGTCATTTAAAAAGTCATACCGGCGAGCAACGCCATCAAACATGGCTGAAACCTCTTCGGGCTCTTTACCTAGACCTGCTCTACTCACGCGTATATTCTCGCCGTAGTAGGCTCTGACCACAAATTAAGGACTGTCTCGAGAGGCCAGATACATGACTCAGTTGTCAGAAGTAAGCACCCTTAAATCAGCGTTTGTTGCGCGCAATACTGCCGTGACGCAACTTACTTTAGTTTTAGCTGGAACGATCTTCTTATCTGTAATGGCTCAAATTGCATTTCCAATTCCTGGATCTCCAGTTCCGGTTACCGGTCAGACTCTTGGTGTTCTACTACTAGGCACTGCATATGGCGCAGGTCTCGGATTTAGCACGATGGCCTTCTATCTATTAATTGGAATTTTAGGAGCACCGGTCTTTGCCTCTGGATCACATGGTCTAGAGCGAGTTATCGGCGCTACCGGTGGATATTTAGTTGGAATGCTTTTTGCTAGCCTGGTTCTCGGCGCATTGGCAGGCCGCAAATGGGATCAAAAAATTAGAACTGTTATCCCAACCATGATTATCGGCAGCACAATTGTTTTTACATTTGGCTTAATCTGGTTACAACAATTTTCTGGCCAGAGCTGGAGCTGGACTCTTGAAAAAGGATTGCTGCCATTTCTACCCGGCGAGATTCTAAAGATTGCAATTGCAAGTACTGCGCTACCTACACTTTGGCGCTTTATATCTAAGCGCAGCAATTAAACTTTATATTCGTGCCTACTAATATAACTACCGAAATTCTCGGTGCGCATCCAGCTCTAGATAAAATTTCTACCGAGCTTGATATTTCTGCGCTCTGGATAAGAGGTAGCGAAGGTTTAATTGGATTTGGTGAGTGGCGAAGTACCAGCCTTAAGGGCAGAGATAGATTTGCTGAAGCCCGAAAATGGTGGCAAGAGCAGCTCTCTACTTTAAAGATTCAAAATAACGTGCAAGGTAGTGGAACTGGGCCAATTCTCTTCACATCATTCTCCTTTGATCCATCAGACGAATCTAAATTAGTTATTCCTAAAATTATTATTGGTCAGCGAGATGGGAAATCTTGGATAACTTTCATCGACGAGACAACCACCCCTTCGATCTCGGAACACCACGGGGAAAAGCAGTTAGGTACGGTTGAGTTTCACAAGGGTGCGTTATCCGATAAAGAGTGGAAGGAGCGAGTGGCACAAGCCGTAGATCGCATCAAGGGCGGCGCACTTGAAAAAGTTGTCCTTGCCCGTGATCTAGTTGCGCAAAATACTGAGCCGATTTTGCTCCGTAATCTAATTTCATCCCTAACTAAGAACTACCCAACTACCTGGGTCTTTCTAATCTCTAATTTAATGGGTGCTACTCCTGAGCTCCTAGTTCGGTTAAATAAATCGCTAGTTACCTCAAGAATTTTGGCTGGAACAATTCGTAAGTCCGGTGATGAAGCTCGGGATTTAGGTCTCGCAGCATCACTGGCGAAATCATCGAAAGATCTAGAAGAGCATGAATATGCGGTGCGATCTGTTGCAGATGCGCTCTCACCATTTTGTTCATCAACAAACGTTCCAGAATCGCCATTCGTTCTACACCTTGCCAACCTCATGCACCTTGCCACAGATGTCACGGGGGTCTTAAATGATGCAGCAACTCCGATTGATATCTTTACTCTGATTGCATCGCTCCATCCTTCCGCTGCTGTATGCGGGACTCCAACTTCGGTAGCAAGCGCTCTGATTGATGAATTTGAGGAGATGAACCGCGGTCGCTATGCCGGCCCAGTTGGTTGGATTGATGCAAGAGGTGATGGTGAGATTGGCATAGCACTTCGGGCGGGTGAGCTTTCAGATGATCACAAGTCAATGAGAATTTTTAGTGGCTGTGGAATAGTTGCAGGTTCGATTCCAGAAGAAGAGCTTGCTGAGAGTCAAGCTAAGTTAAGCCCAATGCGCACTGCACTTGAAATCCGAGAGTAAATTTCTGCGAGATTTGCTGCCATTGTTTTACGTTCTGGAACTTCAACTACGACAAAATTTAGGCCAGTGACATTGTGCGCGATCGCTAGTTTTAAATCAGATACCGTCTTAACTTTTACTGCCTTTAGGCCGAAACTAGAGATAATCGCAATTAAGTCCTGGTTCTGTGGAGTTCCAAAGATTTCTTCGAATCCAACAACACCTGCTTGAGGCAGCGTCGAGAAAATACCACCACCATTGTTATCAATGATAAAGATAGTTAGATTGGTATTTGGCGGAGCAAGCAGCGCAGTCAAATCATGGAGAAAGGTCAGATCTCCAATTAATGCAAAGGTGCGAGCAAACTCATTTGATAGGCCAAAGATCGTTGAGAGGTTTCCATCAATTCCGGCGAGGCCGCGATTAGCAAAGGTTTTAAGCCCATTGCGGGGCTTGGCAAAGGCTTCAAGATCTCGAATTGGTCTAGAAGATCCAATAAAGAGCGCTGAACCATCTGGAAGCTCGGAGGCGATGGCAGCGATTGCTAATTGTTCTGACCACTCTCCTCGCTTTGCAATTTCAGCGGCTGCAATCTTTGAGGTTTCGTGCCAGTCAGAGATCCAAGATGGATTAAGCGAAGTAATATCCAATTTCGGCAGATCAAAGAAGATCTGCGTAGCGGTTCGCTTTGTATCAATTGTTGAGATCCTCGGATCAACCACATAAATATTTGCTGCGCGGTTGATAAAATTATTTATGCCCCGCGATAATGTTGTACGGCCAATTACAATTACAAAATCTGGCTTCAAATACTCTTGAATTTTCTCATCTGTAAGAAATGCACTTGCATGGGCAATAGCTGATTTGAAGGAGAGTGGATCTTCAGAGATGACTGGAAGCCCTGATATTTCAATAAATTTTTCAACTTGTAGAACACTTAAAGTTGCTCGATCATGGCCGACAATAATTAAGCCATTACCAGTTAAGGAAAGTGTCTTAGATTTAACTACTTCTTCTTTTACGCTCTCGACGGCTAGCTCAGATAGCCAATCCCAACTTGTAGA
>DFDL01000068.1:0-5912 GCA_002367715.1 Actinobacteria bacterium UBA3028
CCAGAAAGTTGAGCAGGTTTACGGTCCTTTAGGTGACCTAGCTCTACAAGCTCAAGGGCTTTCATGACTGTCTCTTTAACATCCTTTATGCCACGTCTGCGTAGTCCAAATGCAACATTTTCAAAGATTGAGAGATGTGGAAAGAGAGCATAGTTCTGAAAAACAGTATTTACGGGACGACTGTATGACTTTAAGTCGGTGATGTTTTTATCACCAATACTTATTGCTCCACTTGTTGGCTCTTCCAGACCTGCAATCATTCTTAGCGTCGTGGTTTTACCACAACCCGAAGGGCCCAATAAGGCAAAGAATGAACCCTTTGGGATTGTGAGAGTTAAATCATCAACCGCTGTAAAGTCTCCAAATTCCTTTGTTAAATTTACTAACTTCAGATCGCCCTGAACAAATTTTGAGACTTCATCACCCATACTTAGTTTCCGCTAGCTATCTGGAATGCCTCAGAGAATTTAACTTCTTCTTCGAAATTCAGCGAACGGAATACCGACACCTTAGACAAAGTAGCATCATCTGGGAATATGAAATTGCTATTTGCAAGCTCTGGATCAATTTTCTCCATCTCAGCTTGAGCCCCAACTACTGGGCAGATGTAATTAACCCAAGCTGCAACTTCAGCAGCGACTTTGGGATCATAGTAATGATCCATTAGCTTCTCAGAGTTTGATTTGTTGCTTGATGTAGATGCGATCATCATATTATCGCTCCAAAGAGTTCCACCAGATTCTGGGATACCAAATTCGAATTTGTCACCCTCTTCAGCATTTAGAGAGAAGATGTCACCACTCCAGCCGATAACCGCAATAGCATCACCAATTGCCATATCTTCCAGATAATCATTTCCTTTAACCTGACGAATAATTCCATCACTAACTTGCTTCTCAAAGAAGTCAATAGCATTCATAAATTGATCTTCAGTGAATGGCTTAGTGATATCAACGCCCTGATACTGAAGGATGATGCCCATGGTGTCGCGCATTTCGCTTAGAACTTCAATTCTGCCTTTATATTTCTTATCAAATAGTTGTTCTAAGGAATTAATTCCACCAGGAACAAGTTCCTTATTCCAACCAAATCCGGCGAAGCCAGATTGCCAGGTGAGTGACTGTTTGCGGCCAGGATCAAAACCAACACTGCTTAAACTTGCAAGTATATTTCCCTTATTCGGCATATTTGCTTCATCTAAAGTTTGGGTATAGCCCAGACGTATCCAGCGATCTGTCATCCAGTCGGTTAGCGTAACAATGTCATAACCAATATCTTTGCCGAGCTTTAACTGACCTTGTACTTTTCCATAAAATTCATCGTTATCGTTTACATCAACTAAATAATCAACATCAATTCCGGATGATGACATAAACGCTTCTAAAGTTGGATATGTTCTTGAACCATTTACGCGCTTTGCATCTAAGTAGGCCGCCCAGTTTGCCCAGCGAACTGTTCCACCTACATCTTCAGCAATTCCTGCTGCCACCTCTTTACTTGCATCGGTACCACAAGAGGCTAAGAACGCTGCTGCTGAAAGTCCTCCAACCCCCGCAAAGAGTGTTCGTCTTGTTAGCTTGGCATTAATAATTGACTTTGCTTCCGGTGACAGTATGCTTTTTTCTTTCATGCTCTGGACTCCTCAAGGGTTTGGATTGAACAAGTGGTTATTAAATCTCTTATTTAGTTTGCAAGGCTCTCGAACAAATCTAAGTGAGTCTGTGCGAGCCGCTTTATTATTGCCTAAATTGAGCAAAAATTGTCAATTTACTTACCTATACTCCCAAATTAGTCATTACATGCTTGATTCGGGTGTAATCCTCAAAGCCATAGCTCGATAGATCCTTGCCATATCCTGAGCGCTTGAAGCCACCATGTGGCATCTCAGCGACAATTGGAATATGGGTGTTGATCCAAACAGCGCCAAAATCGAAGGCCTTAGCCAATCTCATTGCGCGCCCGTGATTGCTGGTCCAGATACTCGAGGCCAGTCCATATGGGACCCCATTGGCCATTGCAATTGCCTGGGCCTCATCCTTGAATTTCTGAACTGTAATGACTGGTCCAAAGATCTCGTTCTGAATCATCTCATCATCTTGGTGTAGGTCAGCAATGACGGTAGGGGCATAGAAATATCCAGGGCGATCAACCTTGCTTCCGCCAGCAACAACACGGGCATGGCTTGGTGTGCGCTCTACAAATCCTGATACTCGAGCTAGCTGATCTGCGCTATTTAGCGCACCATATAAAACATCCTCGGTTGGCGCACCAGTTGCAATGTTGGTCTTTGCCTGATGGGCAAGGAGTTCGACAAACTTGTCATAGACGCTATCTTGAACAATAACTCTTGTCGCAGCTGTGCAATCTTGTCCGGCATTGAAAAATCCAGTGATCGCAATATTCTCTGCCGCATTCTCAAGATCAGCATCATCGAATACAACTACGGGCGCTTTGCCGCCAAGTTCTAAGTGAACTCGCTTAAGTTCAGTTGCTGCAGATTTAGCAACTTCGATACCAGCTCGTACCGAACCAGTAATTGAGACCATCGCAGGAACCTGATGTTCGACGAGTTTGCGACCAGTCTCGCGATCACCACAGATTACGTTAAATACTCCGGCTGGTAGAAACTCTGACATTACCTCTGCCATAAATACTGTTGAAGCTGGCGTGGTATCACTTGGTTTTAATACAACAGTATTTCCGGCTGCGATTGCAGGAGCCCACTTCCAAACCGCCATCATCATTGGATAATTCCAAGGTGTAACTTGAGCGCAGACGCCGATTGGTTCGCGGCGGATAAAAGATGTCATTCCACGCATATATTCGCCAGCAGATTTACCTTCTAGATTTCGGGCAGCTCCCGCGAAGAATCTAATCTGATCTAGCATCGGTGGAACTTCTTCGGTTGTTGTAAGTGAGACTGGCTTTCCAGTATTTTCGACTTCAATTGCAATTAGCTCTTCACTTCTAGACTCAAGGGCATCTGCAATTTTATTTAGCGCACGTTGGCGCTCTGCAGGTGTCGTCTCTCGCCACTCAATAAATGCTTTACTCGCTGCGCTGAGCGCTTGATCAACATCATCACCGTTAGATAGTGGCGCAGTTGCATATGCAATTGCTGTTGCTGGATTAATAATCTCTGTTGTCGCACCAGACTTTGCTGGTTGGGACTTGCCATCAATAAAGTTATTTAGCTTTTTCATACCTCAGAGATTATCTCGGACGCGGCTAATTGACCACATGCGCCGTCAATTTCTCGCCCTCTGGTATCTCGAACTGTGACTGCCACCTTATAACTCTCCAGAACTCGGACAAATTCGGCCTCATCTTCCGGCCTTGAGGCGGTCCATTTGGAACCTGGGGTCGGATTCAACGGAATCAGATTGACATGCGCATTTCGATTTTTGAGAAGCCGGCCGAGTAAATCAGCCCGCCAAGCTTGATCATTAATATCTCGAATCATTGCGTACTCAATCGAATAACGGCGCCCGGTACGAGCCTCATATTTATCGGCTGCCGCCAAAACCTCACGGACTTTCCAGCGAGAGTTAATCGGTACCAAAGTATCTCGGAGCTCATCATCAGGTGTATGCAGCGATACCGCGAGAGTTACTGGGATTCCCTCTTCACAGAGTTTCTCAATTCCATTTACGAGACCAACCGTTGAGAGCGTTACTGACCTTGCGCCAATCCCAAGACCATCTGGCTGGGCGGTTGTGATATTTCTAATCGAGCGGATAACTGCGTTGTAATTTGCCATTGGCTCGCCCATTCCCATGAAGACCACATTTGAGAGTCTGGTCTCCCCTCCCGGCAGTTCGCCTGCAGCGCAAATTCTTGCTGCAGCTACGACCTGGGCGGTAATTTCACCGGCAGTTAAATTTCGAGTAAGCCCTGATTGTCCTGTTGCACAGAATGGACAGTTCATTCCACAACCTGCTTGAGATGAGATGCAGACCGTTGTGCGATCGGAATATCGCATTAAAACGCTCTCTACTAAAACGCCATCATGTAAGCGCCAGAGATCTTTGCGCGTCTTGCCCGCATCTGTCGTTACCGATTTAACCAAGGTAATTAATTTAGGAACAAATTCTTTAGCTAAAGTTTCCCGTAAATCTTTTGGAATATCACTCCAGGTATCAGTCTCATCACTGTAATGCGTAAAGAAATGTACCGCCATCTGATTAGCTCGAAAGGCTGGAATACCGAGTTCTACTGCGCGCGCTTTACGCTCTGCGGGATCTAAATCCGCAAAGTGCTTTGGTGGCTTTACTCGCTGCTTTGGTTCATCAAAGACTAATTTTATCTCACTCATAATTTAAAGTGCTTAATTAGTTCGAGCGCGAACCAGACTGCTGGACCTGTAAAGAGAACTGAATCAATCCGATCAAGGATTCCACCATGGCCAGGCAAAATCGATCCCATATCTTTGATTGCAAGATCACGTTTAACTGCAGATTCGATGAGATCGCCACAGGTAGCCGTGATTACAGCGACCAGACCTATAGCAGCCCCAATCCACCAGTTATGTTCTAGTGCAAACTCAAAGACAAGTGCCGAGCCAATCGTTGTCGCAATAATTGAGCCAATCAGACCTTCCCAAGTCTTCTTTGGACTTATGTTAGGAGCAAGTGGGTGCTTGCCAAATAAGACTCCAAAAATATAGGCGAAAGTATCGTTACAACTTACAAGAACTACAAGAGTAAAAATTCGAGCAAGTCCATCTTTATCATTTGCAAGCAAGAGAATAAAGCCAGCTAGAAAAGGTAGATAGAAGATTGCAAATGCTGCTGCTGTTGAATTGCGGACAAAATCTTTGGGGTTCTTAAAAAGGATATAGACCAGCAGCGTTGGAATCGTAATTGCCATTGCAACAGCCAGGCTAGATACTCGACCAAACCAAGCGGCGCCAAGAATTGCAGTAAGTGCAATCAATATTGCATTCACGGGAAGGGCAATACCACCAGCCTTATATGCGCTAGTTAACTCTCGCGCGGCAAGACCAATTGCAATCCAGGCAACAATTGCAAAGAGGAATTTTGCATAGGACATCGTCAGAAATACAGTTGCCAGAATGGCAATAGAAACCAGAATGGATGGCCCTAATTTCCGGCCAGCCTTGGCATTTATCGCCGCATTAAGCGAATGAAAGTCATCCATGATTTAAACTTCGAGAAGTTCGGCTTCCTTATGTTTTAAAAGTTCGTCAATTTTGAGCACATGATCGCTCGTAATCTTCTCAAGATCCTTCTCGCCGCGAGCCACATCATCTTTTCCGGCTAGCCCATCCTTCTCTAGCTTCTCCATCGCCTCTTTCGCGCTCCGACGGATATTGCGAATTGAGACCCGAGAATCTTCTGCCTTGGTGCGGGCAACTTTGATGTAATCCCTGCGCCGCTCTTCAGTTAGCTGTGGGAAATTTACACGGATAACTCCGCTATCAGATGCCGGATTAACACCTAGATCTGAGTCGCGAATCGCTTTCTCGATTGCAGCAGATGCACCTTTATCAAATGGTGAAACAATTGCCATCCGAGGCTCTGGAACTTGAAATGAAGCCAGCTGAGATAGCGGTGTCATAGTTCCGTAGTAGTCGACGACAATCTTTGCAAACATCGCTGGATGAGCGCGCCCAGTACGGATGGCTCCAAAATCTTCCTTTGCCACTTCGACCGCTTTATCCATCTTTGAAGTTGCATCACTTAACGCTGTTGAAATATCGCTCATCTTCTCCCCCTTATAACCCTTTTAAAACCTAATAAAACCTAATAAAACTAAGAAACTAAAGTTCCGACGCTATCGCCTCGGACTGCGCGTGCGATATTGCCCTTGTTCTTTAAATCAAAGACAACAATCGGTAAGTTGTTTTCACGGCAGAGGCTAAATGCTGCTGCATCGGCGACCGCTAGTGA
>DFDL01000068.1:6188-14269 GCA_002367715.1 Actinobacteria bacterium UBA3028
CAGAGCTTGTGCTGAAACTTCTAGTGCGCGCTGGGCTGCGACGGTATCTGTTGTGAAGAAAGGCATACCTGCACCGGCTCCGAAAATAACGACGCGACCTTTTTCTAGGTGGCGAATTGCGCGACGTGGAATATATGGCTCAGCAACTTGTCCCATTGTGATTGCAGTCTGTACTCGGGTATCAATTCCCTCTTTTTCCAGAAAATCTTGTAGTGCTAAACAGTTCATAACGGTTCCAAGCATTCCCATATAGTCAGCGCGAGCGCGATCCATACCTCGTTGTTGCAGTTCAGCGCCCCGGAAGTAATTTCCACCACCCACCACAATTCCGATTTCGGTTCCGCCGCGAACTACATCAGCTATTTGAGATGCGACATCGTGGACAACATCTGGATCTACTCCGATGCCCTTCTCGCCGCCAAATACCTCACCAGAAAGTTTAAGGAGCACTCTCTTATAACCTTTGCGGGCCATATAAAAGTGCTCCTTATCTACTTAAATCGGTTAAATCTAATAGCTCAGATTACTGTCCAACTCGGAATCGGTGAAATGCCGACACGGCAGTCTTTGCTTCATCAGCTATCTGTTGAACGGTCTTCTTGGCATCCTTAGCGAAGGCCTGCTCCAGCAAGCTGACTTCCTTTACGAATCCAGTTACGCGACCCTCGACGATCTTGGAGATTGACGCTTCAGGCTTGCCTTCAGCGCGAGCAGTCTCTTCAGCAATGCGACGTTCGGTCTCGATATTTTCTGCTGGAATATCTTCGCGGCGCACAAATTGAGGTGCAAACGCTGCAATATGTTGAGCAATATCTTTGCCAGCCTCTGCTGCATCCTTAGCTAACTGAACTAGTACGCCAACTTGTGGCGGTAGATCTGGGCTAGTGCGGTGAAGATAGAGCGAAACTGGTGAACCCTGAAGTACTGCAACTCGGCGAAGTTCAATCTTCTCACCAAGCGTTGCATTTCCTTCATCGATAACCTGTTGAACGCTCTTTCCATTTGTGAGCTTTGATGCGTTGAATTCTGCTAGATCACCAATCTTGCTAGCCAGCAAGTGATTTAATAACTCATCAGCTAACTCTTGGAATCGATCACCCTTCGCAACGAAGTCAGTCTCGCAATTTAACTCGAGCATAACTCCAACATCGCCCTCAGCCTTTGCAAGAACCAAGCCATTTGATGTTATACGACCTTCGCGCTTTGTAACGCCCTTCTGACCCTTCACTCGAATGATCTCAACGGCCTTTTCATAATTGCCATCGGCTTCTTCAAGTGCCTTCTTGCAATCAAGCATTCCAGCGGCTGTTGCTTCGCGTAACCTCTTTACATCTTCTGCTGTGTAAGCCAATTTAATTACTCCCTTGTTGCTTCCGTAGTTGCTGCTGCTGGCGCTTCCGTAGTTGCTGCTGCTGGCGCTTCCGTAGTTGCTGCTGCTGGCGCTTCGCTCTGATCGCCCTTGGTTAGAAGTTCTTTCTCCCAATCGGCCAGAGGTTCTGCCTCTTTAGATTCAACTGGCGCTGCCTTGTCTGCAACTGCCACAGCTGCTGCTGAACGGGCAGCTAAGCCTTCAATCGCAGCATCTGTAATCACGCGAGTTAGAAGCGCAATTGAACGAATAGCATCATCATTGCCAGGAATCTTGTAGTCAACTTCATCTGGATCACAGTTTGTATCCAAGATTGCTACTACTGGAATTCCGAGCTTGTGAGCTTCGGCAACAGCTAGGTGCTCTTTCTTAGTATCTACAACCCAGATTGCGCTAGGCAACTTAGTCATGTTGCGGATACCTTCAAGGTTCTTAGTTAGCTTCTCACGTTCGCGACGTAGAACTAGGAGTTCTTTCTTTGTTAAAAGTTGGTCATTTGAATTCTCAAGAAGTTCGAGCTCCTTAAGGCGTTGAATGCGCTTGTATACGGTTGGGAAGTTGGTAAGCATTCCACCGAGCCAGCGCTCTGTAACGTAAGGCATCTGGACGCGGGCTGATTGGGCCTTTATTGGCTCATGTGCCTGCTTCTTTGTTCCTACGAAGAGAATATGTCCACCCTTTGCAACGGTATCCTTAATAAATTCATAGGCGCTATCGATTAGTGCAAGTGATTGTTGAATGTCGATGATGTAAATACCATTGCGCTCAGCAAATATGTAGCGCTTCATCTTTGGATTCCATCGACGAGTCTGGTGTCCAAAGTGGACCCCGCTATCGAGAAGTTCTCTCATTGATACAACCGCCATGGCGGCACACTCCTTTTTTGCAGATTGCTATCAAGCAAAATGCACTCGGTTGACGACCTAACAATTTGTTTGGTCCCTAGTGTCTTGACACCGACCGTTTAAAATTAAACGGACCGAAATGGTTAATTAGAAATTAACTAAAAGTTTCAATCTAATAAGACACGTGAAGTCACAGATCTTGCGATTTGTGCTGGACTAATCCTAAAGGATGCTCGGGGGTGCTAATTACCGCTGAATAACTAGTGCTAGCTCTCACCCAATATTTAAGCCCTGGGATGAGCCTGCTCGTAGGCCGCCTTTAGGCGCTCAGGTGAGACATGTGTGTAAATCTGGGTTGTAGCAAGTGATGAGTGGCCCAATATCTCCTGCACAGTCCGAAGATCTGCTCCACCTTCAAGGAGATGTGTTGCGGCAGTATGGCGAAGTCCGTGTGGGCTCATATGCGAGCCAATTGATTCCATTGCATCATAAACAACTTCTCGAACTGTTCGTTGATCAATCCGCTTTCCCCTGGCACCAAGAAAAACTGCATCCCCTGAAGTTGAGTTCACTAATTCAGGGCGCGCTGTAGCCAACCAATTTTGAATTGCTCGGATAGCTGGCAACCCAATAGGAACTACTCGCTCCTTATCGCCCTTTCCTAAAACTTGCAGCGTATTTCTCGCCATATCTACATCGCGAATATTTAGGCCACAGATTTCAGATACTCGAATTCCCGAGGCATAAAGAACTTCAATCAGCGCTAAATCTCGGATATTAATTGCAGATGGATCTTCCCCGGCCTTTGTTGCAATCGCTTCTAAAACAATCTGAGTCTGTGAAAGATTTAGTACCTCGGGAAGAGTTTTATGAGCCTTTGGGATTGCCAAATCTGCGCCGATATCAGTTGGTATCCAACCTTGACTTGCCGCCCAGTAAGTAAAAGCTCGAATCGAAACTATGCGCCGTGCAAGGGTTGCGCGCGAAATTCCAGTTGATTGCAAGTTGGCTAGCCACGATCTGATATGTGAGATTTGAAGGTTAGAGAATTCAGTAATTCCAAGTTTTGCAATATGGCTGAGAAATGACTCAAGATCACTTACATAACCACGAATTGAGTTATCGGCAAGATTTCGAACTAAAGCCAGATGCTCTTCATACTTGGCAACTAACTCGGCGCTCACAGTTGAAGGCTACTCGGGTTTTCTACCTTGCCGCAGCAAGCCAAACGTAACTGCATCTTCAAGAGCCAGAACTGAGGCTGCAATTACATTCTCGTGCACGCCAATTGTGTTCCACTCTGACTTACCGTCGCTGGTTTCAACTAGAACGCGAGTTATGGCGCCAGTACCAAGTCGACCTTCAAGAATACGAACTTTGTAATCAGTTAATTCAAGTTTCTCTAACTCTGGATAGAACTTCAAGAGTCCAGAACGGAGCGCAATATCGATTGCATTAACTGGACCATTTCCAGAGCCTTGCGATTGGATCTCTTTGCCGCCAGCTGAAATCGTTAAAAACGCCTTTGAAGTTACGTTATTTTTAGCATCACGGCTTACTGTCGTATCCCATTTTTCAACTTTAAAGAATGAAGTTCGTTTACCGTCTATCTCTTCACGAAGTAGTAGCTCGAATGAAGCATCTGCAGCTTCAAAGGTGTAACCCCGAGATTCCATCTCCTTAACGCGTTCAACTACGCGACCAACAACTCCTTTGTCACTGCCGATATCAATTCCGAGTTCTTGGGACTTGAGCTCGATTGAAGCTTTGCCAGCCATTTCAGAGACCAACATCCGTCGATCATTTCCAACTGAAGTTGGTTCTTCATGTTGATACATTGCTGGATCCACTTTTATCGCGCTGGCATGTAGGCCAGCCTTATGGGCAAAGGCAGAGACTCCAACATATGGTTGGCGAGCACTTGGCGCTACATTTGTAACTTCAGCGACTGCATGTGAAATTCTAAAAGCTTCACGGAGTGCGCCATCTGGAAGTACCTTCTGGTTCTTCTTCAATTCGAGGTTTGCAATAATGCTTACTAGATCAGCATTTCCAGTCCGCTCGCCATATCCATTTAGCGTTCCTTGAACATGGGTGGCGCCAGCGGTGATCGCAGCAAGTGAATTTGCTACTGCGCAGCCAGTGTCATTGTGGCAATGAATTCCAAGTCGGGCGTTAGAGGCTTCTAGAACATCATGTACAACATCAGCTAGCTCATCTGGCAACATGCCGCCATTGGTATCGCAGAGCGCAATTACATCAGCGCCAGCCTGCGCAGCCACACGAACTACTTCAAGGGCGTAGGCTCGATTAGATTTGTAGCCATCGAAGAAGTGCTCAGCATCGAGAAAGACTCGCTGGCCACCTGCGCGGAGAAATTCGATTGAATCTTTAATCATTGCTAAGTTCTCATCCAAATTTGTCTTGAGCGCAAGATCAACGTGCCTGTCATGGCTCTTGGCGACCAAGGTAACTCCGGCTGCTCTTGAATCTTGAAGGGCGCGAAGTAGAACATCATCTGCTGCCTTTACATTTGGTCTACGCGTTGCACCAAATGCCATAAATGTTGCGTTCTTTAACTTTAATTCAGTCTGCGCACGTGCAAAGAATTCTGTATCTTTTGGATTTGCGCCAGGCCATCCACCCTCAATGAAACCAACACCAAGATCATCTAGGTGGCGTGCGATTGCCAGCTTGTCATGAACTGAAAGATTTAAGCCCTCTTGTTGGGCGCCATCTCGAAGTGTTGTGTCATAGATATGGAAGTTGTCATTCATTTAGCAGACCTTCACATTCCAACTATGTTTATCTGCGATCGTTCCATGTTGGATAGCGAGTAGGGTTTGGCGAATCTCATTAGTTATAGGACCAGGATTTCCATCGCCAGTTGTCCATGTGCCAAATTGACTCTTAGCAGCTCCGATCGAAGTGACAACTGCTGCGGTTCCACAGGCAAAGATTTCACTGATCTCACCGCTTGCTACGCCATCTCGCCAATCATCGATTGAGAACATGGCCTCTTCAACGCTATAGCCAAGATCCTTAGCAACACTTAAAATCGAATCTCGAGTAATTCCAGGAAGCAGAGTTCCGGTTAATTTTGGAGTAATTATGGTTGCGCCTTTGCCAGATCCTCTGATGAAATAGAGGTTCATTCCGCCCATCTCTTCAACCCAGCGTCGTTCAATTGCATCTAGCCAGACAACTTGGTCACAACCTTGCGTTGCAGCTTGTTTCTGGGCAACTAGTGAGGCGGCATAATTTCCACCACATTTGGCTTCGCCAGTTCCACCAATTGCGGCGCGGACATATTCCGTTGAAATCCAGACATTGACAGCCTCCGATGCATTGAAATACGCACCGGCAGGAGTTGCAATCAACATATATGTGGCCTTATTTGAAGGGCGAACACCTAAACCAATTTCGGTAGCGATCATGAAAGGGCGAATATATAGCGATTCACCAATATGAGTTGGTACCCATTTACGATCTTGCTTAACTAAAGTTTTAACTGTTTCAATAAAATCTTCAATTGGAAGCTCTGGTAGAGCAAGTCGCGCCGCACTGCGTGCAAATCGCTTGGCGTTAGCATCTGGGCGAAATAGCGAGATGCTGCCATCTGGTTGTGAATAGGCCTTCATTCCTTCAAATATCT
The DNA here is from genome assembly GCA_002367715.1 of Actinobacteria bacterium UBA3028. Classification (GTDB taxonomy): domain Bacteria; phylum Actinomycetota; class Actinomycetes; order Nanopelagicales; family Nanopelagicaceae; genus AAA044-D11. Next base: position 12,058 of record DFDL01000068.1, read on the forward strand.
CTTGACCATAATGAAATACTGCAGTTGCTGGATCTAGCGTTATAGGCCCATAAGCTTTTAGTTCGGCCTCACCCCATCCAGAAACTTCACTCCACTCAAGTACAACCATATTGTCGGTGTAATACTTTCCAAAGCCACCAGCTGCAATCTTGGCATCGCGATCTTCATCGGTGAGCGGATTTGGATTTGGATTTAAATTAATTTTCATTTTCTTGCCGCAACTCCTGCAGCCAGAGCATCACCAATTTGTGTGGTGCTGCGCCTTGAATCGCCGCGGCTGAGTAAATCTTCAGCTACCGCACGTTCGATATCAGCTGCTGCATCAGTCAAACCAAGATGCGAGAGCATCATCGCTACTGACATAACTGTTGCAGTTGGATCTGCGAGTGATTTACCTGCAATATCTGGCGCTGAACCATGTACCGGTTCAAACATTGATGGAAATTCACCGGTTGGATTTATATTTCCAGATGCCGCCAGTCCGATTCCGCCACAGATGGCAGCCGCTATATCTGTCAAAATATCACCAAATAAATTATCTGTTACTACAACATCAAAGCGCTCTGGATTGGTAACAAAGAACATCGATGCAGCATCTACATGGAGATAATCGGTAGTGATATCAGGAAACTCTTTTGCTACCTCGTTAAATGTTCTAGTCCAGAGTCCGCCAGCTCTAGTAAGTACATTGTTCTTATGTACCAGGGTTAGCTTCTTACGTGGGCGTTGCTGGGCTCTAGCAAACGCATCACGAATTACTCGTTCGGCCCCGCGCCGGGTATTTAGACTCTCTTCAGTTGCAATCTCATCCTTTGTGCCCTCTGCAAGTGAACCTCCGGCTCCAACATATGGACCTTCAGTTCCTTCACGAACTACAATAAAATCAATTGAACCTGAATTAACAAGTGGCGACTTAACGCCAGCATGTAACTTAGCTGGACGTAGATTTACATAATGATCAAAGGCAAAGCGTAATTTAAGAAGTAATCCTCGCTCTAGAACGCCACTTGGAACCGTTGGGTCGCCAACCGCACCAAGAAGAATTACATCCGCTTTTGCAAGCTCAGCCAAAACTGAATCAGGAAGCGTCTCTCCGGTCTTGTGCCAATACTTGGCTCCAAGGTCGTAGTTAACCTTCTTAAATTCCACGCCGTAGTTAGCTGCAACAACATCTAAAACTTTTAGCCCTTCAGCAACAACTTCAGGACCGATGCCATCGCCGCCGATAACGGCTAAATTAAAACTCTTCATAGCTACCAACTTATCCAATCAGATTAACGGCTTGAACTAATTTTGCGCCAGTTGCGCTCTTTAATTCTGCAACAACATCAGATGCAACACTTGAATCAACGGTCAGCACCATTAGCGCTTCACCGCCGGCACTATCCCTTGCTACCTGCATTCCGGCGATATTGATATCGGCTTTACCGAGAGCATTTCCGACCATGCCAACTATTCCTGGGCGATCGGTATAGCGTAGGAAGAGAAGATTCTCAGTAGGTGCTAGATCTAAATCATATTCATCGATTGCAATTATCTTCTCGACTTTACGAATTCCCATAAGAGTTCCATTTACAACAACAATGCGCCCATCAGTTAGCGCTGCATGAAGTGAGATCATGCTTCGATACTCTGGACTTTCAGGATCGGTATTAACACTTGCGCTCATACCGCGTCCTTCTGCAAGCGCCGGTGTGTTTACATAAGTAACATCCTCTGCTCCCGTAGCAATAAGTGCACCCTTAAGCGCACTTGTGGCCAGAACTGAAGAGTCATGCTCTGAAATATCACCGCGGACTTGGACCTCCATTGAAACTGGAAGTTCACCAGCAATCGCAGTAGCAATCTGCGCCATCTTCTCAACTAGTGGCAGGCTTGGACGAATCTCTTCATGAATCGCACCGCCCTTAACATTTACTGCATCAGGAACTAGTTCGCCAGATAGCGCCTTGCGAACTGAAACTGCAACTGCAATTCCTGCACGCTCCTGCGCTTCATCAGTTGAGGCGCCAAGGTGTGGCGTTGCAATAACGTTATCTAATTGGAAGAGTGGTGAATCTGTGCAAGGTTCAGTTACATAAACATCTAGCCCAGCTCCGGCAACGCGTCCCTCTTTAAGTGCATCAAAGAGCGCTGCCTCATCTAATACGCCACCGCGAGCTGCATTGATAATACGAACTGTTGGCTTAACTTTTTTAAGAGCCTCTACACC
>DFDL01000068.1:14529-14975 GCA_002367715.1 Actinobacteria bacterium UBA3028
CGAACACCAAGTTGCGCAGCGCGGGCAGGTTGTAGATATGGATCATAAGCAACAACATCCATTCCAAATGCATGCATGCGGGCAGCTACAAGTTGTCCGATTCGACCAAATCCAACGATTCCGAGAGTCTTCTCAAAAAGTTCGGCGCCTGTGTACTTAGAGCGTGCCCATTTGCCATTGCGGAGTGCGGCATGTGCAGGTGAGATAAAGCGAGCAGATGCCATCAGAAGTGAAATGGCTAGCTCGGCTGCGCTTACAATATTTGAAGTTGGTGCATTAACAACCATGACACCTGCTGCAGTGGCTGCAGGAATATCAACGTTATCTAGACCAACGCCAGCACGTGCAATTACTTTTAACCCTTTTGCTGCTGCAATAGCTTCACTATCCATCTTGGTCGCAGATCGAATAAGTACTGCATCTACACCGGCGCCGAGCGCAGCAAG
>DFDL01000068.1:15192-15897 GCA_002367715.1 Actinobacteria bacterium UBA3028
GTTGCCGGGCTAAGTTCTTCCGCAATTAAAACAATAGGTTTAGCCACGCGCAGCAGCACCTTCCTTATAATCATCGTTGTTATTGCCCTTGACCCATGTCATCATCTTGCGAAGTTCGCGGCCAACAGCTTCGATTGGATGAGCTTCACCCTTTGCGCGAAGTGCCTTAAATTCTGGGGCGCCGGCATCTTGGTCATCAATAAAGCGCTTAGCAAAAGTTCCGTTTTGAACATCAGCCAAAACTGCCTTCATATTTGCCTTAACGCTCGCATCAATTACACGTGGACCGGAGATGTAATCACCGTACTCTGCAGTGTCAGAGACTGACCAACGTTGCTTTGCGATACCGCCCTCATACATCAAGTCAACGATCAACTTGAGTTCGTGGAGGCATTCAAAGTATGCAACTTCTGGTTGATATCCAGCTTCAATTAATGTTTCAAAACCATATTGCACAAGCTGAGAAGCCCCACCGCAGAGAACTGCTTGCTCACCAAATAGATCGGTCTCGCACTCTTCAGTAAATGTCGTGAGGATTCCGCCTGCGCGAAGTCCACCGATTGCTTTAGCGTATGAGAGTGTTAGTGGCCAAGCCTTTCCAGTTGAATCTTGCTCTACCGCAACTAGTACTGGAACTCCGCGACCAGCTGTGTACTCACGACGTACTAAGTGGCCTGGGCCTTTTGGTGCAACCATTGCAACATC
>DFDL01000044.1 GCA_002367715.1 Actinobacteria bacterium UBA3028
AAAGAGGCAATCGCTAACTTTGCCTATGTAATAGGTGAAACTAATCTTGAGATAGCGCCACCAACTTTTTCAATAACTATAACTTTGGATCAATCTCAAAAACTTTTGCAAGATAGTGGCTTGGACTGGACTCGTGTCGTTCATGGCGATCAAAGATTTGAAATCAAGCGACGAATTGTGGCCGGCGATATTTTAAACTGTTCATCGACCATTGAGAGTGCTCGCACAGTTGCCGGAAATGAAATTGTTAGCGTCAGATCAGATCTACATGATGGTCCGCAACTAGTTGTATCGACCTGGTCGACCTTAGTGGTGCGAGCATGAGTGAGTTAACCCAGGACCAAGTCCTTCCAGAGAAGAGCTACATTATTAATCGTCAACTTCTTATCGCCTATGCAAATGCAAGTGGTGATCAGAACCCAATTCATCAAGATGAGGCATTTGCTAAGTCGGTAGGACTTCCAGATGTAATTGCTCATGGGATGTTAACTATGGCTCTTGCGGGAAAGTATCTATCAGACATTTCAGGGTCAGAGAAAGTGGTTGAGTTTTCAGCCCGATTTATCAAGCCAGTCATTGTTCCGGCAGGCTCCGATGTAATGCTAAGCGTTACCGGCAAAGTAGTAGAGGTAGCAAATGGTCAGGCAAAAGTTGAATTAACTGCGCTCTGCGATGAGATTAAAGTCTTAGGAATGGCAAAGGGTGTAATTAAACTCTGATGAGCGCACCATTTAAGGTCTATCAACGAATCGGGGACTTGCGAAAATTAAGCGCAAAAGATTTTAAGGCGACTGTTCTTATTTATGCTGATGGATATGTATCAGATGCAATCACAGCCATATCCGCGCTAAAAGAAAATTCACAGGAAGATATTGCCATCTATCTATTGATCTCTGGGAGCCCCGATTTAAGTTCGATTGAAGAGATAATCGATGAGCGAACTTATGTAGTTCAAATAGTGCAAGGCGTTGGTTGGGGAGAGGCTATGAATGCCTTAATCAAAGCAGCAAATTCACCGTATGTAATTGTTATGGATCCATCGACAATTCTTATGGGGGATGCGATAACTCCAACCATAGCAAAATTGGCAGAAGCAGAATTTAGCGCAGTTGGTTGGCGCGGTGGTCTGGTAAATACTGAAGATGAATGGCGAAGTGTTGATGATAAAGGTGCCGGAGAAGTAGACGTTCTCTTTAGTTATTTCTTGGGGTTAAACAAAGCGCATACCTTGGAAGCTGGTGCATTTAATATTCGAGCCATTTACTATCGAAATGCAGATATCGAATTTGGCTTAAAACTTCGGCAATCTCAAGGTCGTCTCTGGCAATTAGATTTGCCGCTGAAGCAAGAGCGCCATCATGGCTATTACGACAGTGATCCTGAATACCGCGAAGCACAATCTAAGAAGAACTATGATCGAATATTGCAGCGCTTTCGAGGTAAGAACGAAATATTGTCGCCACGCAGGTAGCCTTACCTCATGGCCCTTAACGATTTATCAAAGCTGACTACGCTGGGTGTTGGCGGGAGCGCAACAAAGATCATTCATATCACTTCTGAAGCGCAGTTAATATCTAGTGTGATTGACGCTGATAATTCGAAAACTCCGCTTTTAATTCTTGGCGGTGGTTCAAATGTCTTAATTAGCGATGATGGTTTCGCGGGGACAGTTCTTAGGGTTGAGACCACGGGTAACTCTTACGAGATAGATGCGTGTAGCGGTGGAACTATCACGGTAAGTGCTGGAAGCGATTGGGATGAATTTGTTCTATTTACAATAGATAAAGGGTTGGCAAATTTAGAATCCCTTAGTGGAATTCCCGGAACAGTTGGGGGCGCCCCAATTCAGAATATTGGAGCATATGGCCATGAAGTTGCCGAAGTTATTGCTCGCGTTCGTACCTTTGATCGCACAGTACAAGAGATTAAGACATTCACGGCCAGTGAATGTGGTTTTAGTTATCGAAGCTCCATTTTCAAAGAGTCCGCCGGCCGATATGTAATTTTGGATGTAACTTTTCAACTTCGTTTGGGTGAAGACTCACTTCCAATCGGATATACCGAACTTTCAGCCGAACTTGGTGTCGAAATCGGAGCTCGAGCCTCAATCGTGAAGGTACGCGCGGCAGTATTAAAGCTGCGCGGAGCAAAAGGAATGTTGGTTGGTCTCGGAATAAATTCCGCAGGCTCATTCTTTATGAATCCTATTTTGGAGAAAGCTGAAGCAGAAAATCTACCTAGTGGAGCTCCAAGATGGCCAACAGTCGATGGGAAAATAAAAACTTCTGCTGCATGGTTGATGGAGAACGCCGGAGTGCGTAAAGGCGATCGCCTGGCCGGTGCACAGATTTCACCGAAGCATGTCTTGGCGCTTTCGAATTCGGGAGATGCAACAGCGAAAGATTTAGTTGAATTAGCTAAATCAGCGCAGGCAAAGGTTAAAGAAAAATTTGGTATTACCTTGCAATCAGAGGTTCAGCTAGTTGGCTTGACTTTAAATTAAAGGGTTACTCTGCCTCGCCAAGCAATGTAGCAACGCGACCAATTCCCTCAACAATTTCAGCATCACTAAGTGCGTAGGAGAATCGAAGATATCCAGATGGTCCAAATGCCTCACCCGGAACAGCCGCTACCTCAACTTCTTCAAGTATTAGCGTAGCCAACTCTGCCGATGTTGCTGGTTTTTTACCACGAATTTCCTTGCCCAAAACTCCTTTTACAGATGGGTAAACATAGAAGGCCCCTGTAGGTGTTGGGCAATTAACTCCAGGAATTTTATTTAGTAAATCAACAATCAATTTGCGGCGTCTATTAAATGCCGCTCCCATCTCGTGAACTGCAGTTAGGTCGCCAGTAACGGCGGCTATTGCTGCACGCTGTGAAACATTTGAAACATTTGAAGTTAGATGTGACTGCAGATTTGTTGCCGCTTTGATTACATCCTTTGGACCTATCATCCAACCAACTCGCCAACCGGTCATGGCATAAGTCTTTGCTACTCCATTGATGATTATTGTTTTATCGGCCATTTCTGGAACGATTACTGGAAGGCTTGGGGCAGTGGCACCGTCATAAAGTAGGTGCTCATAAATTTCATCCGAAATAATCCAGATGTCATTTGCTAGCGCCCATTGGCCAATTGCCTTAACTTCTTCTTCTGAATAAACCGAGCCAGTTGGATTGGAGGGCGAACAGAATAAAAGTGCCTTTGTCTTTGGGGTACGCGCAGCCTCTAGTTGTCCTACGGTTACTAAGTAATTTTGAGATTCGTCAGCAAAAACTTCAACTGCAGTTCCGCCAGCGAGCTTGATGCACTCGGGATAAGTTGTCCAGAATGGTGATGGCAAAATTACTTCATCACCAGGATCGATAATTGATGCAAAAGATTGATAGACAGATTGTTTGCCGCCATTTGTGACAAGAACTTGATCTGCAGCTATTACATAATTTGAGTCGCGCAGCGTCTTTGCAACGATCGCGTCACGGAGTTCTGGAAGTCCTGGTGTTGGTGTGTAGCGATGATTTGCAGGTTTTGATGTGGCATCTGCTGCAGCTTTAACTATGTAATCAGGTGTTGGAAAATCTGGTTCTCCAGCACCAAAGCCGATCACTGGGCGGCCTGCTGCTTTAAGGGCCTTTGCCTTTGCATCGACTGCCAATGTGGCTGATTCAGCGATGGCTGCGATTCTGCGAGAAATTCTTGGTTTTGCGCTCATAGTGCGGAGTATGCCATTCCTCAGTTTTACTATGCACCCCTTCACGCTCTACACTCCCCGTTCTGGCGCTTGCAATAGGCCATGCTGACGCATGTCTTCTTGACCTAAGTAACGCTCGAAGGGCAGTAGCTCAACTGGCCAGAGTTCCGGTCTCCAAAACCGGCGGTTGGGGGTTCAAGTCCCTCCTGCCCTGCAAGTAGTTGAAGAAGTTTTAGCGGTTTAACTAGTCACGTATAGGAAAGAGGTAGTGAACGTGGTTGATGAGAAAGATCCATCACACAACACAGACCAAGAAGCCCTAGGGCTCTTTGGTCGCATTGGCCTTTACTATCGCCAAATAATTTCTGAACTCCGTAAAGTTGTCTGGCCAACTCGTAACCAACTTACAACTTACACAGCAGTAGTACTGGTCTTTGTGGCTTTCGTAATCGCAGTTGTATCTATATTCGACCTAATCTTGACCAAAATTGTGTTCTGGGTATTTGGGTAGGGTGAGAATTAGATGACATTAGAAAATATTGAAAATATCGAAAATATTGATACCGCGCGGAGCAGCGTCGCCGATGATTTTGAGGCTGCGCTCGCAGCTACTGCAACTGATGTTGTAGAAATTGTTGCCGAAGAGGTTGAGACAGCCCTTGAGCCTTCAGGAGATTTAGAAGTATTAGATGTTTCGGAAGATGGAGAATTAGAGGAAGAGAATGACGAGAATGCAGAATTTCGCCGCGCACTTCGTAGTGCACCTGGCGACTGGTATGTAGTGCACTCATATGCAGGATACGAGAAGAAGGTAAAGGGAAATCTTGCCAACCGTATTACTGCGCTAAATATGGAAGATTATATTTTCCAGGTAGAAGTACCTGAAGAAGAGGTTATGGAAATTAAGAATGGTCAGCGCAAGCAAGTTAAGCGCAATGTCTTTCCTGGCTATGT